>QKCP01000147.1 GCA_003246855.1 Ilyobacter polytropus
ACCGGTGAAGAGACAACATCGAAGGAAAGGGAGACTACTTTTAAGGATATGATAGAGATAGCCCTGGGAACACTTTTTGAATAGGGAAAGGGGCATTGCAATGGATGAAAAAACAATATCAGAACTTGTGCGTAGGGCTGTAGAAACGAGGGAGATGGCTTACGCCCCATATTCTAAATTTAAGGTTGGAGCGGCTGTTATGGCTGATAACGGAGAGGTATATACGGGGGTTAATGTAGAAAATTCCTCCTACGGACTAACGAACTGTGGAGAGAGGACCGCCATATTTACTGCTGTAACCAATGGTATGAAAAAAATAATAGCCATCGCAATAGTAGCTGATACAGAGGAGCCGGTAAGCCCTTGCGGTGCATGCAGACAGGTAATATATGAATTTTCAGACAAAGATACGATAATTATCCTTTCAAATTTAAAAGGGGATCGTATGATTTTTGGAGTAGAAGAGATTTTGCCATATGGATTTAAGCTTTGATAGTTACTTAAAACAGCAGGTGGCAGGAATCACACGATTCATGCCACCTGCTGTTTTAAGTAACCGCTTTATGGAGTTAGATGCCTTTAAAACAGAATTTATCCCTTTAAAAAATAATATACAGCAAAACTAAAACTGTAAAAAAAAGTATGATGTTTAAAAAAATAAGTACTCTGGTCTTTTTGTAGAAACTTTCAAAAGCTTGGTTTAAAGCCTCTATTTCTTCTTGCAATAATTCAATCTTTTCAGCATTTGAGACTATTAATTTTTTTAGGGCGCTGTCTTTTATCTCCAATTTTGAGATGTCAGAACTGCTGGAAAATCCTGTAACTTTTTTACCGATCTCATTTATCTTAATTCCAATTTGTCTAAGCATCAGCACCACTCTTTCCCTTTAAAAGCTTTAAAATTGTATCCTTATACTTTATCTCATTTATCATTTTAATAGAATTTTTTCGACTAGATATCCTAGAAACTTTTGGGTCAAACTCAACAGACACCTTACAGTAATCCTTTGCTATCAGACCGACCCTCAATGATAAAAGGGCATTTACAGTACCCTCAAAGATACTATCACCTATCTTTCCGCTTAAAGATGATATCAGCGGCATGTTTGATATAGAACCAAATGTCTTGTTAATAATGGATGACACAACTTCTTCCACAGGTATTTCGGCTATGCCGACACTTGCCAGTACATTTGCGAAAACCTGGATATATAAGTTTAGCAGATTTTTCACTCCAGGTTTTTGACTATACAGATGTGCCAGTTTCCAAAGTAGTTCAATTTGAAGTTTGAGCACAAATACGGCATCAAGACTTCCATTTTGCGAGATAGCAGTAGATGTAAAGACTGCTCCGGCATAGTCTCTTATCAATTTATCCGCACTTTTATCTATATAGGACTCAAATTCTTTTAGCGCATCTTTTATTGCCCCCATGCTGTTGGCAGACTCTAAGTTCTGGAATACCTCGGCAGGGATATCCCCATTATAAGGCGAGGTTTTCTTTTTTGAGTTTGCCAGTATCCTTTTTTTATACGAAAAATAGAACTCCCTTTTTTTTTCAAGGGACCAGTCTACGTCTGGACGTTGAAGTGGCTTTGGCAGTAGTAAAATTTTTATAACCGGCAAGAATGTGAAAACACCTATTACCAAAAATACAGTCCATGCCATGTAAAATCCTCCCGGGAGAATATTTTCGGTGGAGGCGGCGATTTGGTTTAGTTGGTTAAAGAGTGCCAGTGCGGCAAAAATTATCAGCCCTAGTATAAATGGCAGCATAGATTTCCATATTATCTTTTTCATGAAGCTCCTCCTGTTGTCATCTCAATACAATATTTAAAATATCCGCTTTTTAATTTAATTAAAATTATATCACATATAGATAATCAAAATGGGTATGAATAGCGTCTAATACAATTATAATACAGTTTATTTAATTTTTTTGTAAATAATCTCCATAAAGTGAAATATTTATGATAAAATATGGGAAAATGTTAAAGGGGAGAAAATGGTGGAATACATAGAAGACTTTTTTTCAGAGGTTAAGTTGATATATGAAGAGATAAAAGGCAGTGTAGAGAAGAGGCTGGATGATTTTAAAAATGTGTGGCTTACTGGAAATGATATAGACATATATGTAGAGCTTGCTTTCTGCGTACTGACACCGCAGTCTAAGGCTAGGAATGCCTGGGGGGCGATAAGCAAACTTAGGGATGATTTTTTGCTGTTTGAGGGTAGCGAAGAAGAGATAGTTGACTATCTAAATGTGGTGAGATTCAAAAATAACAAGGCTAAAAACCTGGTACTGCTTAGGGATATTATGTCTGATAATGAAGGGATAATAGCCGCAAAACATATAGTGGATTCACTTGGAGGAGTGCATGAAAAGCGTGAATGGCTCGTTGAGAATATACGTGGTATAGGCTACAAAGAGGCAAGCCATTTTTTGAGAAACGTTGGCTTTGGAGACGAGATAGCAATCTTGGACAGGCATATACTTAAAAACTTGGTTAAGCTTGGGGTAATAAAAGATGTGCCTAAGACCATTACCAGAAAAAAATACATGGAGATAGAGAGCAAAATGTTAAAGTACTCCGATGAAATTGGTATACCTATGGACCACTTAGATTTACTTTTGTGGTATCTGGAGGCCGGTGAAATATTTAAGTAGCAAATGTGCGACACCTGGAATATTGCATTGATAAGTTGGTTAAAATATGATATAATTTTGAATACGCAATTTTTCAAAAAGCAAGCGAAATAAATGAGGAGGAGTAATGAAAAAAAAGGCAACAATTATAACATATGGCTGCCAGATGAATGTAAACGAAAGTGCTAAATTAAAAAAACTTTTGCAAGAGATGCAATATGAAATAATAGATGATATAAATGATTCGGATGCGGTATTTTTAAATACATGTACGGTGAGAGAAGGAGCGGCTAGCAAGGTATATGGTAAGCTCGGGGAATTAAAATCCATAAAGAAAAAGAAGAATGGTAAATTTATTATAGGTGTGACTGGATGTTTTGCACAAGAGCAGGGAGACGAGCTGGCCAAAAAGGTGAAGCATGTTGATATAGTTATGGGGAATCAGAATATATCCAAGATACCAGAAATAGTAGAAAAACTAGAGACTCAAGAGTTAAAACCTGTGATTTTGATAGACAAGGAAGATGAACTGCCGCCTAGAGTTGACGCGGAGTTTGATGATGGGAAGACGGCATCTATAGCTATAACATATGGCTGCAATAACTTCTGTGCCTACTGCATAGTTCCATATGTGCGTGGCAGGGAGAGGTCTGTACCTATGGATGAACTGCTCAGAGAAATAGAGGACTATGTGGCAAAAGGTTACAAGGAGATAGTGCTTCTCGGGCAGAACGTTAATTCCTATGGCAAAGATCTAGGCGATGGTAATAGTTTCGCCAACCTCCTAAAAGAGATATGTAAAATAAGTGGAGAGTTTTGGGTAAGGTTTATTTCGCCTCATCCTAGGGATTTTACAGATGAGGTAATAGACATAATAGCCGCTAATGATAAGATAGCAAGAAGTTTGCACCTACCGCTTCAAGCAGGAGCTTCTGAGACGTTAAAAAAAATGAACAGGGGTTATACAAAAGAACAGTACATAGAACTCGCTGAAAAAATAAAGTCAAAGGTAAGCGGAGCAGCTCTGACTACAGATATAATAGTAGGATTTCCTGGAGAGTCTGAAGAGAATTTTCAGGATACGCTTGATGTGGTAAAAAAAGTAGAGTATGACAATGCGTTTATGTTCATGTACTCTATAAGAAAGGGCACAAAAGCGGCGGATATGACTGACCAGATACCTGACGAAGTGAAAAGCGACAGACTTCAAAGACTTATATCTGTCCAAAATAGTATAGCTAAGAGGATAAGTGAAACTTATGTTGGAAAAGTTGTTAGAGTATTGATTGAAGGTAGTAGCAAAAAAAATGAAGATATGCTAAGTGGAAGAACTAGCACCAATAAAATTGTTCTTTTTGAAGGAAATAAAAATTTAGCAGGTAAATTTGTAGATGTTAGGATAAATGAGGCTAGAACTTGGACTTTATACGGTGAAATAATAGAATAAAGATTTTGCTCTTTACAAATTTGAGTTTGAAAAATATAATTAATATTAATAAAAATTCAGGAAAATGGAGGGTGTCTTTATGGCTAAAGGAATAAAGGTGTATAATCTTTACCCTAAACTTGTAGGATGCATGAAAAAATGGATAGATCATTTTGATAGAATAAAAGCCATGAATTTCGACTGGGTATACGTAAATCCATTGACTTATCCCGGATTTTCTGGATCGGATTATTCAGTTAAAGACTACTATCTTTATCACCCTCTTTACGTTACAGGTGAATATGATTTTGAAGACCCTGAGGCTCAAAGAGACAAGGGAAACAAGCTCCTTCAAATGGTGTGTGAAGAAGCAGAAAAAAGAGGCCTGAAATTGATGATGGATCTTGTCATAAATCATACAGCTATAGACTGTCCTCTGGTAAAGGAGAAGCCTGAATGGTATGTCATGGATAAAAATGGAAATATCAAAAATCCAGGAGCTTATCATAAAGGTGTATGGGTTGGATGGAAGGACCTCGCTGAAATAGATAATGAGAACTCTACAGAGAGGGATGAACTCTGGGAGTACTGGCTGGAGGTTTTGCTGCATTATTGTAAACTTGGTTTGAGGGGATTTAGATGTGATGCAGCTTATAGTGTTCCCAAAGAACTATGGAAATACCTTATAGAAAACGTAAAAAAAGAATACCCTGATGTTATTTTTGTTGGTGAAACTCTTGGGTGTAGTGTAGAAGCATTGAAAGACGTTGCAGGAGCTGGCTTCGACTACGTGATGAATAGCTTTAAGTGGTGGGATTTTAAGGAAAAATGGTTCTTACAAGACTACAACAAGTGGGCTGGAGAATTTATGTCCATGACTTTTCCAGAAAATCATGATACCGAAAGGTATGCAAGTGAAGTGAAGGGAAATAGGGATATGGCAATCTCAAAATATTCCATTTGTGCATATTTCTGCTCCAGCATAGCTATAACAGTAGGATTTGAATACGGATTTACAAAGAAAATAGATGTCGTTCGTACTAGCCCGGCTTGGTGGGAAGAGAAAAAATATGATCTTACATATGAGATAGCCAGGATAAATGAGATTAAATCCAAGTATAAAATTCTCCAAGAGGACAACGTAATTACTCCATACAGCTTGAAAAATCAGAATTTATTTGCTTTCTCAAAGGAGAGTAGAGATGGCAGTGAAAAGATTTTTGTAATAATAAATAAAAGTGATTCAGATTTTGAGTTCGCCTATGTCGGCGATTTTTATGAGCTAATGGGAGGCTTTGAAATACAGGACATTTCCCATGGACACAGAATGGATTTTATACCAGATTATTTAGAATACGGTTTAAAACCTGGTGAAGTTAAACTTTTTTATATAAATAGATAGACTATCATGCTATGTAGAGGTGAGTTCCTTGAAAAAAATATTAATTGTTGACGATGAGGCTGATGTAGTTGAAGTAATAGAGATGCTTTTAAAATCAGAGGCGTACGATGTCCTTAAGGCATATGACGGTAAAGAAGCTTTAGGCATTTTGGAAGATGACACTCCTGATCTTGTTATATTAGATATAATGATGCCTGAGATAGACGGAGTAGAAGTATGCAGAAGGATGAGAAAGTTAGAAAAGATGAAAGAAGTTCCAATCATAATGTTTTCTGCAAAACTTTCTGCACAAGATAAGAAAAACTCATTTGATGCTGGTGCAGACGGGTTTATAACTAAGCCTTTCAATGCTAGAGGTTTTATATCCGGAATAAAAACATACTTAGAATTGGGGAGAATGTAATGTTATACTTAGGTCTTTTTGTTTTTTTTGCAGCTGTGATTGTGTTTTCTGGTAGAAAACTCAGCATGTATGGTGATGCTATCGGTGACATTAAGGGTCTTGAAAAATCTTGGGTAGGAGTTATATTATTAGCTTCTATCACGTCTCTTCCAGAACTTATTACAAGCATAAGTGCTACCTTGATGGGAAACCCGGATATGGCGGTTTCCAATATATTTGGAAGTAACCTTTTTAACATTTTTATAATATTTATATTAGATATTTTTGTAGTAAAGAAATTTTCTTTTTCCTCGTCAATTAGTCATAAGAATTTTGTAACTGCCTTTTTTTCAATTCTTCTAACTATTATATTTTTAATAGGGTATGCAGTTAGCAACATGAATATCCTGCAAATAAATATCGCTTCGATACTAATATTTATAACTTATTTTGTATCTATAAAGCTCATTTATACTTATGAACACGAGTATATGGTGGAAATCTTAGTCGAAGAGGAAGAGTCAGAGGTTGAAAAAACGACTTTTACATATAAAGAAGCAAAGTTAGGGTTTTTAAGAAGTTCGCTAATCGTAGTACTTTCAGGTGTATCGCTTAGTTTTTTAGGTGATAAGATAGCTGTAACGCCGATATTCGGTATAAGCTTAGGAGAGAGCTTTGTAGGGGTAATACTTCTGGCATTAGCGACTTCGCTTCCGGAGCTTACAGTGTCCATACATGCTGTTAGGATAGGATCTTACAATATGGCTGCAGGTAATATACTTGGGAGTAATGTATTCAATGTTTTGATAATATTCTTTACTGATCTGTTCTATACGAAGGGACCTATTTACGATAAATTGGGAGATTTTCATATAATAACGGCATGTTTTTCTATGCTGATATTACTTTGTTTTATGGTGGGGATTCTGTTTAATAAAAAGAAGGTGAAGTACGATTCTTTTGTTATAGGTATTGTTTATCTAGTATCGATGTATATACTATATATAAAAAGATAACGGAGTTTAAAATATGGAAAAATTGGGAAATTTGCTTTTAAAAGAGCTTAGAGAAGTTGCAAGAGTTTTAGAAATAGAAAATCACACTAAATATAAAAAAGATGAACTTGTAACTATTATAACAGATATCTATGATCAAAAGGACGGCGAGAGCATAGCATGGGGAGAGCTCGATATTCTATCTGACGGATATGGGTTTTTGAGGAATACAAGTGTTGAAAAGGATATCTATGTCTCTGCATCACAGATAAGAAAATTTCTGTTAAGAAAAGGTGATCTCGTAATAGGAGAAGTAAGGGAGCCGAGCGAAACAGAAAGAAACTATGCCTTGAAAAAGCTTTTTTCTGTCAATGGGGAGAGCCTAGAAAAAGCACAGGCTAGAATACCTTTTGATGAACTAGTACCGGGCTATCCTATGGAGCAGGTGGTGCTAGAGGCTTATGATTTCAGTGAAAATGTATCTGGGAGAATAATCGACCTCATATCACCTATAGGTAAGGGCCAACGTGGTCTTATAGTAGCGCCACCAAAGGCTGGAAAAACAATGCTTATAAGCCAAATTGCAAACAGCATAATAAAAAATAACAGTGACATAGAGGTGTGGATACTTTTGATAGACGAAAGGCCGGAAGAGGTAACCGATATAAAAGAATCGGTTAAAGGAGCCAAGGTGTTTGCTTCCACCTTCGATGAAGATCCTAAAAATCATATAAAGGTAACAGAGAGTGTTCTCGAGACTGCTAAAAGAAAGCTGGAGGACGGGTATGACATACTTATCCTTATGGATAGTTTGACTAGACTTGCCAGAGCTTATAACATAGTTATACCTTCAAGTGGAAAACTTATTTCCGGAGGAATAGATCCAATGGCACTTTACCACCCTAAAAAGTTCTTTGGTGCTGCAAGGAACATAAAAGAAGGTGGAAGCCTGACTATAATAGCAACTGCTCTTATAGACACAGGAAGTAAGATGGACGATGTTATTTATGAAGAATTTAAGGGTACTGGTAATATGGACATACACCTAGACAGAAACTTGGCAGAATTAAGAATATACCCTGCAATAGATATTCAAAAGTCAGGTACAAGAAAAGAAGAGCTTTTGATAGAGTCAGATAAACTAGATGTCATATGGAATATAAGGAGACAGCTTGCAAAATATGATAAAGTCGGAGCAGCAAAGCTTCTCATAGATGCTATAAAAAAGAGCAGGTCCAACAAGGAACTCTTGGAGGTCTTTTTAGGAGGAGATAAATAGTGAAAAGAAGGGGGTTGAATATCTTTTTCCTAGTGTCGCTTGCCCTGAGCACTTTGATGTTCGGCAAGGCCTTCGACATAAGAAGCAGAGAAGTAGTGAATTTGTCTAATTTTACAGACTACTACGAGGATTCTGAAATAACAAATGGTGGAGTACAGATACTCGACTCCAATTTCGTTACTATCGAAAAAGAGTTCGATTTTTCGGAAACTCCAGACGAAACTTTAGTTGCACAAGATACTGAGTCTGAGAAACCGGCTGAAGTTGTAAAAGAAAAACCAGAAATAAAAGAGTATACTATTAGAAAAGGGGATTCATTATACAAAATAGCTAAGACTCTCGGCGTAGATTACAATATACTTGTTGCAAATAACCCGAATGTAAAAAATGGTAAAATAATAGCAGGGCAAAAGCTGCAGTATCCAACTGTAAATGGTGTCTACTATACAGTCAGAAAAGGGGATTCGCTCAGTAGGATATCCCAAAGATACGGGGTGAAAATAGCAGAATTGCTTGATGCTAATGATCTGGCTAGCAGTAACCTGAAAGTGGGGCAGAAACTTTTTGTAAAAAACCCTAGCTTAGATAAGATAAGTGCCATAACCAGTAACAGTAACAGTAACAGTAACAGTAGGAGTAGCGGCAAAAGTACTAGCAACGCCTTTGCATTTCAATGGCCTGTTAAGTGGAGAGGGGTTACTAGTCCGTTTGGTAAAAGGTTTCATCCGGTATTGAAGAGGACAATATATCACCAAGGTGTAGACTTGAGGGCTGCCGTTGGAGCGCCTCTTTATGCTCCAGAAAGCGGTAAAGTAACCACTGCAGGATGGCTTGGCGGCTATGGGAAAATAATAATTTTGAAGCATAAAAATGGCTACGAAACACGAATGGGCCATTTAGATAAAATATATGTTACCCCGGGTCAGTATGTAAAAAAAGGTGACTTGATAGGAAAAACTGGTAAAACCGGTAGAGTTACAGGGCCTCACCTGCATTTTGAAATAAGAAAAAATGGGGTTCCGCAGAATCCTATGAATTATAGAAGATAGGGAGCTGATTAGCTCCTTTTTCTTGTATATATAGCAAAAATCCGATATAATATATCTATTAGAATTAAAATAGGGAGAGATATTGATGTCTTTAAATACAAAGAGGATAAAAGTAGGGGACATATATATAGGTGGCAGCAAAGACGTGGTGATACAATCAATGACAAACACCAATACAGCGGATGTAGAGGCGACAGTTTTCCAGATAAAAAAATTACAAGATGCCGGATGCGAGCTGGTTAGGGTTACAGTAAACAGTGAAAAAGCTGCTGAGGCCTTAAAACAGATAAAATCTAGAGTAAATATCCCAGTTGTCGCCGACATACATTTTGATTACAGATTAGCACTCAAATCCATAGAAAATGGTGTGGACAAATTAAGAATAAACCCAGGGAATATAGGCTCTGATGAAAGAGTAAAAGAGGTAGTGGATAAAGCCAAGGAATACGGGGTACCCATAAGGATAGGTGTGAACGGGGGATCTTTGGAAAAAAGCATACTAGAAAAATACGGTGAGATCTGTCCTGAAGCCTTAGTTGAGAGCGCAATGTACCATATAAGACTTTTAGAAAAATTTAATTTTAACGACATAGTCGTTTCTCTAAAAGCTAGCAATGTAAAAATAATGAGGGACGCGTATAGAATAATCAGCAAAAAAGTGGATTACCCACTGCACCTTGGTGTGACTGAAGCTGGCACAGCTTTTCAGGGGAGCATAAAGTCTGCTATAGGCATAGGCAGCCTGCTTTTAGATGATATAGGTGACACGATAAGGGTATCCCTTACGGAAGACCCTGTAGAAGAGATAAGAGTGGCAAAAGAGATACTAAAAGTCCTAGATATAAGAAGTGATTCTGCTGAGATAGTTTCATGCCCAACCTGCGGAAGAACCGAGATAGACTTAATCAACCTAGCTAAAAAAGTAGAGGAGGAATTTTCTACGCTTAACCAGAGGCTTAAAATAGCCGTCATGGGCTGTGTGGTAAACGGGCCAGGAGAGGCAAGAGAAGCTGATTACGGTGTAGCTGGAGGGAAAAATGTAGGGGTGCTATTTAAAAAGGGGAAGGTAGTTAAAACTGTAAAAGAGGAAGAAATCCTTGAGGAGTTAAAAAAGATGATAGAAGAAGATCTTTCATAAGGAGGAGATTTTGTGAAGAAAATAGGCATTATGGCATATCTTTTTATTTGTGTGACAGCGTTCTCCTACGAAAGTTTTGAGGGTGATATAGAGGATACCTGGCTTTCAGTTTATTCAAACAACATTACCCTTGTTAGGGAAAAAAGGTACTTAAACATAGAAGGCGAAACAGAAAATTTAATGCTAAAAGGGCTGCCTAAATATGTCGATATAGGAAGCCTAAACTTAAAAGGGGTGGACGTAAAGTCTGTAAACTACAATTCCAACCTACTAGACTCATATAAACTTTTGGAAAACTACATAGGGAAAAAAATATTTCTAGATGACACTGCAGCAAGGGAAGAGGTAAAACTACTTTCGGTAGCACCTAAAATTATAGTAGAAACAGCTTCTGGGGAAATTTTAGTAGACCCAAAAAAAGAGATTTTCTTGCCTAAACTGGAGGCGGAGCCGCTTCTTTACCCTAGCCTTATTGTGAAAACTGAAAAGATAGACAAAGCAACTGAATTGGAAACAAGCTATCTTACAAACGGGATCTACTGGCAGTTCAACTACAAGTTTGACCTGGAAAATAAAAATCTGGAAACATGGGTAGAGTTAAGGAATAATTCCGGAAAAAACTTTAAGGACACACATCTGAAGCTGATATCTGGCGATATGAACGGATCTTATCTGAGAGGCCAGGCTAAGGCCTATTTAATGGAAGCAGCTAGTCTCGGTGAATTTTCCCAGTGGAACGACTATATGGTATACGAATTTGATAAAGTTGTAACACTCATGGACTCTAACGTGGAATATGTAAAATTGACACAAGATAGAGTCGATTACGAAAAATACTATGAGCACAGATTCAACAGCTTCAGCAAAAACCCAAGTATAAATATAAGGTTTAAAAATACTCTTGGAAGGGTATTGGCAAGAGGCAGAGTGAGTTTTTATGATGGGGTGGATTATCTTGGTGAAGGAAATCTTGATTATCTAAATGAATCGGAGAAAGCGGATATAGGTATAGCCAGAAGCTTTGAAGTCAGAGTAGAGTCTAAAATAGATAGCAGCGTGATGTTATCTAAGAAGATATATAAAAAAGGGGTAGTTTACAATTTGAAAAACAATAGAGACGAAAAGGTAAAGCTAGAGCTTATATACGACAACCTGCCGGCTAGCTGGACTGAACTTCAATCTGAACAGCCGTACGAAAAGGTATCCGAGAGGAGTATTGTATTTAAAATAGACATGGCCCCTGGTGAAGAGAAGGCGTTTAGATTTTCATATATAGAAGAAAATTAACAAAAATTTATTAAACTATTTATTATTTTTTTTAGTCTAAAAGTTGATAAACTTTGAAAGGAAAAGAGATGGAGTTCGAGGTTATTTTTGAGGAGTACTTTGATAGAATTTTTAATAAAATACTTGGAATGGTGAAAAACAAACAGGATGCAGAGGATATCTCGCAGGAGGTTTTTTTCAGCGTATACAAAAATATGAAGAAATTTAGAAAGGAAAGTAATATATATACCTGGATTTACAGAATAGCTATAAACAAAGTATATGACTTTTATAGAAAGAAGAAAGTTAATTTTGAGTTGAACGAGGAAATCTTTCAGGTAGAGGATGACGTAAACTTAAATACTAAGATAATATTAGAGGACAAACTTAAGATCTTGGAGAACAGGGAGAAAAGGATTATTCTTATGAAAGACATATACGGCTATAAATTCAGGGAAATAGCTAAGTTGATGGAAATGAAATTGTCTACGGTAAAATCATCTTATTATAAAGGTATGAAAATGATGGGAGGAGAGGGTTATGACTTCTAAAGAAATAGTCAGGTTAAACCTCTATAAAAAAATGTTAGAAGAGGAAAAAAGAAAAAACAAAAGACTGAAAGCCATGTTTTTGAGTGTTTTTGTAGTGGGGGTCTTCAGCTTACCGGTTTACGACAAATATAGCCAAGGCGGGTTAAACATTCCGGGCCAATTCAACTCAGCGGCTAACTTAAGCAACAAAAGAATCAATTTGGAACAGCTTTTAGAAGAAGAAATTTTTATGGAAAAACAGGTTGATATGAGTCAAGAAGAACTTTTGAGTGAATTGAGTATATGAGGAGGAAATTGATGATGAGATTTATGGTAGTTATCCTGGCATTAATTCTTGCAAGCTCGACTTTTGCGACAGTTGTCAGTGGGATAACCTCAAATGATTTGAGAGAGATCGGGGTTTCTGAAAATAGTATAAAGATGGCTAACGATATTGTGGAGTCAGCTATAAAGAAGTCTAAGGTATTGAGCTTGGAGAAAAAAAGAAAAGAGCTAGAGGTTCAAAAACTTTTGATAGATAATCCTGAAAAAAATTGGGAGGGTATATCCTCACTTCTTGAAGAAATAGGGAGTATAGAATCTGAGATGAAAAAGAATAAACTAAAAAGTCAGATAGAACTTAAAAAATATATAACTGACGAACAGTATAAAAATGCCAGAGAACTTGCGATTAAAAGGTATAAAGAGGATGCCAGTGTGAATATAAAAATAAAATCTAGCAATTCTCAATAGAAACATAAGAATTTAAAATCCCACCAGGTTTAAACCTGGTGGGATTTTTATTATATCAAGTCTTCTATATTTTTTGAAGGTTGGTTCTTGTATTTTATCACATTGCCTTCCCATGTCCTAAACATCACAAAATCTTTTCCCCTAGAAACAAGATATTGTGGCATCAGAGGTGTTTTACCGAGACCGTTTGGCGCGTTGACTATATAAGTAGGTACTGCCATGCCAGAAGTGTAACCTCTTAAATATTCCATTATGTCCAAACCGTCATCTACTGATGTGTTGAAGTGGGTAGTACCCTGAACATGCTTGGAATGGAATATATAGTACGGCCTAACCCTTATTTTTAGCAGATCCTGATTCATAAGCCTCATTATATATTTATCGTTGTTTATTCCGTTTAAGAGTACAGCTTGATTGCCTAAAGGTATTCCAGCATTAGAAAGCTTTTCACATGCTGTCTTTGCTTCAGGAGTAATTTCTTTTGGATGATTAAAGTGGGTGTTCAGGTATATTGGGTGGTACTTTTTTAGCATATTCACGAGTTCATCCGTGATCCTTTGTGGCAAGGTAACAGGAGTCCTAGTACCTATTCTTATTATCTCCACATGTGGTATCTCTCGTAGCTGTTTTAATATCCACTCTAACCTTTGATCAGACAGCGCCAAAGAGTCTCCGCCTGTCAGGAGTATGTCCCTTACTTCAGGGTTGTTTTTTACGTACTCTATGGATTCAAGGATGTCTGTGTCACTCCTATAGCAATCGTTTTCCCCTATGTTTCTTCTCCTTTGACAGTGCCTGCAGTACATTGCACACTCGTTTGTAGTGTTTATGATAAGCCTGTCTGGATATCTCCTAGTTATGCTGCCTGCAGGATTGGTAAGCTTTTCCCCCATAGGATCTGCTTCGCCGGTTTTTGCAGCTATTTCAGCGTAAGTCGGTACGGACAAAAGCCTTATGGGATCATATTTGTTATCTGGATCTATAAGGCAGGCATAGTAAGGCGAGATAGCCCACCTGTATATTTTTCCTACTTCATCAATCTGTTTTTTTTCTTCACCGCTCAGATTTAGTATCAAGCTGAGTGTGTCTGCATCAGATATTCTGTTTGAAAGCTGCCATTTATAGTTGTCCCAGTCATCCTCTGTGGCTTTAAAATATTTTAGTAATACATTTTTTGATTTTTTATATTGTTTTTGAATTTTTTCAGACATCCCTCTATCAATACTGTCTCTTATATTTAAATAGTCATCGATTCTGGATTTTAGTTCATCAGCACGTCTTAGAGAAACTGTTCTGCTGTCTACTACTCCCATACTTTAATCCTCCTCTTATTTGTTAGATTTAACTTACAACCAAAAATGTCCCTATATATATTATACGCATCGCATCATATATTATATAAATATAACACAATTTTGTCAATTGTAATTCGTAATAAATATTTATCTGACAAAAAAATAGAAATATGTTTTTTAAAATATGATTATAGTAGAACAAAAATAAAAACCGCTTTTGAGCGGTTTTAAAATTTTATTTCTATATCAGATTTCTCTTCGGTCATCACCTTGAAAAAATCTCTTTTCTTATAGTTTAGGGGCCCGGCTATTAATACATAAGGAATCTGCTCGATTCTTATGTTGAATATATTCACAGAATCGTTGTAGAACTCCCGCCTATCTGCTATACTATTTTCGAGTTGTGATACCCTCTCTTGCAGAAATATGAAGTTTTGATTAGCTTTTAATTCTGGGTAATTTTCAGAAACTGCAAAAATAGATTTAAATGCTCCTTCCATCAGGCTATCTGCATTGGCTTTTTCCTCAGGGGTTTTAGCCTTATAAAAATAGCTTCTAGCTTCTGTTATTTTTGTGAGGAGCTTCTCTTCAAAATTCATGTATCCTTTGACAACGTCGACAAGTTTTTTTAGTTCGTCATGCCTTTGCTTAAGCAGGACGTCGATGTTGCTGTAAGCTTTGTCGATATTGTGTTTTAGCCTGATTAGGCTATTGTAAATCGAGATGAAATAAACTGCTACCGCCAAAATTATAATAATAGTGGCTGAAATAAATATGAGACCCATAAGTACCTCCTTTAGATTATGTTTTGTAGTTTAAGAAAAAGGGCTACGGAAGCAGCAATAAGTGATGCGGATAAAAATAAAGAAAAAAATATCTTAAATTTTGTCAATTTTAGAAGAGATTTTTCGCTTTTATTTGAAATAAGGAAGGTTTTCTCATCTTTTCCGCCGCTTATAACCAGATCTACCCCATCTTTTATAGAAGAAAAAGCTGAACCCAATACATAGAGGGCTTCACTTGGTTCTATGTAATACTCAAAAAATCTTCTGTCCCCTACCATATTCATGCCGGGATTCCGGCTTTTAATTCCTAAACTCGCTAAATCCAAATCTTTGGATGAAAAATTTTCCTCTAGACGTTTGAAAAATTTTCTGTCCGTTCCCAGAGCCATGGCGTGGCTCTGATACATCTTTGATTTTACAGGAATCATTATTTCAGCTTTATCCGGCATAACAAGCGCCCTTCCTGTATCATCTTCCAGATGGAAGCTAATTCTCTTTTCGCCGGATGCTATTTGATCCCAGCTGTACTTCACTCCGTCCTTGGAATGTCTCTTTCTGTACTCCTCTACCCTGTACTTGTAGTAAACGCAGGCTTTTCTGGAAAAAGGTGAGAATATAAGCTGCTTCGGTACAGCAGTACCCTTTAACTCAACTATTCCCATGGCAGCGGACCTTATTTTTGAAGTGGGAATATCTTTTATTAGCAGATAGTGTTTGAGCCACTTCATAAAAATATAAAAACTGTATACCCCGCCGGAAAACATTAGAACTAGGATAAAGTAAGAAAAATTGATGTTTTGAGCCATTGTAAATCCACCTCCATTTATAAATTCAAATTTATACTAAAAATCCTCTTTTAAAGATTTGAAGAAATATGGTATACTATTATGCAGTTTGAAATTGAGAGGGGAACAATTTTGGAAGGTATTATAAATATAGATAAACCAAAGGGGATAAGTTCTTTTGACGTTATAAGGGAACTCAGGAAGATACTTAAAACCAGAAAAATAGGTCATACAGGGACCCTAGACCCACTTGCAACTGGGGTTTTGGTTATCTGTGTAGGCAAGGCCACCAAGCTTGCATCTGAGATAGAAGCTGGGGTTAAGGAGTACAGGGTGCAATTAGAGCTCGGCTACAGGACGGACACCTACGATATAGAGGGTGAAATCTTGGAAAAACTGGATTGCTTTCAAGTGGATAGGAACAGGATACTAGAAAAACTAGAAAAGTTCAAGGGAAAAATAATGCAGGTACCTCCTATGTATTCGGCGCTTAAAGTAGATGGGAAGAAGCTATATGAGTTGGCTAGGCAGGGGATAGAGGTAGATAGAGAGGCAAGGAGCATCTATATTGAAAAGCTCGTCCTAGAGAAAATAGAGGGTAGTGTGCTGACGCTTTTTTGCAGGGTTTCCAAAGGGACTTATATAAGGTCGCTTGTGGACGATTTAGGAAGGGAACTCGGTACTTTCGCCACTATGACATCGCTTAGGAGGGTTAGGGTAGGTGAATATGAGGAGGAACAGTCCCATACTTTAGAAGAGATTAAGGCAAGTTGTGAGCAAGGAAACATGAGCTTTTTAAAAAGTGTTGAGGAGAGTTTCTGTTACCAGAGAATGGATTTGGATGATGATAGGCAGATAAAGCTTTTTAAAAATGGCAATACAGTGGTAATAAATGGTGAGGATGGTAAACGCAGAGTTTATAGTGATGGAGTGTTTTTGGGATTGGCGGAATTAAAACAAAACCGTTTAAAAGGTTGGAAGTACTTTTAGGTATTTTCATGCGAATCCTAGTTTTGGTAAAACGATTTAAATAATCTAAAATTAGTTGAATAAAAAAATTTATTATAAAGGGGAAAAACATGCAAAAAATCAAGAATATAGCAATAATAGCCCATGTAGATCATGGGAAGACAACTTTAGTAGATGCTATGCTTAGGCAATCAGGGGTATTCAGTGATCACGAAGCCATAAGCGAGAGGGTAATGGACAGTAACGATTTAGAGAAAGAAAGAGGAATCACAATATTCTCTAAAAATGCAGCCATTAGATACAAAGATTATAAAATAAATATCGTGGATACACCTGGACATGCGGATTTTGGTGGTGAGGTTCAGAGGATACTGAAAATGGTGGACTCGGTTCTACTTCTAGTAGATGCTTTTGAGGGAGTAATGCCTCAGACTAAATACGTATTGAAGCAGGCTCTAGAGCACGGCTTGAGACCAATTGTTGTGGTTAATAAAATTGATAGGCCAAATTCTACTCCAGAAGAGGTAGTGGACTCAGTATTCGACCTTTTTGTTGAATTAGGGGCAAATGATATGCAACTTGAATTTCCTGTGATCTATGCTTCGGCTAAAAATGGGTTTGCAAAGAACAGTTTAGACGATGCTGACGAAAATATGCAGCCACTCTTCGAAACTATACTAGAGCATGTAGAAGATCCTGAGGGTGACGTAGATGCGCCTGTTCAGATGCTTGTTACGAACATAGCTCCAGACAATTATCTTGGAAAACTTGGTACAGGAAGAATACATAACGGGATATTAAACAAGAACCAAGAAGTAACCCTAATAAAAAGAGACGGAGGACTTTTAAACTATAAGGTTACGAGAATATTCGGGTATGAGGGTTTAAAAAGAGTGGAGATGGAAAGAGCCGTTTGTGGAGATATAGTAACAATAGCCGGACTTGAAAAGATTGATATCGGTGAAACAGTTGCAGATAGGCAAAACCCTATGGCGCTTCCTATTATAGATATAGATGAGCCGACTCTAGCGATGAGATTTATGGTAAATGATTCTCCTTTTGTTGGAAGGGATGGTAAGTTTGTAACATCTAGAAATATTTGGGATAGGTTACAAAAAGAGCTTGAGCACAATGTAAGTATGAAGGTGGAAGAGACAGAATCTGCAGATGCTTTTACTGTAAAAGGTAGAGGAGAGCTTCAGCTTTCTATACTTATTGAGAACATGAGAAGAGAAGGATTTGAGCTTCAGGTTGCAAAACCACAGGTTATATTAAAAGATATAGACGGCGTTAAATGTGAGCCGATAGAACTTGCCATAATAGACGTAGCAGATGAGTACGTTGGGGTAGTTATAGAAAAGCTCGGTCTTAGAAAAGGCGAAATGATAAACATGATACAGGGTACCGACGGATATACAAGAGTTGAATTTAAGGTACCTGCTAGAGGTCTGATAGGATTTAGAAACGAGTTTATGACAGAGACAAGAGGAACGGGTATACTAAACCACTCGTTCTATGATTATGAAGCTTATAGAGGAGAAGTTCCTACAAGAACAAGAGGAGTTCTAATTTCAATTGATTCTGGGACAGCAACTGCGTATTCACTAGGAAACCTTCAAGATAGGGGAGTACTTTTCGCTGCACCTGGACTAGAAGTGTATGAGGGTATGATAGTCGGTGAGCACTCTAGGGAGAACGACCTTACGGTAAACGTAACTAGAGGGAAACAGCTTACAAATATGAGGGCTTCTGGGTCTGATGCGTCTGTCAAACTAGCTCCTCCAAGAGAGTTCACTTTGGAGCAAGCACTGGAGTATATAGCTGATGATGAGCTTGTAGAGGTAACTCCTGCGAGCATAAGAATGAGAAAGAAAATATTGCAAGAAGGTATGAGAAAAAGGTCTCAAAGAACTACTAAATAAATGATGTTTCAGGGGGCGTATATACGCCCCCTGAAAATTTTATATGTCAAGTAAATTCAGGGTAATTCTTTTATATATTAATATGAATTTTGTAAAAAAGAGCCAAAATTTTAATTTTAGGCTCTTTTTTATTTTACAAAATCTTTGTTATTTTGAAAGGATTATAAAATATAAGAAAGTATATTATTAGTAACAAGCAAAGGGGTGAGGTAGATGAGGAAAAAATACATATTAGATACCAACGTACTTATCCACGATCCAAATTCGATTTTTAATTTTGAGGACAACGAAGTCATACTTCCGATACACGTCATAGAAGAGGTGGACAAATTAAAGAGGAACCAGGGTGATGTAGGAAGTTCTGCTAGGGTTGTGTCTAGAAATATAGATAAGCTCAGGGAAAAATCCTGCTTATCCAGCGGAGTTGAGTTAGAAAACGGTGGATTTCTAAAAGTAGAAATAAAAGGTGATCTTAAAAAACTTCCAAACCTTTTGAGGAGTGACGTTGTAGACAACAGGATATTAGCAGTTGCCTTGACGATAAGGGATGAATTTCCAGAAGAGAGGGTAGTCCTTATATCAAAAGATATAAATATGAGGATAAAAGCTGATGCCCTTGGGCTCGATGTGCAGGATTATGAAACCAATAAAATAGAGATTTCAGAGTTGTATGAAGGAAAAATTACGATTGAGACCTCAATTGAGGCGTATAATAGATATATAAAGTCAGGCAAAATGAAACCGGAAGAGTTAATGGAAAGCGAACCTCTTCCAAATGAGTTTATTAACTTTAAGCAAGAAGCTAAAGAAGCTTTCGGTATGTACAACAAGTCAAGGAAAAGGATAGAGAGATTGAAGTATGGCGACATAAGTGCATGGGGTATAAGGGCTAAAAATACTGAACAGAGCTTTGCTTTTGAAATGCTTATGGATCCAGATATAAAACTGGTGACCCTTGTTGGAAAAGCAGGGACCGGAAAGACGCTCATCGCCCTCGCAAGCGGTTTGGAGCAGGTTGTAGAGAGAAAAATCTATAAAAAACTTTATGTAGCAAGACCTATAATACCAATGGGGAAGGATATAGGTTATTTGCCCGGAAGTGAAAAAGATAAGTTGAAACCTTGGATGCAGCCGATATATGATAATTTTGATTTCATAACTGAAAGCAAGGAGGAAAAAGCGGGGGAAAAAGTAATATACGGTCTTGAGACCATGGGGCTGCTTAAGATAGAGGCGCTTACCTATATAAGGGGAAGATCCATACCGGGAGGATTCTTGATAATTGATGAGGCCCAGAACCTCACCCCGCATGAGGTTAAAACAATAGTTACGAGAGCTGCAGAAAACACAAAAATAGTTTTTACAGGCGACCCATATCAGATAGACAATCCATATCTTGACTCAAACAGTAACGGACTCACATATCTTGCCGAAAGGATGAAAGGGGAGGAGATAGCAGGACATATAACCCTAATCAAGGGAGAAAGATCGCCTTTGGCGGAGATAGCAGCAAGATTACTATAGTGTTTTTTCACTATATTAGTGTTTTTAGAGTGTATAGGAGGTTAATATATGAAGAGAAAACTATTTATAGCTGCTTTATTGATAGTAGGTTCGGCGGCTTATGCTAACGATTTTGAAATTAAACTCGGTGCTGATTTATTCAGGGATTTGACAAAAAATCAGTATGACAGTGAGGCTGTCAACTTAGATCCTGGCTACAGCATAGGTGCTGAGTACCTTATAGATACAGGGTCTGACTTTAAATTTGGTATAGGTTCTGAATATAAAAGCCAAATAAAGGGAAATACTACTGACTACAGCGCACACTCTGCGGTACCTATATATTTATTGGGTAGATACGGCTTAGAAGATGATTTTTACTTGGTAGGTAGGGCTGGATGGGCATTAAACAGTGACGAAGGAGTTGATATAGAAAAAACAGATGATGGATTGTATATAGGTGTAGGTTTGGGGAAAGAGTTGACAAAAAGGATAAATGTAGAATTGATGTATGAGGGGTCTGACTATGAGTATGAAACAGCCACAGACAATGTTGACGGATGGTACAGCGTTGTCTCATTGAAATTTGGAGTAAAATTGGGGGCTGTCGAAGAGGAACCTGAATATATCGTAGAAGAACCAATGATCGTTGAGGAACCTGAACCTGTTGTTGAAGAGATTGTGGTTCCTAAAGAGGTCGTGGTTGAAGAGGTAATAGAAGAACTTATTGTGGCACCTATACCTGAAGCGTTACTAATGGGATTCCCATTAGAACCTGGTTTTGAAGTTGATAAGTACGACCTTCATCCTGATGCAAAAGTGCAGGCAATGGGAACTTCTGACGCTTTAAAAGGAAGAAGCGGAAAACTTATAATAGAAGGACATACTGACAGCACAGGATCAGAAGCATACAACATGAAACTTTCTCAAAAACGTGCCGATGCTGCTAAGGCTGAATTCGATAATTACCTAGCAGGTGAAGATATCGAGATAGTCACAGAGGCCAAAGGTGAAACAATGCCTATAGCCGATAATTCGACCATAGAGGGAAGAAGGGCAAACAGAAGGGTTGAAGTAAGATTTGAACCTGTAGAGGATATGCAATAAAAAAAGGATGCAGTCGCATCCTTTTTTATTGCAATGGTTCAAATGATTTTATTTTTCGGAAACGGTTCTTCTACCAAATTACCGCAAACATATCGATGAAGAATATTACGGTCGTCTCCCCTATAGATGAATTTTTGGATCCTTTCTTCCAGTGAGAGACCCGCTATTCCAAAGCATGAGTCGTCTATAACCAGTGCATCAAATTCATATCCCTTTTCAAAGCTACCCACATTTCCAAAAAAACTTCCGCCCCCCTTTGTAGCTAAATAAAAAGCTTCTGCCGTGCTAAGAAAATTCAATTTTTTTTTGGATTCCATCCATATTATTTTGGACAGTTGTATGGCAGAAACCATAATATCGAGCATAGAACAGCTATTGCCAGCACCTATGTCGGTGCCCAGGGCAACAGGGATTCCATCGTTTAAAAATTTTCTTATAGGCATTATGCCGCTGCCAAGATTTAGATTAGAGCTAGGGCAGTGTACAGCAAAGACGCCCCTATTTTTCATGAGGTTTCTCTCTTTTGTACTGGAATGAACGCAGTGGGCCATAAGTGTAGGTCTCTGTCCGAAAAGACCGAACTGGTCGTATACTGCGCCGTAGCTAGATAATTCCGGATAGAGTTTTTTCACCCAGTTGATCTCGTCTAGGTTTTCGGATAAGTGGGACTGTACTGGAATATTATATTTTTTCGACAACTCAGATACTCCTTTAAGCAGATTTTCTGAAGAGGTAGGTATAAACCTAGGAGTTATTATGGGTTTTACTAAAGAAGATTTATTTAGATATTTTTTTAAGAGATACTCTGTATCGTTGAGCGATGTGTCGGTGTCTTCTGATAAAAACTCTGGGCTATTGGTGTCCATATTAACCTTGCCTACAAAGGCGCCCAATCCGCTTTTGATAAAAAGTTCCAATAAAAGATCTGTGGATTTCCTGTGTAGTGTGGCCCATACAGCCGATCTAGTGGATCCGTTTTTCCAAAGTTCGTTTATGAAATTTTTATATGTATTCTCAGCGTATGCCAAATCCTCAAACTTTTTTTCCTCGGGGAATGTGTATGAGAAAAGCCAGGGGACCAGTTCTTTGTCCATACCGATGCCGGTATGGTTGAATTGCGATGCATGACAGTGCAGATCGTTTAAGCCAGGTATTATAAGCATATTTCTGTAATCGGTAACTGCACTTCTATCATATTTATCTGGAAGGACATTAGAGCACCTCTGTACGATACCATTTTTTATAACAATATAACCGTTTTCAATTGTGTTGAAACCTTTTGAGTTCTTTGTATAAATGATGTTACCTTTTAAGATTTTCAAATCCATCATGCTTATCAGCTCCAATACAAATTCAAGTTTATTAATAGTAATGCTAGGAGAAACTTAAACTTTAAAAAGTTATACTGTAGTATAATTACGGTATACCATAACAAGTTAGAAAACCTTTTTTTACGCTGAAGTTTAGAGGAAAACAGCGTGTTTACAAAATATTGTAATTATGTTAGAATTACTTGGTAAATAAAATTTTAGGAGGAAGTATTAGATGATAGGAATAGGTATAGTTGGGCTTCCTAACGTCGGGAAGTCTACCCTTTTTAATGCGATTACAAAAGCGGGTGCTGCTGAGGCTGCAAACTATCCGTTTTGTACGATAGAGCCAAACGTAGGGATGGTTACAGTTCCAGACTCAAGACTAGAGGAGTTGTCTAAGATTATAAACCCTCAAAGAGTTATGCATGCTACAGTTGAGTTTGTTGATATAGCTGGACTTGTTAAAGGTGCCTCAAAGGGTGAGGGGCTTGGAAATAAGTTTTTGTCTAATATAAGAAATACCGCTGCTATATGCCAGGTTGTAAGGTGTTTTGAAGACACTAATGTGGTGCACGTGGATGGTAGTGTAGACCCGATAAGGGACATAGAAGTAATAAATGCTGAGCTTATACTTTCTGATCTTGAGACTGTGGAAAGGGCGATACAAAAGCAGGCGAAGTTAGTTAGGGGTAAAAATAAGGAAGCTATTGCGGCTCTGCCTGTACTGGAAAAGTGTAAGGAACATCTAGAGAATTCCGGGTTACTTAAAACTATGAATTTTACAGATGAAGAAAAAGAGCTTATCAAGGTATATCAATTTTTAACTGTAAAACCTATGATGTATGCTGCAAATGTGAGTGAAGAGGAGCTATCTACAGGTAACGAGTACGTTGAAAAAGTTAGGGAGTATGCAGCTGAGCACGGATCTCAAGTTGTGGTAGTTTCGGCTAAAGTGGAGGCTGAACTTGCTGAGATGGAGGAAGAGGACAAGCAGATGTTTTTGAATGAGCTCGGTGTAGACGAACCTGGACTGAGCAGGCTTATAAGGGCAGGCTATAAGCTTTTAGGACTGCAAACTTACTTTACTGCCGGAGTAAAAGAGGTAAGGGCATGGACTATAAAAATAGGTGATACTGCACCAAAGGCTGCAGGAGAGATACACACCGACTTTGAAAAAGGTTTTATAAGAGCTAAGGTAGTCTCTTACGATGACTTTATAAAAAATAAAGGTTGGAAGGGTGCACAAGAGAGCGGTGTCTTAAGACTAGAGGGAAAAGAGTATATAGTAAAAGATGGGGACCTTATGGAATTCCTATTCAATGTTTAAAATATTAATTTTGGGGGACTTGCTTGACAAGTCCCTTTATTTTTATTAAAATATTGGGATGATTTTAAATAATAGGGGGTATAGACTTGGAAATAAAAAATTTTGTTTTAGGCGGCATGTCCACAAATGCATATTTGGTGTGGGAAAATAAGCAAGATGCAACCCTTTTTGATATAGGCGGAGAAAACCTAAAGCCCTTAATAGATTTTTTGGAAGAGAATGAGATAGTCTTAAAAAGAGTCGTATTCACTCATGGACACTATGATCACATAGGCGGGTTAATGAAACTTTTAGAGTACAAAATGGACATTGATTTGTACATAGGGTACGAAGACAAAGAGTTCTTATATAATTCCAACCTAAGTCTTTCATCACAAATTATGGGGAGTGAATTCAAGCTAGGTAAAGATAAAAAAATAATTACCCTGAAAGAGGGGGATACAGTTTCAGGATTTTTTGTGATAGATACCCCAGGGCACACAAAGGGAAGCAAATGTTTCTATAACGAGGCAAATAAAGTAATGATAAGCGGAGATACCCTTTTCAATATGGGTTACGGAAGAGTTGATCTTCCGACGGGAAGCTATGAGGATATAGTGAGAAGCCTTAATAAAATATGTAAAAATTATCCTGCAGAAACTATTGTATATCCTGGTCATAACGGGATGACTAAACTTGGAGTTGAGAGAAAAAATCTCTTCGGGGAATAATGTTTACGCTAACGTTTGACATGAATTACCTGTTTATAGTATAATATGTAGTAATGATGAATTTATAATATGTAATAATAATGAGGTTATAATATGTGGTAATGTGAAAATATTAATATATGGCAAGGAGCAGATACTGATGAAAATGGAAAGAGCGATATTATTGTTGAAAATGATGTCTAACCCAATAAGATTAGGTATATTAGACGTCCTAGTTAAAAAGGGTGGAGAGAATATCTGTGTCGGGCAGATAGAAGAGATGCTGAACATATCTCAATCGAGTGTCAGCCAGCACTTGGCTCACTTGAGGAATTCTGGGTTTATAACTTGTGATAAATTTGGGAAAAAAGTCTGCTACAGCATAGCGGATGAGGCGGTTATAAGAGTCTTGAGAAGCTTGGATTTAGAAGATTAATTTAGAGAGAGATGATTCTTATGGAAAAAGTTTATGATATGGTTATTGTTGGTGGAGGACCAGCGGGTCTTACCGCAGCTATATATGCAGGAAGAGCAAACTTAAAAGTTTTGGTTATTGAGATTCCAGGTAGGGGGAGTCTTTTGTCTGCCCATAAAATAGACAATTACCCGGGATTTCCAGAGGGAATAACAGGGAAAGAACTCTATGACTTGAAAAGAAAACAGGCACAGAAATACGGAGTGGAGATAGAGGAAGGCATATTTTTGGAACTGGATATTTTTGATAGCCCTAAATTGGTAAAAACTACAAATAAAAATTATAGGACTAAGTCTGTTATAATAGCTAGTGGTTGGAATAAAAACTCTTTAGACAAAATTGTTGGAGAGGTAGAGTTTTTAGGCAAAGGGGTTTCATATTGTGCTACGTGTGACGGAGCCTTTACAAAAGGGCTTTCGGTGAGCCTTTTTGGTCAAGGGGAAGAAGTTGCTAGGGAAGCGTTGTTTTTGACCAGGTATGCAAAAAATGTTTTTATTTTTACGGAAGAGAATGAATTTCAGTGTGATAGGGTGCTTCATGCGTCTTTGACTGAAAACGATAAAATAGAAGTTATAACAGGTGCGGTTTTGAAAAAGATAGACGGAAGCAGATACGTCGAAAAAATACTTGTAGAAGAAAGACTAGGCGAAAAGCTATACGATGTGGACTATGTTTTCCTTTATTTGGGGACGAAAAACAGTCAGGAGTTATTTTCAACATTTGCAAAATTGGATGAACATGGATATATAGTAACGAATGATAAGATGGAAACCGGAATAGACGGAGTTTACGCTGCTGGTGATGTGCGGTCTAAGTCGGTCAGGCAAGTAACTACTGCTGTTGCAGACGGGACAATAGCTTCTATGGAGGCCATAAAATATTTGTTGAAAAATGATAAAAATTAAAAGAAGCCTTTGGCTTCTTTTTTTTAGTTTCCGTCCATCATTTTTTTTAATTTTTTTATTGAGTTGATCTGTATCTGCCTCACTCTTTCTCTAGTAAGGTTCAGTTCATTTCCCAGCTCTTCAAGAGTTTTAACTCTATCTCCAAATAGTCCAAATCTACCTACAAGTACTGATTTTTCTCTCAAAGACAGTTTATGAACCTGTCGTATAAGTTCCCTCACTTCATATTTCCATAAGATCTCCTCTTCGAAGAAATTTTCATCCGGTATTATTGAGTGGAGGTCGAAGTTGTCTACGCTCGTATCCTCTAGGGAAACAAAAGAATATTCAAAAATCCGGATGCATTTTTCCACTTCTTTTACTTTTAAATTTAAGCTCTCTGATATAATATCTATTGTGGGAGCAGAGTTGTATGAGGCTTTGTAATTTTGTATGAATTTTTTAATTTTTGATAGGTTATCGTGTACGTAGGCAGGATAGCGGACAACCCCCTTAGTATTTACTATAAACCTCATTATGGATTGCTTTATCCACCAAGTGGCATAGGTTGAAAAGCGCTTCCCCATATTTGGATCAAATTTTTCCGCAGAGCGAATGAGTCCTATTGTGCCCTCTTGAACTATATCTTGCAGAGGCAGTCCGAAGTGGCCATATTTTTTCGCTATGCTCACAACAAGTCTTAGATTAGAAACGATCAGTTTTTCTTTGGCGTTAGTATCCCCTGCGGAGATTAATTTTGATATTCTGTACTCCTCCTCTCTATTTAAAAGAGGGTAGTGGCTTATTTCGCTTAGGTATTTTATCATGGCTATTCTGAGTTAAAACCCAGTTGCACCCCCGTTTCATGGTTTTTTATATTATATCTAAAAGCTGTGAAAATCCTCTTTTGGTTTTTTAAAAAATAAATATTATAATAGGGATTAGCTACCTTTTTTAGATGGAAGGCAGGTTTCCTGTGTCTTCTTAAAGAATAGCGGGAATAAAGTTTTTGTAAAACTGCTATTAGCTGAAGTTTTTTCTGGATTTCGGTAGCAGTATAAATTAAGCTGTAAATTGTATATTGTGAAGCTAAAATATTTACTTAAGGGTTCGTTTAGAGGTGGAAGTGCAAAATTTCCATGGAATTTTTTATGGAATTATGGTACACTTTAACGTACATAAACAAAGGAGAAGAGCTGTATGAGAGTTATTGGAATAGACCCAGGAACGGCGATTGTCGGCTATGGGGTGTTAGACTACAAAAGTGGTAGGTATACCGTTGTAGACTACGGGTGCATATATACAGAAACTGGCCTAAAACTCTCGAAAAGGCTTAAAAAAATATATGACGACCTCTATGTACTTTTGGAAAAGTATAAGCCGGACCACATGGCGGTGGAAGAGCTCTACTATTTTAAAAACAATAAGACGGTTATCTCTGTAGGACAGGCAAGGGGAGTAATCGTTCTTTGCGGAGAAAAGCTGGGGGTAAAGATAGGAGACTATACTCCACTACAAGTGAAGATGGGGATAACTGGTTATGGAAGGGCTACAAAAAGCCAGGTTCAAACTATGGTAAAGAATGTTTTGAATATGGAGAGTATCCCTAAGCCTGACGATGCTGCAGATGCACTGGCTATAGCAGTAACCCATATAAATACACTTTTAGGCGGAGGCGTGAAAGATAAAAGTCTTGATATAAAAGAGGTTAATTCGATAGGTAAAGGCAAGATAAGTGCTAAAGAGTTCAGAAAACTTTTGAATATTAAGTAAGGAACGGTGAGTGCTGTGAGATTGAGGGATTTAAGTATAAAAATAAAGCTGATGTTTATATTTTTAATCTTATTAGTAGTTCTTCTCATAGCGAATAATATCTTACTTTTCAACTACTTGAAAAGTGAGATGAGCACCTTTATAAAAAAGTCTAAAAATGAGTTGAGTATAAACAAGAGCTACGACCTGTTAAAATATGACAGGCTCACAGCGGATTCCTTTTCTTTTTTCTATGAGATTTTAGAGGATCAGCTAGGTTTAATCTTTTCAAACCGTGAATTTATGGGAGAACTACAGAGGGGAAGCTTTGATGTAAGTGATGTTTCGGAGTTCCGTGGGTTTAAAGATGTAAAGGATGATATTTACTATTTTGCCAAAAGGAATGCGAAGTTTGTAACTTTGGATTACATAAGTAGCCAGAAATCCGATAGTATTTTTAGACCTGGAATAAAGGATGAGTTGAAAAAAGTATACAGTTTAAATGGGGTAGTGAATCGCCTCGTAGGTTACAATGGTAAAATTTACTATGAAATTTTTAAACCTATAGAGCTTGGAAATGGGAAAAAATATCTATTCTATGCTCTTTGTGAATTTGGAGAGGAGTTTATCGATAGAATATCTAAAATCACCCAAAGAGGACTGTCCATTTACGGCGAAGGGAATTTGATCTACTCTACAGTGGATAAATTCTCAAGTAAGGATATGAACAAGCAAAATGTATATGAGAAAATCCTGTCTGGAAGCAGTCTGTACTATGAGAAGTTGAATATAGATGAGGAAAAGTATGAGGTCGTATACTTTCCAATAAGAAACTATATTGGTGAAAAAATAGGCATGATAGCAGTTACAAACAATGAGTACTTTTTTGAAAAACTTTTGGATAAAATAGACGTATCTGAAAGAAACTTTTTTGTGAACATGGGATTCAGTTTGGTGGTAGCCTCTCTGATGGTGTTCTTTTTTGGATTTTTAGCGATAACGGTGTTGGCATCTTATATGTCTAAACCTTTAAAAAGTATAGGTGAAACTGTAGAGGATATATTAAATGGAAACCTCGATAAAATGGTAGAGGTGGAGAGTCAAGATGAATTCGGAGTTTTGGGAAACAAAATAAATGAGATGACAGCAAACCTAAAGCTTATAGAAAACATGAAGAACGAGTTCCTGACTAGAAATACAGCCGAATTGATGTCACCGCTTAACGGTATAATAGAGATATCGGAGTCTTTAGAAGAAGAGAGTTTTGGAAGGTTAAATAAACTACAGAAAAGAAATCTAAAAATAATAATAAAAAGCGGGAAAACTCTGCTGGCTATAATCGACAAGATGATAGACTTTTCAAACCTAAGGAAGGAAAACGATCCACTTAAGATTGAACCGGTAAATGCAAGCAAGGTGGTAGACGAGGTAGTTCTCAGCGTGAGTCACTTTTTGAAGGCAAAAGATGTCGTACTAGTAAACAACGTTCCGGAACAGTTCCCGCTTGTCAAGGCCGACAGAAAAGAACTCTTCCATATACTCAGTAACCTTGTAGAGAACGCTATAAAATTTACAAAGAGCGGCAGCATATTAATAAGCGGCAAGATAAAGGGGGATATGGTTGAAATAAGCGTAGAAGACACCGGGGTTGGAATCCCTACCAAGGATTTTGAAAGAATATTCAAATCATTTGAGCAGGTGGGCATATCCAAGGAGAGTGAACTAGGTGGCACCGGGCTAGGGCTAGCTATAGCTAAAAAACTTGTAGAAATGCATGGAGGTAAGATCTGGGTGGAGTCTGAGCTTGGAAAGGGAAGCCAATTTGGATTTATGCTTGAAATGGCAGAAGAACAAAACTTGGACGAAGAGTTTGATTGGAACCTGGAAAAAGACCTCGTTAAATATGATAACGGGAATAAAAAACATAATATACTGATAGTAGATGACGACTTTATAACTTTACAAGTAGCCCTTAACCATCTTTCTAATTTAGACTGCAATGTAATAGTGGCTAAAACCGCAGAAGAGACTGATGACATCTTAAGCAAGCGCAAGGTTGACCTCATGATACTAGATATCATGCTCAAAAAGACAACCGGCTATGATATTGCAAAAAAAGTAAGGGAAAAGTACTCCATTTTTGACCTGCCTATAATAATGCTTACAACAAAAACCAACAAGGAGAGCCTTGTAAAAGGTTTTGAAAGCGGCATAAATGAGTATCTGACAAAGCCGGTTCAAAAAATTGAACTCACAGTAAGGATCAACTCCTTATTGAAATTAAAAGAATCTGTAAATGAAGTAGTGGAAGCCAACAAGAGGTATATTAAGGAAAAAGAAGAACGTATACTGGCGGAAAATTTAAGGGAGTTACATACAGAATTGACCTCTACTTTAAGCACTGATAAAGTAATAAAAATACTTTTTTCAAAAATAAAGTACCTGTTTGAGTATGATAAAGCACAGGTAATTATAAAAAGTGGTAATGGCTACAAGATAATCTTCCAGGACGGTTATAACCAGAAAAGTGACGCCATACTCCAAGAAAAAGAACTTCTAAACGGTGTCATGGCTAGGAAGAAAGCGATCACACTTAATAAGTTCAGGTGCAGCAGATACTTTACAGACGATATAAATTCTGCATTGATGCTACCCATACTCGCCTCTGAAAAGTATGAGTATCTTTTGATACTGAAGAGTGCCACTGAGGGCTTTTTTGATACTATGGATAAAGGTAAGATAGATTCATTCCTATACCAGGCTAGTATAGCTATAAAAAATGCAAACCTCTATGAGGGGCTTAGGGAGAAAAGAGAAAAGATACAAAATATGTTTAACAAGTTAAAATCCATAGAGAAAATGACGTCTGTAATGTATAATGAAAATGAGAAGGAAAAGGCGATATACTACATACTTCTGATACTTGTAAACAAACTGGATTTGGATTTCAAGGAGTGTTACTTCCTAGAATACGATGAATCCAGTGAGGTTTTGGAGTGCAAAAATTCTTACATAGATTTTAAAAATTTAACGGAAAAAGAGATAGAGCAGTTTGAGCTTGCAGCGGATATGATAAAGATTAAACTGTCAGAAAATCCTATAGCAAAAAGCGCGATTATGGATGGCAAGAAATACTACTCGGTAAAGACTTTTTCCTATTACTCTACTGAAGATTATTTCAACAGGTTTAAAAATACAACTATAATCCCGATTTCTTATGAGGAAAACAAATATGGAATACTTCTTTTAGAGCAAATTGGGGAGTCTGTTCTAGATGAAGAAGCCAGAGAGATGCTGGATATGTTTAGATCCAACCTTTCCATATACCTGCAGAATAAGTTTTTGGAGAAAAAAGAATTAGAGTACGAAAAGGTGAAGACGGTTAGCTATTTTTCTAAATCTATAGTCCATGAGCTAAGAACTCCTTTGTCAACCATAAAGGGTTTTGCTAGTATTGCTAGAGGTAAGCTGGCAGATGATAAAAAGCTGGTCAGATATATGGACGGCGTGATAAAAGAAGCTGACAGAGTTATAGACATGGTATCGGAGGTTACGGATTACGTCGATCAAAATGAATCGAGCTATGTATTCAAAGAGACGCTTATAGTGAGTGTAATCGACAGTATCCTGGTTGAGTTTAAAGAAAGTATGGATATGAGCGGTATAGACATCTACATTAATGTACCTTCAGAATTAAAGATTTACATGGCCGGAGAAAAGGTACAAAAAGCACTGCACCACATAGTCAAGAACTCAATTGAAAATTACGATTACATGAAGTCGAAGAAGTATATCAGTTTTGATTTTATAGACAGAGGGAAGTATTATGAACTTAATATATCAGATAATGGAATAGGGATACCACATGATGAGATAACACGCATATTCGAACCACTGGTGACCTCTAAACTTCATGGGACAGGACTTGGTCTTACAATAGCGAAGGGGATAATTGAAAAACACAACTGGCAGATTGAAGTTGAATCTGAACTTGAAAGGTGGACCAAGGTCAGAATAAAGATTCCTAAATAAAAGTAGAAAAAAAGGAGTAAATAGATGAACATAGTTTTACTTAATCCTGAAATACCTTATAACACTGGAAATATTGGCAGAACCTGTGTGCTCACTAACACATCTCTGCATATAATAAGGCCGTTTAATTTTTCATTGGATGAAAAGAGTGTGAAAAGGGCAGGGTTGGATTATTGGCATTTGGTAGACTTACACATACATGATTCTTTAGAGGAACTCATGGAAAAATATCAGGGGTCTAAGTTTTATTTTGCTACCACAAAAACAGATAGGAAATACAGTGATATAAAATACGGTAAAAATGATTTTATAGTTTTTGGACCTGAATCAAGGGGGATACCTGAAGACGTATTAGAAGAAAACTCTGATACTTGTATAAAGATCCCCATGATTAAGATGGCCCGGTCTTTGAATTTATCAAATTCTGCAGCGATAATATTATATGAAGCGATGAGGCAAATAGACTTTGATTTTGGAGAATGATCTAATGAAATTTAAATATTTAATACTAATTTTGCCTTTGCTTCTAGTGGGCTCCTTGTACTATCTCTGTCCTTTAAAGTATCAAAATGAGGTGCAAGATGCCTCTGATAAATTTAAAGTTGACAAGAAACTCATATTTGCTATAATTAAAATTGAGAGCAACTTTGAAAAGGATGCTATTTCCAGCAAGGGAGCCATAGGCCTCATGCAAGTGATGCCCAGTACAGCCGACTGGATAATTAAAAAAAATGATAAATTACCAGAGGAATATGACCTCTTTAATCCTGCCCAAAATATAGAGGTGGGTGTCATGTATTTAAGATACCTATTAGATAAGTACGATGGAGATGTGCAAAAGGCCTTAATAGCCTATAATGCCGGCCCTACCAGATTGAAAGACGGTTCCTGGGAAAATATAGAGGAAACTAAAAATTATCTTAGAAAATACAGTATTGTTAGCAGAGGTTATAGCATGGTATTCCTAATAAGGAGAGTATTATGAGCAGTAGGGTAGCAACTATGACTATTTTTATAGAGGAAAAAGAAAACGTGTCTAGGGTGAACGATATACTAAACGACTATTCTGATATAATAGTCGGAAGAATGGGTATACCTTATAGGGGTAAGAGTGTTTCTGTTATTGTCTTGATACTAGATACCGATACAGATATTCTAGGTGCGCTTTCCGGAAAGATCGGAGGCTTAAAAGGGATATCTGTTAAAACGGTTATGAAAAAATAGCCCAAGGCTATTTTTAAGGTTTAATTATAATTTAGTATCCTAATTACAAGGCGTAATCTGAGTAAAAGGGAGAGATATTTAGCCAATTAAATTCTTAGAAGATGAAAGTTATTTTTTTCACTATTTCTGATGGATTGGTTCTTTCTCCCGTAGGGAGATTTTTTATTTTAAGGAGGAATTTATGAAAAAACTAACTTGGCAGGATGAAATTGAGAGGGAAAGCTTTATAAATGATGTGCTCATAGAAAATCTACTTAAAAAAAACAGCACTCCTAGTGATAGTGATTTTGAAAATGTGATGGAAAAGGCAAAAAAACAGGAAAGGCTTTCTCTTGAAGATGTCTCTGTATTATTAAATGTCTCCGACGAAAAAAGAGTAAATGAAATGTTTGAACTGGCTAAAAATATAAAAAAGAGAGTGTATGGGGACAGAGTGGTATTATTCGCCCCACTTTATGTAGGGAATAAGTGTACGAATTCCTGTACGTACTGTGGATTCAAAGCTGAAAATCTAGATACTGTAAGAAAGTCTCTTGATCTGGGGGAGCTTGAAAAAGAGGTGGAGGCTCTAATAGATGAGGGGCACAAAAGGTTAATCATGGTTTATGGGACGCACAAAGATTATTCGCCTGAATATATCGCTGAAACCGTAAAAAAGACTTACAGTGTAAAAAATGGGAATGGCGAGATAAGAAGAGTGAATATAAATGCCTCACCTATGGATGTAGAGGATTATAAAATAGTAAGGGACGCCGGGATAGGAACTTATCAGATATTTCAGGAAACGTACCATGAAAAAACCTATAAAAAGGTACACCCTAGAGGAGAAAAATCCAATTTCAAATGGAGGCTATTCGGATTAAGCCGTGCAATGGAAGCCGGGATAGATGACGTAGGAATAGGGGCTCTTTTCGGACTTTATAAGTGGAAGTTTGAGGTTATGGGGTTGATGCAACATGTTGAGCACCTGGAAACGGAGTACGGAGTGGGGCCACACACCATATCATTTCCTAGACTTAATGAGGCTAATGGTGCCGTAAAAGATCCAGAATATCAAGTTGGAGATAATGAATTGAAAATGATAATAGCCATATTAAGGCTTGCAGTTCCTTACACTGGGCTTATACTAACCGCAAGAGAAAATGCAGCTCTCAGAAAAGAGTGCATGGACCTAGGGGTATCCCAAATAGACGCCGGAACACAGATAGAGCTCCAAGGATATTCAAAGAAAAAAGAGGATCAGGACTTAAAGAGGGAGCAGTTTAAAATAGGAGATTCAAGAAGCTTGGACGAGGTGATGAGGGAACTGATGTCTAACGGGTTTACGCCATCATTTTGCACAGCTTGTTATAGATTGGGAAGGACGGGAGAACACTTTATGGAGTTCTCGAAACCTGGATTTATACACAACTTTTGTACACCTAATGCAATGCTTACTCTTGCAGAATACCTAGAAGATTATGCTAGCCCTGAGACTAAAAACGTTGGCTACGATCTTATAGAAAAAGAGATAGAAAACTCAGATATTTCGCAAGATGTGAAAAACACTATACGTGAAAAATTGGATAGAATAAAAAATGGTGAAAGAGACCTTTGTTATTAGGGGATGATTGATTTGAAACTTGAGAAATTAAAAGACGAGCTGTTTCAAACAGTTAGATATGGTAAGGTAACTTTTACAGAAAAAGTTGGAAAAAGAAATAGGTATGTTTTTTCAGTTGGGGAGACTAGTTTTTCATTTCAGAAGATAATATATGAAGACGATAGTTACACAGTGTTTTCAGAAAATTTATCTGAAGAAATAGAAAAACAGGTTATAACTTTGATAAAGGAGTACTTATGAGAAGGGAAGTAGATTCGCTTGGTGGATTGGACATAAAAAAAGAGCTGTACTATGGAGTGCACACAGAGAGGGCGCTGCAGAATTTCAAATTATCCAATTTTAAGAAGATCAATCTAGAGATAATAAGGTCAGTGGCTATTGTTAAACTTGCTGCTGCGGAGGCCAACCTTAAATCTGGGAAACTTGCTGCTGACAAGGCTGAAGCCATAAAATATGCCTGCGAGGAGATCTTTTCTGGTAAATATGACGATCAATTTCCTCTGCCTGCTTTACAGGGTGGGGCGGGGACATCTGTAAACATGAACGTCAACGAGGTAATAGCCAATTTAGCACTTGAGAAGCTCGGAAAGGAAAAGGGGGAGTACAGCTACTTACACCCTATAGAAGACGTGAATCTTAGCCAGTCAACCAATGATGTATTCCCTACAGGAGTAAAAATAGCAGCGATAAAGGTTTTGAGGGAACTTTTAGATGAGACTATGGAGTTGCAAAGTGCTTTGCAAGAGAAAGAAGCACAGTTTTCTGACGTGTTTAAGGTCGGTAGGACACAGTTCCAAGACGCTGTCCCGATTACCTTAGGGGAGGAGTTTGGCGCCTACGCAGAGGCAATTTCCAGGGACAGATGGAGGCTTTACAAGATAGAGGAGAGAATAAGAGTAATTAATATAGGTGGTACAGCAGTAGGGACTGGTGTAGGAGCTAGCCTGAAATATAGATATTACATCACCGAGGAGCTTAAGAGGCTAACTGGGTATGGCTTGGCAAGGGCTGAAAATCTTATAGACAACACGCAGAATTTGGATGTATTTGTAGAGGTTTCCGGCTTGTTGAAAACCATGGCGGTCACCCTAAATAAGATAGCAAACGATCTGAGACTGATGTCTTCCGGTCCTAATGCTGGATTTTCTGAAATCAGGCTGCCTGCCATACAGGTAGGTTCATCTATTATGCCTGGAAAAGTAAATCCTGTAGGAGCAGAGTTCATCAAGCAAATATACTACCGGGTTTTAGGAAACGATCTTTCACTTACAGTTGCATGTGCTGACGGGGAATTTGAATTAAATGCAATGCTTCCTACAGTTGCTGAAAACCTCATTGAAAGTATGGAGCTTTTAAGAGACGGGATAAAGGTGTTTAGAGAAAGGGTAGTATCAGGAATTGAGGCAGATGTTGAAAGCTGTAGACTACACCTGGAAAACAGTTTGAGTAGGGCAACGGAATTTATAGAAAAATTTGGGTATAATAAGCTGGTGGAAATATTAAAAGAAAGTCAGAGAACCGGGAAACCGTATATGGAGATAATAGATCACCTTATTTCGACAGAAAAATAGCTGTAAAAAGTACCTCCTCATAAAGGAAAACTAAATTAAGCGTGTATATTAATTTAGTTTTAAAAAATATGATAAGGGGGTACAATTGTATGAAAAAAATAATTGTTTTAGCGTTTATATTTATTCTAAGTTCACTGTCTTTTTCGGCAGAAAAAATCGAGCTGGGTGTATTTTCGCCAATTCAGCTAAACTCTCCGGAAACGGATATAGACGGGGCTAGATTCGGTCTTTTCTATACCAAGAACGCTGACGTAAAGGGTCTGGATATAAACTTTTTAGTTTCTCACACAACTGGTGACTTTGAAGGGGTTCAGGCTGTGGGGCTGTTGAATATAATTGAAGGGGACATGGAAGGGGTACAGGTTTTCAATGGAATAAACGTGACAGACGGCTACACCGATGGTTACAAAATTATAAATTTCGTAAACATAGACAAGGATATTAGAGGCGGAAGGATAATTGCGACTGTAAACTACGCAGACGAACTAGATGGTTTTGATTTAGGGGCCGTAAATGTGGCTAAAAAAGCCAAGGGGATTCAGATTGGTTTTTTCAACTATGCTGAGGTTCTAGATGGGTTTCAAGTTGGTTTTATAAATGTGGCTATGAATAGCTCTATTTTTCCAGTTTTGCCACTTGTAAACTTTAACCGTCAATTATAAGAAATACAAACTGCAGGGGATAGCCCCCCTGCTTTTTTAATAATCTGAAATAATGTGATAAAAAGGGGAGTGTATGGTAAGTATTGTAGTAGCTTTTGATGATAATGGGATAATAGGAGATAAGGGAAGGCTCCCATGGAATATACCGGAGGACTTGAGGAAATTTAAAGAGATTACTTTGGGGAAAGTGGTCATAATGGGCAGAAAAACTTATGAAAGTATAGGGAAACCTCTTCCTGGAAGGGTAAATATTGTGCTTACAAAAAAAAAGAATTATGCTCCTCAGGGCGTTTTAGTATGCGGTGACTTTAAAGAGTCTATAAAAAAAGCTGCTGAATATAAAAAAGAAATCTTTGTAATAGGAGGAGCTGAGATATACAAGCAAGCTTTAAAAGTTTGTGAAAAACTGTATGTTTCCCATATCTACGGTGAATACAAGGGGGACACCTATTTTCCTGAGTTGAACTGGGATGATTGGGTTGCGGGGAGTAAAGAAAAATATGAAAACTGGGAGTTTGTCCAGTATATAAGATGTAGGAGATAAAGTTGGTTTAAATTTGCGGAATTGTAATTTTATAAACGACATATCAGCATTAAATAATCAGAAAAGTAAATTGCAATCTCTAGTTTTAAATAGGAGGAGTTAATGGCTAAAAAATCAATTTTTACCTGCTCTGAGATACTTGACAAGATTTTTGAACTATTTGAAAAAGAAGGTCTAGATGCAATAACTGCCAGAAATATAGCGAAAAAATCTTAATTTTTCTTCAGCACCGATATACGGGTGCTTTAATTCCATAGAGGAGATTAAATTAGAACTCAAGGATAGAGCAAAAAATTGTTTTTCAATTATTTGGAAAAAGAGTACAGCGAGTGGCCACTTTTAAATATAGGAATGGGCATAGTTATATTTTCTAGGGAAGAAAAGGAGCTTTACAAATCGATTTTTTTGAATTAAGAGATTCATTCGAGTTTTATGGAAGAGTCTAGAAGTGTGGTGCACCAGAAGATGGAAAAGGATGCTAGATTTGATAATTTGGATGAGTTTACCAAAAGCTCCTTTTTATTTTAGTAAACTGCTGGACATACACGCACGGCCTTGCCAACCTTGTGTATATTGTCTACTACTTAGGCACTAGTGATGATTTTATAAAGGAAAAACTTTTAGTGGGTGGACAGGCGCTGACGCCTATATTTTTATAAAACAGCACAAAAAAAAGGGGAGACCCCTTATTTTTTGTATCTGAAAGTATTGTCATCGTCAAGAATAAGAATTTTTATAGGTACTACTCCTTCATCTAGAGGAGCTAATTTTTTGAAAGCCTTCGGTGTGAGATCTATAACACGGCCGGCAACAAAGGGACCTCGGTCGTTTATTTTTACTTTTACGGAGTTTCCGTTTTTAAGATTAATTACCTCTACCATAGTGCCAAATTTTAGAGTCTTATGAGCAGCGGTATAATCCCTTATATTGTACCTTTCACCGCTAGCGGTAAGCTTCTTATGAAACTCCTTCCCATACCATGAGGCATAGCCCCTTAGCTGATGATTTTTTTCGTATTGCTTGGTAAGCCTCCTGCTATTAGAGCACCCTGCTATAAAAATAATCATCAAAATTATGAGAAGTTTCTTCATTTTTTCCCCCTTTATTCTTCATCTAACCACTCAAAATAAACTTCAGGAAAAGGCTTTAAAGCTCTGTCTAAGATCCCGTGCAAGAATGCGATGCAAAGGCCGTAATTTATAATAGGAACTCCTTGAACTATACTGCTATCTATCCTGGAAATCATTTCTTTTCTGTTTAAAGTGCAAGCACCACAGTGAATTACTACCTTGTAGTCACACAGGTTGTCTGGATAGTCCCTCCCTGAAACAAAGTCAAACTCGACTTCGTTATTAATATGCTGCCTAATCCATCTAGGAATTTTCACCCTTCCGATATCATCAGGCTGAGCATGATGAGTGCAAGCTTCGGATATCAAAATCCTATCTCCAGATTTCAAATCCCTAAGAGCTTTAGCTCCCTTAACAAGCTTCATAAGATCACCTTTGTACCTGGCAAAAAGGATAGAAAAAGATGTAAGCAGTATATCGTCCGGAGTATCGGCGCTAACTTTACTGAAAGCCTGTGAGTCAGTTATAACGAGTTTTGGCTTGTTTTTTAGATTAGCCAGTGTCCACCTTAGTTCACGTTCTTTACACGCATGGAATACCCCGTCGTTGTCCAGTATGTCTCGCATAGTCTGAACCTGAGGGAGTATAAGCCTTCCTTTTGGCATTCCTGTATCTACGGGTATAACTAAAACTATGTCATCGCCTGGATTTATAAGATCTCCTACGATGCTAGGCTGCTCAAACGTTTTAGGACTTTCTTCTATGATGAGCCTTTTCAATTCGTGTATTCCCATTTTTTCCATTGCTGAGACCTCTATAAAAGGATAGCCTTTTCCGGTCAAGAAATTTTTTAAGGAGGCATCTGGCATCTTTTTATCACATTTATTTATGGCGACTATAAATTTTGTATTATTTTTTGTAAGAAGCTCTATTACCTCATTGTCGAAATCGCTTAAACCGTCGGCTGTAATAGTTATTATTGCTATATCAGTTTTTTTGATAACTTCGATAGATTTTTTTATTCTAAGCTGTCCGAGTTCGCCTGTATCGTCTATACCTGCGGTATCAATGATAACAACAGGGCCTATTGGTAAAATTTCCATGGCTTTGTATACAGGATCGGTAGTTGTTCCCGCATAATCGGAGACTATGGCCAGGTTTTGACCTGTTATCGCATTTATTAGGGTGGACTTACCCATATTCCTTTTCCCAAATATTGCTATGTGTAATCTGTTTGCACTGGGAGTTTTATTTAAACTGGACATATTTTCACCTCTAATTTTTTTAAAAATTATACCATATTTTATAAAAGCTTTCAAAGAAATAAAAAATTTAAAAATAAGTGGTTAAAAAATAAAAAACTTTGATTTTATATGTTATATGTTATATAATATGCGTAGTTTGATATTTTGGAGGTATTTTCATGAGTTTAAAGATAGGGAATTTGGAAATTAAGTACCCTATTATACAAGGTGGGATGGCTATTAAAGCATCTATGGCCAAGCTTGCAGCTGCTGTAGCACGTGAAGGAGGAATTGGACTCATAGCCGGTACAGGTCTTAGCCCAACAGAGTTGAAGGACGAGATTAAAAAAGCTAGAGAACTGGCAAAGGGTATAATAGGAGTAAACATAATGGTTGCTGCTGGAAATTTTTTAGACCTTGTAAAAGCTGCAATAGAAGGTGGGATAGACCTTGTAGTTTTTGGTGCTGGATTTTCTAGGGATGTTTTCCAACTAGGGAATGAATCAAATACTCCAATAGTTCCAATAGTTTCTTCGTTGAAGCTTGCAAAAGTTTCTGAAAAATTAGGGGCTAGTGCGATAATAGTTGAAGGAGGAAATGCAGGCGGACATTTAGGGACAGATAAGCCTTCTTGGGACATAGTTTCCGAGATAAAAAATACTGTTAAAATTCCTGTGATAGCAGCTGGTGGAGTTATAACTCCAGAAGATGCAAAAAATATGTTTTCGCTGGGTGTTGACGGAATTCAAATGGGTACGAGATTCATAGCAAGTGAAGAGTGTGATGTGAGTGAAACATTTAAACAACTTTATGTAAAGGCGAAACAGGGGGATGTTGTAGAGATAATGAGTTCTGCCGGACTTCCTGCAAACGCTATACGTACACCTTATGTGGAGAAGATTTTAAAGGGAGAAACTAAACCACCTCAAGTGTGTATTCAATGCCTTAAAAAGTGTACATATAAGTTTTGTGTAAATGAAAGATTGGTTAAAGGTCATGACGGCGACTTGGAAGAGGGGATATTCTTTGCAGGAAAGGATGTATGGAAAATAGATAAAATTCTTTCGGTAAAAGAAATTTTCGAGTTGTTTAAACCTGTATTACCATAAAATTGAGGGTACTCTAGTGAGTGCCTTTTTTGTTGCGAATATAGTTTGAAAAAAAAGAGAAAATATGTTAAAATTAAACGCTAGTGTGTGCATTTGTACAGAAAAGCTTGTTAAGAAAAATTACTTGACAAAAAAATGAGAACGGAGTATAATGCCAAAGTATTTATAAGAGGTGAACTATCTTGAAGATAAATATTGAAGAGTTGAAAAACCAGAAACAAAAGGTGTTTCACTTTAACGAATGTTTGAGTGGCTTGGATTTAGAGGGGGCTAGCTTACTAGAACCGGTTGAGGCAGAGTTCTCACTTGAGGTTGTAGAAGATGAGGTGCTTGTAAAAGGTAGCTACAGAACTAAGGTGCAGCTTACATGTGTAAGGTGCTTGGATAAATTTGAGGCGAATATTTCCGGAGAGATTGAAAGCGTTTATTTTACGCCTGAAGCTTACAAGGAGCATTACGATTCAAAAGGTATAGAGTATCAATCGGATAAAACAGTCATTGATGAGATCGTTGATGGACAGATAGATATTTCGGAGCTCATTAGGGAGCAGGTTATACTGGATTTGCCACCGTTTCCTATCTGCCAAGATTCCTGTGAAGGGATTGAAGAAATGGGAGATTACAGTAATGACGGGATAGATCCTAGATGGCAAAAACTTTTAGATATTGAAAAAAAGAATTAATAGGAGGGTGAATAGAAATGGCAGTACCTAAGAAGAAGACTTCTAAAGCAAAAAAGAACATGAGAAGAGCTCACGATGCTATAAAAGGGGGGAGCTTAATGAGTTGCCCAAACTGTGGTGAACCAAAAAGACCTCATAGAATTTGCCTAGCTTGTGGGGACTACAACGGAAAACAAGTTTTAGCTAGTGAAGCAGCAGAATAATCTTTAAAAGCAAGATGCTAGCATCTTGCTTTTTTTAGTATTGAGCATATAAAATTTTGATAATATTATTGTAATTCGCATTTTTGTAGACTACATTTGATAAATTTAATATAAATTTTGATTTTTTTTTTCTTTTAATTTTGATATAATATGCGGGAGCGCAAAAAAAAGTATAACGAGGAGGAATTTAATGAAAGTAGCTCTTGATGCTATGGGTGGCGATTTTGCTCCACTTGAACCTGTTAAGGGTGCGGTAGAGGCTATAAATGAGTTGAGTGATATAGAGGTAGTGCTGGTAGGAAACAAGCTCGAAATAGAAAAAGAGCTTTCCAAATATAATTATGATAAATCTAGGATAGAGATATTGCATACAGATGAAAAAATACTAATGCACGAAGATCAGCCTCCTGCGATGGCGGTTCGTAAGAAAAAAAACGCTTCTATGATACTAGCATTAGAACTTGTAAAAAAAGGAGAGGCTGTTGCTTGTGTATCCGCAGGCAATACTGGGGCGCTTATGACAGCGAGTCAGCTTATACTAAAAAGAATAAGAGGAGTGCTTAGACCTGCAATTACAACTGTTTTCCCAAACAAAAAGGGGAGCATGGTCCTTTTGGATGCAGGGGCAAATGCCGACTGTAAGCCGGAGTATCTTAATCAGTTTGCCTTGATGGGTGCAAAATATGCTGAGATACTTTTCGGTAAGGAAAAACCTAAAGTTGCTCTGCTCAACATAGGCGAAGAAGAAGGAAAGGGCAATGAGCTTGTAAAAAATACCTTTGAAATACTAAAGGAGAACAAAAAAATAAATTTTTCTGGCAACATAGAGGCCAGAGAGATGATGGATGGGAACGTTGACGTAATTGTAGCTGATGGGTTTACGGGCAATGTAATACTAAAAACAGGTGAGGGCGTAGCAACTCTCATATTAGACCTTCTTAAAACTGGGATAAAATCAAAATTTATTTATAAATTAGGGGCACTTATTCTAAAACCAGTTTTTGTTCAGTTGAAAAATAAGATAGATTCTACGGAATATGGAGGCGCTTTATTTTTAGGATTAAACGGGATTTCTATAAAAGCTCACGGTAATTCTGACTCGAAAGCGATAAAAAATGCGTTGAATGTTGCACATAAATTTGGGAAAAGTAATTTTGTAGAGGAACTTAAGAATACTATGAGTGAGGAGGCTTAAAATGGCTGAGTTAAAAACGGTTGGCATAATTGGAGTTGGTTCGTATGCTCCTGAAAGGGTTATGACTAACTTTGAATTAGAAAAAATAGTTGAAACTAATGATGAATGGATAAGGACTAGAACCGGCATACAGGAGAGAAGGATAGCTGCAGAGGATGAGGCTTGTTCGGATCTGGCTTACAATGCAGCGTTAAAAGCACTGGAAAATTCAGATACAAAACCGGAAGAGTTAGATCTTATAATAGTGGCTACCATAACACCTGACTATCCATTCCCTGCTACGGCCGCCCTACTTCAGAGGAGGCTTGGAGCTACTACAGCTGGGGCATTTGATTTGGAAGCTGCATGTAGCGGTCTTGTGTACGGGATAGTTACTGGAGCGAACTTTATAGCAACAGGAGCTTATAAAAAAGTACTTGTAATCGGAGCAGAAGTTTTGTCTAGAATACTTGACTGGGAAGACAGAAATACCTGTGTGCTTTTTGGTGATGGTGCAGCGGCTGTAGTCTTAGGAGAAGTAGAGGACGGCTACGGCATAAAAGGGTTCCATCTAGGGGCGAAAGGTGATATAGAAAAGGTTCTCTATCAACCTGCAGGAGGTTCTATGACACCGGCAAGTTTTGACTCGGTGAGCGCTAAACAGCACTTTTTAAAGATGCAGGGACCGGAAGTGTTCAAATTTGCAGTGAAAGCTTTGCCGGACGGTCTAGAAAAGGCTTTGGAAAAATCTGCTATGGATGCCAGTGACTTAGATCTGGTTGTACCTCATCAGGCCAATATGAGGATAATCCAATCTGCCGCTAAAAGGTTTAACATTTCGACGGATAAATTTTACCTTAACCTGCATAAGTACGGGAACACGTCTTCCGCCTCAGTAGGGCTTGCTCTTGCAGAAGCTATAGAGACAGGCAGGGTTAAAAAGGGCGATAATATAGCGTTGGTTGGTTTTGGTGCCGGACTTACTTATGCGTCTTGTATCATTAAATGGGCTAAGTAGAATTGATTATAGAAAAATTTACGAAAAGGTGGGAAGAGATGTTTAAGAGTGAAATTTGTGGTTTATTAAACATAAAATATCCTATATTCCAAGGTGCGATGGCGTGGATAGCTGACGGTAATCTTGCTGGACATGTTTCAAAAGCTGGCGGGCTTGGAATCATAGCAGGTGGAGGTATGCCGCCTGAAGTTTTAAGAGAAGAAATAAAAACTGCAAAAGGGATAACGGAAAATCCTTTCGGTGTAAATCTGATGCTTATGATGGAAAATGTAGCAGAACAGGTTGATGTATGTATAGAAGAAGGGGTGGCGGTAGTCACAACAGGTGCTGGAAATCCAGGACCTTACATGGGTAAACTAAAAGAAGCTGGCATAAAAGTTATTCCGGTTGTACCTTCTGTAGCGCTTGCAAAAAGAATGGAAAAACTTGGTGCTGACGCCGTAATAGCAGAGGGAACTGAAGCAGGTGGACATATAGGTCAACTAACAACAATGGCTCTTGTCCCTCAAATAGTGGAGGCTGTGAATGTACCTGTAATAGCTGCTGGAGGTGTTGCTGGAGGCAAGCAATTTGCAGCAGCAATAGCGCTCGGAGCAAAAGGGGTTCAAGTAGGAACGAGATTTATAGTTGCATATGAATGTACTGCTCATGAAAACTACAAAGAGGCCATACTAAAAGCGAAAGACAGGTCTACAGTATCGACGGGTACTACGACAGGTCATCCTGTAAGGGTACTAAATAATAAATTGGCGAAAGAAATACTTAGATTAGAGTCACAGGGAGCGGATCCTGTAGAGATAGAAAACTTAGGTAAAGGGAAGCTAAAGCTTGCAGTTAAGGATGGAGACGTAGAACTTGGAAGCGTAATGGCCGGACAAGTTGCAGCTATGGTTTGCAAAATAGAGAGCTGTGAGGAGATAATTCAAGACCTTATGGCTGGGTTAGAAACTGAAATTAATCAGTTGAAGACGCTGTTCTAATTGCGGAATCTTTTAAAACCTTAATTGGCTTGACATAAAAAAGCTTATATGCTATATTGAAACGTGCTTTAATTAAAGGGGGTAGAGATGTCAAAGACAGCATTTATTTTCCCGGGACAAGGCTCTCAGTATGTGGGTATGGGAAAAGAACTTTACGAAGGTAACGAAGCAGCTAAAAAATATTTTGATGAAATATTTGAAAGTATAGATTTAGACTTAAAAGAGGTCATGTTCGAAGGGCCAGAAGATAAGTTGAAGCAAACAAAATATACTCAACCGGCGATAGTAGCAATGAGTCTAGTGCTTACTAAACTTTTGGAAAACAAAGGTGTAAAGGCAGACTATGTTACTGGACATAGTCTGGGAGAATACTCAGCACTTGGAGCAGGTGGATTTTTAAGCCTAGATGAGACAGTTAAATTAACTGCTCGTAGAGGGGAGATAATGAATGATGTCTCTAGCCAAGTAAATGGGACTATGGCAGCTATAATAGGGATGGATTCAGCTCAAATAGAAGAGATTTGCAAAGATATAGACGGGGTTGTAGAAGCGGTAAACTACAATGAGCCGAAGCAAACGGTTATAGCAGGTGGAGTTTCAGAGGTAGAAACAGCCTGTGAAAAACTAAAAGAAGCAGGTGCTAAAAGGGCATTGATACTTCCGGTATCAGGGCCGTTCCATTCTAGCCTTATGAAACCTGCCGCGGACAGCTTAAAAGAAGAATTCCCAAAATATGATTTTAAAATAGGAAGCTCAAAACTTATCTCTAATACAGATGCTAGAGTACTAGAAACTCCTGAAGAAGTAAAAGAAGAACTTTACAAACAGACTTTTGGACCCGTAAAATGGGTTGATGTTATAGCTACTTTAAAAGTAAATGGCGTAACAAAGCTTTACGAGATAGGACCTGGAAAGGTATTAAAAGGTCTGGTTAAAAAGATAGACAAAGAGTTAGAAGTTCTCAATGTGGAAAAATTAGAGGATTTAGCATAAGATTTTTCCATTTATATAACAAGAAAACATAGGAGGGCAGAGATGATCAACTTAAAAGACAAAGTTGCCGTAATAACTGGTTCCGCGAGGGGGATAGGTAAGTCAATCGCTGAAAAGCTGGCCATGGCTGGGGCAAATGTTGTAATAACCGACATCTTAGTCGAAGAAGGGCAAAAAACAGCTGCAGAGATAGCAGAGACTTATAAAGTGGAAACTATATTTATGAAGTCAGACGTTACAAATTCTGACAGTGCAGAAGAATTAGCAAATGCGGTTATGGAAAAATTTGGAAGAGTAGACGTATTAGTGAACAACGCAGGTATCACAAGAGACATGCTTTTCTTGAGAATGAAAGAAGACGACTTTATGAAAGTCATTGAAATTAACTTAAAAGGTGCCTTTGTAGTAACAAAAGCTTTCTATAGAGCTATGATAAAACAAAGAAGCGGAAGCATAATAAACATGGCTTCAATAGTTGGAATTATGGGAAATGCCGGGCAAGTAAACTACTCAGCTTCAAAAGGGGGACTTATCACAATGACTAAGTCACTTGCAAAAGAAGCCGGAGCAAGGGGAATAAGAGTAAACGCTATAGCACCAGGTTTCATCCAAACTGAAATGACAGGTGTATTAGATGAAAAACAGCAAGATGCTTTTTTAAGAAACATCCCTTTAGGTATTCCAGGCAAGCCTGAAGATATAGCAAACACAGTACTTTTCTTGGCTTCTGACCTGTCATCTTATATAACAGGTCAAACTATAAGTGTAAATGGTGGCCTTTTAATGCCATAAATTTGGCTTGTAGAGCTTGAAAAAAATAATAAAATTTGCTATTATTTAGTACTGATTGAGATAAAAAAATTTCAAGGAGGAAAAGAATAATGTTAGAAAAAATTAGAGAAATCGTAGTAGATCAATTGGGAGTAGACGCTGATCAAGTAACTCCTGCAGCAAACTTTGTAGACGATCTAGGAGCAGACTCACTAGATACTGTTGAGTTAATCATGGCTTTCGAAGAAGAGTTCGGAGTAGAGATTCCTGATACAGACGCAGAAAAAATCAAAACTGTTCAAGACGTAATCGACTACATCGAAGAAAAGCAATAATTTTAACTGTTATTATAGGGGTATATTATTACCCCTATAATTGTATTTTACAACAAAAATATAAAACCACGAATTTACAGGGATTTTCACTTATATGAGAATTGGTGTTAATTTGTGGTATAAAAGTGTTATTTGTAGAATTATGGATGGATAATATCTTTATAAAGAGGTGAAGTGAATTGAGAAGAGTAGTAGTAACAGGAGTTGGACTTGTAACAGCATTGGGGACAGGGACAGAAAAAACATGGAATGCTATAAAAGAAGGAAAAACAGGATTAGGACTTATTGAGTCTTTTGATACTACAGACAACCCTGTAAAAGTTGCAGCAGAAGTAAAAGATTTTGATCCTATAGAGTTTGGAATTGAAAAAAAAGAGATTAAGAAACTTGCCAGAAATACACAGTTCGCAATAGCAGCTTCAAAGTTGGCGCTTAAAGATTCAAAACTTGAAATTACAGATGCTAATGCTGAAAGAGTAGGGGTAATTGTGTCTTCTGGAATAGGTGGAATAGAAGTAATGGAGCAGCAGCATATAACTATGCTGGATAAGGGTATAAGAAGAATATCCCCATTTACAATACCTGCCATGATAGCAAATATGGCATCGGGTAATGTTGCCATATATCTTGGTGCAAAAGGACCTAATAAAGCTTTAGTAACTGCTTGTGCAGCAGGGACACATTCTATAGGAGATGCTTTTGAAACTATTAAAAACGGAAAAGCCGATGTGATGATTTCCGGTGGTACAGAAGCGTGTATTACAGAATTTGCAATGAACGGATTCGCAAATATGAAAGCACTTTCTACAAGAAACGAAGAGCCTACTAAAGCTTCTAGACCATTTACAGCTGATAGAGACGGTTTTGTAATGGGAGAAGGAGCAGGAATTGTTATTCTTGAAGAGCTTGAAACAGCAAAAGCTAGAGGAGCAAAAATCTATGCTGAGGTTGTAGGGTATGGAGAGACATGCGATGCTTATCATATAACAGCACCTGCCGAAGGAGGAGAAGGAGGAGCAAGAGCTATTAAGATGGCTTTGGAAGAAGCCGGAGTTGATATTACAGAAGTTGATTATATCAATGCTCACGGGACTTCTACTCCTGCAAATGATAAAAATGAAACAGCATCTATAAAAAGCATATTTGGAGAACATGCATATAAGTTGGCAGTATCGTCTACAAAAGGTGCTACTGGACATGCTCTTGGTGCTGCAGGTGGAATTGAGGGAGGTCTTCTTGCCCTGGCAATAAGTGAAGGTATACTTCCGCCGACAGTAAATTATGAAACTCCGGATCCGGAGCTTGACCTTAACTATGTCCCTAATAGCGCAGTAAAAAAAGAGATTAGAGTAGGACTTTCAAATTCTCTTGGATTTGGTGGACATAATGCCGTTATTGCAATGAAGAAATATGAAGACTAAAAGAGGTGCTTATTTATGCAGGAGACAAAAAATTTGAAAAGCCTACAAAACAGAGTTGGATACGAATTTTCAAATATTGATTTGCTGAAAAAGTCTCTGATACACAGATCTTATGGAAATGAGCACTGGGAGTATAGAAAAATAAACAATGAGAGGTTAGAACTGCTAGGTGATGCAGTTCTAGACCTCATAGTTACCGAGTACCTCTATAAAAATTTTAATAAATCTAAAGAGGGAGAGTTAGCTAAGCTGAAATCTATGATAGTAAGCGAACCTATACTTGCCCAAATTTCCAGGGAACTAGGCATTGGAGAATACCTTCTCTTAAGCAAGGGAGAGGAATTAACTGGCGGGAGAGAAAGATCTTCTATACTAGGTGATGTTTTTGAATCACTTTTAGGGGCTATATATTTAGACTCAGATTTTGATACGGTTAAAAAAGTAGCTTTAAAACACCTTCAGGAAAAAATAGATAACATAAACCAAAATGAAGATCTTATGGACTACAAAACCATACTCCAGGAGTATAGCCAGAGAAAATACAAAAAAATACCTATATATGAAGTAGTGAATGAGATAGGACCGGACCATAGAAAAAACTTTGAGATAATAGTAAAAATAAAGAGTGAAGTTGCGGGTTCAGGTATAGGGAAAAACAAAAAGTCAGCCGAGCAACTGGCTGCAAAAAATGCCTGTAAAAAATTTGGGGTAAAGATAAATGAGGCACTATAATATACCTGTATTCATAGTTCACTATGGATGTCCTCATATGTGTGTGTTTTGTAATCAGGAAAAAATAACCGGAAGGGAAACAAATATAACCCCTGAGGAGATCAGTGATACTATAGACGAGTATCTTAAAACGCTAGATAAAGATTCCATAAAAGAAGTGGCTTTTTTTGGAGGGACTTTTACTGCGATATCAATTGAACTTCAAAAAAAATACTTAGAGGTGGTAAAAGGGTATATCGACAGGGGGATCATAGACGGCATCAGACTGTCTACAAGACCTGACTGTATAAATGACGAGATATTAATCCTTCTTAAAAATTACGGAGTAAAAGTTATAGAACTTGGAGTACAGTCTCTAGATGACGGGGTTTTAAAACTGTCTGAAAGAGGTTACCGAAAAGAGACGGTAAAAAAAGCTTCTTCTTTGATTAAGTCTTATGGAATAAAGTTGGGTATACAGATAATGCCGGGTTTGCCGGGTGCGACCTATAAAAGTGATCTGGCTACAGCAAAAGAGGTAGTAAAGCTTGCTCCTGATATGGTGAGGATTTATCCCACCCTTGTGATAAGTGAGACAAAGCTTGAAAAAATGTATAGAGAGGGTAACTTTAACCCCCTTAGTATGAGTGATGCGGTTGATCTAGTTTCGAAGATGATAGCTTATTTTGAGCTTGAAAATATAGAGATAATAAGGGTAGGGCTCCAGCCTTCTGATGAAATCAGGGAGGACGGCATAGTGTTAGCTGGACCGTTTCACCCGGCTTTTAGAGAGCTCGTGGAAACGAAACTTTATGGAGATTTTTATGGGAGCCTTTTAAAAAAAGAGAGGCGCCTTAAGGTGGAAGTAAGCCCTAGGTCGGTTTCACGTGCAGTTGGTATAAAAAAAAGTAATAAGCTTAGATTTAATAATTCAATTGAGATTACAGTAAATTCTGAGCTGACAAAAGATGAATTAAAAGTGAATGGACGGTGTTATACAAGAAAGGATATCTTAAAAAACATAATAGAGTGTGGTGCGGATGAAACAGATAATAGTGAATGTAGAGGACTTTGAAATAAAAGCTGCTTTGGTTGAGGATAACAAGCTGGGCGAATTTTTTGTGCAGAGGGAAGATAAAAAAAGAGTAAACGGCAACATCTACAAAGGAAGAGTAGCTAATATACTCCCTGGGATGGAGTCTGCATTTGTTGATATTGGGTTAGATAAGAATGCATTTTTGTACGTAAAAGACCTCAGGGAATTTGAGGAGAAATATTTAGATGGAATAAAAAACAGCCAAAGGCCCATAGAAGATATACTGAATGTCGGAGATGAAGTAATAGTCCAGATATTAAAGGAACCTAGGGACAACAAAGGGGCTCGCGTGACGACCCACTATACTATTCCAGGTAAATATCTTGTACTGATGCCAAATAATGACTACATAGCCATATCTCAGAAAATAGTGGATCAGGAAGAGCGTAAAAGACTTGAGGGGATACTGAATGAAGTTAAGCCGGAAAATGTAGGGGTAATAATAAGAACCGCTGCAGAGGGCAAGAGCGAAATACATTTTGAAAAAGAGATAGAATACCTCATAAAGAAATGGAATGAAATAGAGAGTCAAATCACTAAAGCTAAGGTCGGGGAGGTCCTATATAAGGATAACGACCTCATAAAAAGAATTGGAAGGGATATCTTCTCAAAAGACGTGGACAAGCTTGTCATAGACAATGAGGAAAAATACTGGGAACTCATGGACTATTTGAGTGCATTTTCAGAGACCTCATTCAGGACCAAGATAGAGCTTTATGACGACAAAAGGCCAATTTTTGAGTCATATTCAGTGAACTCTGAGCTGGAAAAAGCCCTTAAAGAAACAGTTTGGCTAGACTGCGGTGGATATCTTGTAATACAGAGAACAGAAGCTTTGATAAGTATAGATGTAAACACAGGTAAGAACACCGGATCTTGCAACCTAGAGGATACAGTTTTAGAAACAAATCTAGAGGCCGCAGAGGAGATACCTAGGCAGTTAAGGCTTAGGAATTTGAGCGGTATAATCATAATAGATTTTATAGACATGAAGCTGGACGAGGACAAAAAAAAGGTGTTGGAAGTACTAGAAAAAAATCTCAAAAAGGACAGGGTAAAAAATAACGTAATTCATTTTACAGACCTAGGACTTGTGGAGATGACCAGAAAAAGGGTAGGAAGGCCTCTTTCGAGCTATTTTTTGGAGGAGTGCAGCTGTTGCGGCGGAACAGGATATGTCAAATCTAAAGATGTAATCATACACGATATAATAAATGATGTGAAGTACACTTCAAACGATGAAGACATAACTCTGATAAAGGTGCTGGTGGGCAAGGAACTCTATTCACTCTTAAACGAAACTTATAGGGAATTTATCAACTCATATTTGAAAGATAAGGGGAAAAAGTTTAAGTTGGAGCTTGCTAAGGATAAGGATGCAGAAGAGTACGAAGTTATTTTAGAAATATAGGTGATGGAATTGGAAAGAGTAGCGGTATACGCAGGAAGTTTTGACCCAGTTACCAAAGGGCATGTAGATATAATACATAGGGCTTCCCATATGTTTGATAAAATTGTAGTAGGGATACTAAATAATACTAACAAATCCTACTGGTTTAATTTAGACGAGAGAAAGCACCTGCTGGAAAAGGTTGTTAAGGATATGGAAAACGTTGAGATTCAATGTTTTCAGGGACTTCTTGTAGATTTCATGAAAAAGAACAATTCCGATATAATAGTAAGAGGATTAAGAGCCGTGTCTGATTACGAATATGAACTTCAAATAGCCCTGGCAAATAAGAGCTTGTCAGGTGGAAAGATAGAGACTATATTTTTGCCGGCTTCCAGAGAAAACCTCTACATAAGTTCTAGCATAGTAAGGGAGATAGCAAGTTTTGGCGGAAACCTGAAGGAATTTGTGGACGAAGATATAATAGAAGATCTGAAAAATAAAATTAAGCGTATAGAAAAAAAGTAATATATTGAAAGATGTAAATAGGATATTTTTAAAGAGTTAGTATAAAGTAAATAGTGTAAAGGCTATTTACTTTTTGTTTATATAGTATAAAAAGGGTAGGGAAGATGGTAAAAGAAAAAAAAATCTATGTTTGCTCGGAATGTGCATACGAAACTTCTAAATGGATAGGAAAATGCCCAAATTGTGGTACTTGGGGTAGCTTAGAAGAGTTAGAGCTAAAAAAAGGTTCCCCAAAAAACTCGGTAAAATTAGACGATATAAAAGTATATCGACTTGATGAACTTGAAATTCAGGAAACATCTAAAAGGCATAAAACATCTATGGATGAATTTGATAGGGTACTTGGAGGCGGACTGGTAGAGGGGGCAGTAATCCTCTTGACTGGGAGTCCTGGAATAGGTAAATCTACACTTTTACTTCAGGTTCTCATAGAATACGCCAAAGCAAGTGAAGTACTGTACATATCTGGTGAGGAATCTGTAAACCAGGTAAAGCACAGGGCAAAAAGACTTGAGATGGCCTCTGAAAGCATGTATTTAATGTCAGAGACAAATATTGAAAAAATTTATCAATACATAACAATGAAAAGGCCTAAGGTGGTAGTAATAGACTCAATCCAAACTGTTTACAGTGCAGAGCAAGGGTCTATTCCAGGAAGTATCAGCCAGATCCGTGAATGTACTTTGAAAATAGTGGAGCTAGCAAAATCTCATGGAATAGCATTTTTTATAGTTGGGCATGTAACCAAGGATGGGAAGATAGCAGGACCTAAGCTTTTAGAACATATGGTGGACACTGTGCTAAACTTTGAAGGTGAAGAAGATTTTTTTTACAGGATACTTAGAGCTGAAAAAAACAGGTTTGGCTCTACCAATGAAATTGGAATTTTCAATATGGAAGAAAATGGAATGTCAGAGGTGAAAAATGCTTCTGAGTTCTTTCTTAGTGATAGAGATGAGAAAAATATAGGTAGTGTTGTAGTGCCAGTACTGGAGGGATCGAAAGTTTTTCTTTTAGAACTTCAGACTCTGCTTACTGATTCGCCGTTTGGTATGCCGAAAAGGGTTGTACAGGGGTTTGACAGGAATAGACTACAGATATTAAGTGCTATAATGGAAAGGAAGCTTGGCCTGAATCTAGGCAACAAGGATATGTTCGTAAATATACCCGGTGGATTGACTGTAAGGGATATATCAGCAGATTTGGGGTTAATAGTCTCCGCCGTGTCTGCTTACAGGGATATTCCAATAAGTCAAAAGATAGCGGCAATAGGTGAACTTGGATTAAGAGGGGAGATAAGAAAAGTTTCATTTATAGACAAAAGGCTTAAGGAACTTGAAAAACTTGGATTTTCCGGTGTCTATGTCCCTTATGCCAACAAAAGGGAGATAGAGTCTAAAAAATACGGTTTGAAAATAATTTTTTTGAATAATTTAAACGAGATGCTAGAGAGGATGAATTGAAATGCAGGGGAATGAAGAAATTATTGAAATACTTTCTTACGTGGCACCCGGCACACGTATAAGAGAGGGGTTGAACAATATACTAGATGCCGGTACAGGAGCACTCATAGTCATAGGAGATGACGAAAATATACTAAATATGGTTGATGGCGGTTTTTTCATAAACTGTTCATATACCCCGCAAAGGGTATACGAGCTTGCAAAAATGGATGGTGCTATAATATTAGACTATTCGGCAGAAAAAATACTCTATGCAAATGTCCACATGCAACCAGATTCTTTTATACCAACTTCGGAAAGTGGAACAAGGCACAGGACTGCGCAAAGGGTATCGAGGCAAACTGGGAATTTAGTTATTGCTATTTCTGAAAAAAGAAATAGAATAACCCTGTATAAAGAAAATATAAAGTACCAGCTTAGAAATATTCCAGACATAATGAGTGAGGCCAATCAGGCCATAAAAACATTGGAAAGGTATAAATCAGTACTGGATAAAGTCCTTGCTAACCTTACCCTGATGGAGTTTGATGACATAGTCACAATGTATGAGGTAACTACTGTTTTACAAAGATTTGAGATGCTTTTTAGGATTTCAAACGAGGTAAGTCACTACATAGTAGAGCTAGGAACCGAGGGTAGGCTTATAAATATGCAGCTGGAAGAACTTTTAAAGGGTGTCGAAGAGGAAAGACAAAACTTTTTAAAAGATTATTACAATCCTGAAAAGGAAGAGCTAAACCTTGAAACAATAAATGATGATTTAACCAAATTAAGCGACGAAGAACTACTAGAGCTAGAGAACCTATCTTTTATACTAGGACACAGCAAGAGATCCTCTTCTCTAGACAATAAAATAACGGCAAAGGGGTACAGGATACTCGGAAAGATAATGAGGTTGAACAAAAAAGATATAGAGGGAATTGTGGATAGTTTTGATGACCTGAATGCTATTCAGGAGGCTAATTTGGAAGAACTTTCTGAGCTAAAAGGAATTAGCAAGTTTAAAGCTAGGTCGATTAAAAATGGAATCAAGAGGCTTAAGTTTACTACCGAACTCGAAAGATAGGAGAGATAAACGATGAAAAATGATTACGAAAGAGAAGTATTCCAGAATTTTGAAAAAATAGACGAGCTTAAAAAAAAATTGAATAACTTTTCTGGTGGATTTGGGAAATTAATCGCCATTATAGTTGTAGTTTTATATTTGACAACAGGCACATTCTCGGTTGGGCCGGATGAGGAGGCTGTAATACTAAGGTTTGGTAAGTATCTAAAGACTTTTGGACCTGGTATTCACTGGTATTTTCCTAGACCTATAGCAAGAGTTATAAAAGTTAAAACAACCAAAGTTTACAGAATTGAGGTTGGTTTCAGAACAGTGGAGGTAGGACCTCCTGCTAGGTATAAAAATGTAAAAGAAGAATCCTTGATGCTGACGGGTGATGAAAATATACTAGATATAGATTTTATAGTACAGTATAAAATTGAAGATGTCCTAAAGTATACCTTTAATTTAAAAGATCCCTACATGATGTTAAAAGATGCCTCAGAGGCAACTTTGAGACAGGTAGTTGGGAAAAGTAACATAGAGGAAACTTTAACTGTAGGTAAAGATAGAATACAGTTTGAAACAAAAGATAAACTACAGGAAGTGCTGGATAAATATGAAAGTGGCATACAGATAATCGGTGTGCAGCTTCAGGATGTTCAGCCACCGGAGCAGGTTATAGGGGCGTTCAAAGATGTTGCTAGCGCACGTGAGGACAGAGTAAGGTACATAAATGAAGCAAATGGTTATTTAAACGATTTGATACCTAAGGCACGTGGAGGAGCCCAACAACTCCTGAATGAAGCATATGCATATAAGGAAAAAAGGGTGAAGGAAGCCGAAGGGGATGTAGCAAAATTTTTAAAACTTTATGAAAATTATAACCTAGGTAAAGATGTTACCAGAACAAGGCTTTATCTAGAAACTCTTGAAAATGTCCTGCCAGATACAGACAAAGTTATAATAGATAAAGATTTGGAAAGTGGTATTTTAAATATCCTTGACGAGAAAGGGGCTGTTTCAAAATGAAAAAATTAATTTCAGTATTTGTAATTTTTGCAGCAATTTTGATCTATACCGCCCTCTTTCAAGTAAGCGAAGTAGAAACGGCAATTGTTCTTAGATTTGGTAGGCCGATCGGAAACCCAATTCAGAAGGCTGGACTCTATATAAAAGCTCCTTTTACAGATGAAGTAAGGCGTTTTGATAAAAGACTTTTAAATTATGACTCAGACCCAAAAGAGATAATAACCCAGGATAAAAAGAATGTCGTTATGGATAATTATGCCAGATGGAAAATAGTGGACCCACTTTTATTTTTACAGACAGTCCAAAATATAAGCGGAGCCCAGGCAAGGCTGGATGATATAGTATATTCCGAGCTGAGAGAGAAAGTTGCTAAATATACTTTCAATGAGATAATAGCAGTTAAGAGAGAAGAAATAATGCAAAAAGTAACAGAAAGTAGCGCCGACAAGGCTAAAGCGCTTGGAATAGAAATAGTGGATGTAAGAATAAAAAGAGCTGACTTGCCAAAGCAAAATGAAGAAAATGTGTATCAAAGAATGGAAGCTGAGAGGCAGCAGCAAGCCAAGAAATACAGAGCCGAAGGGCAAGAGAAACTGCTCGAAATAAAGTCCAATGCAGAAAGACAGAAGACAGTAATTTTGGCAAATGCATACAAGGAGGCAGAGCTAATAAAGGGAGAAGGAGATGCGGAAGCCTTAAAGATATACGCAGATGCCTATAATAGAGATCCTGAATTTTATAAATTTGTGCGGACATTATCTGCTTACGAAAAGATTTTAAAAGGTAACGGGAAAAATAAGCTTATATTATCTAGTGATTCAGATCTTTGGAAAATTTTAGAAGGACAGAAATAAGAAAATCCTGGGGCTCAAGCTCCAGGATTTTCTGCTACTTTTATTTAGACAAACAAAATTCATTGAAATGTGGCAAGGTCTCACACCAGTTACAAAAGTTACCCCAATCCTCTTTCAACTTGTGATGCTTCCTCTGCAGATAAATAGTTTTGAGCTGCAGATAAGAAGTAGTTACCCTCATGGTCTGCTCGAAACCCATGGGAGTATTCGAAATCACCTTCATAAAAACTTCATATTTTGAGAAACCCTTACCGTCACTAACTATATTTTCTATACCCGGTTCAAAGCGATTGAAAATTTCAATCCATTTGTTTAGGTTATCGATAACCACTTTATCCACATATTTATTGCAAGATTTCTCCACATCCATCTTGGTCAGCCTGTGCATCTTGCTTGTGGAGCTTACTATGTCTGCAAAGTGGTATCTTTGGAACTGTGGTGTCCAGTAGTTTGGGTATGTCACGTCAAACTGTACGATGATACCTTTAAGGAAGTTGTCGTGTCCTGTTCCGGTGGGCACAGTCCCTAACTTGGCCCCTCTTCTATAGTCAGACTCATACACCTCTGGCGAAGCTTCCCACTCTTCTACTTCCTCACTTTTCATGGGGTACCCACTGGCAATCAAGCTTTCCTCTAATCCATAAACCCTTGTGTTGAATATTTTTAACATAAGACCTCCTTAAAGTTATATTTAATCTATCAGGCACAATACACAATAAAAAAGCAGGCCTAACCTGCGTAGCACTATCGAATGGCTTTTATGCCCGATTAAAAAAATTCCTATTTCATGTATATTGTTGAAAGCTGATTTCCAAGAAATTTTTCTATAGCCTCAAAAGCTCGCATATTGCCAGCCTTATATATTTTGATGCCGTAATCATAAGTTAGTTTCAACAATTTTTTGTCGAGATTTCCGGTAAGAATCACGTCGACATTTTCATAAGCAATCCTCTTAAAAATATCCTCTGCCGATATTTTTATTTTATTTGTATTCTGAAAAATTTTGTAGTCGCGTAAGTCAGTATCATATATTATAAAATAGTTGCATGAGCAAAATTCGTGCTCAACCATAGAAAGGGCGTGGTTTTCCTTAACTGTCACGCAGATTTTCATAGCATCCCCCTATAATAACTTACTTAAGTACTAGATACCATATTTTTAAACCTATGTCAAATATGTAAAAGGCAGGTTTGAAATTTTGAGGAGATATGGTATAATTTAGAAAGAAAAAAATTAAAAGGTGAGGTAATATGAGTAAAAACTGTTTAAGTGTTGGAGGACAAGCTGTCATTGAAGGTGTAATGATGAAGGGACCTGAATATATGGCTACAGCTGTCAGAAAAACAAGCGGCGAAATAGTTTACAGAAAAAAAGAGGTTACTAAAAAAAATAAATTCATGTCAAAGATTCCTTTTTTAAGGGGTGCTGTGGTACTTTACGAGGCCCTTATAATGGGTACCAGTGAGCTTACTTTTGCAGCAAACCAAAGTGATGAAGACGAAGAGGAACTTAAGGATTTTCAATTGGTGATGACAGTTGTTTTTGCCATGGCCCTCGGAATAGGACTTTTTATGGTACTGCCTTCTCTTATAGGTGGATTTATCTTTCCTAGCAACAGGGTGTATTCCAATATAATGGAATCAATTTTAAGACTTGTTATTTTTGTATCCTATATACAAGTTTTATCATTCTCTAAAGATATCAAGAGGCTTTATGAATACCACGGAGCAGAGCATAAGTCGATATACGCCTATGAAAACTGTGAGGAGCTTAAAAAAGAAAATGCAAAAAAATACACTACTCTTCACCCAAGATGCGGGACAAGCTTCCTGCTTATAGTTATGATCTGCAGTATAGTTTTATTCTCCATAGCGGATTATTTCATACCGCAACCGGAAAGACTTCTTTATAAGCAGCTATTAAGAGTTGGCTTAAGGATAGGACTTATGCCGATAATAGCTGGGTTATCTTATGAGGTGCAGAGATTTACCAGCAGGCATTTGGAAAATAACATTGTAAAAACTATTGCTAAGCCTGGGTTGGCATTGCAAAAGATAACCACCAAAGAACCAGATATGGACCAGCTAGAAGTCAGTATGGTGGCTTTGAGAGTTGCTCTTGGGGAAAACGTGGATAATGCAAGAGAAATATTTGAATAGGGAGTTGCTTTTTAGCATCTCCCTTATTATTTTGGAGGGAGTTATTTGGTATGAAGATTATACTAGTTTTTTTAACTGCTATGCTGACATTTAAAATGGCCGCTGCTGAAGATGCCAAATACATACTGAGAGTTATACACGGTGAGGCCACATATTCAGATCTTTACAAGATACTTTTGGAAAATGACCGAGAGAAAGACCATCAGGAAGGAAGTTTTAATGGGATACAGCTAGAGAAATTTATAGCTAAGGATTATAAAAATCATCCGATTGATATAACTTTAATGGGGAGCTTTTTTTTGCATAACCAGAATATAAAAGATCCCTACGATGAGTATGCACAGCCTCTTGAATTAACCGAGAAGGATACATACCAGGTAAATACCGGGATAAAGATGTATTGGAAAAAATTCCCATGGAGTAATTTAGTCAGAACAAGGTTAGCGGTACTGGAGGGAGCTTCATATACAGAACATATAATCAATATAGAAAGACAGAATCAAAACAGGAGAAGCAGTAAAAAGACAACATCCAACTTATTAAATTACCTTGAAACCTCCCTTGCTTTTAATATGGGTGACTTGACCAGAAGTGAGCAGCTGGAGCCATATTACTTTGGATTAGGGGTTTCACATAGATCTGGGATATTCGGAACAATAAACAATGTAAACGGCGGATCTAATTTTATAACGTTTTTTGTTGAAACCCATTTTTAAATATTACATTTGCTACGGCTTTTATACCTTTGATTTTTAAACTGCATTGTGGTATAATCTGTAAGTTAAGGAATAAATACGAAAGGATGGTTTCATGTTTAAAAAGTTGGACGAAGTAGTAGAAAAGCATAAAGAATTAACAAGGTTACTTTCTACGCCGGAAGTAGCAGCAGACCCCAAAAAATTGATGGAATACAATAAAGCTTTAACTAGTTTAAATGCTGTTGTCGAAAAATATACCGAGTATAAAAAGATGGTAGATGAGCTGGAGTACATAAAAGATAACTTAAAGGGCGAAAAAGATGATGAGATGAAAGAGATGATGCTTGAGGAAATGAGGGATATAGAAGAAAATCTCCCTGAAATTGAGCATGACCTTAAAATACTACTGCTCCCGAAAGACCCTAACGACGATAAAAACGTTATAGTGGAGATAAGGGGCGGAGCTGGAGGAGACGAGGCTGCCCTTTTTGCAGGAAACCTCTTCAGGATGTACACCAGATATGCAGAGAGAAATAAGTGGAAAACAGAGATAATGGATAAAAATGAGATAGGTGTTGGAGGAATAAAAGAAATCGTTTTTTTAATCCAGGGGCAAGGGGCTTATTCCAGGCTGAAATTTGAATCTGGGGTTCACAGGGTCCAAAGGGTACCGGAAACGGAGTCTTCTGGAAGGATACATACCTCTACTGCAACGGTTGCAGTTCTCCCTGAAGTCGAAGATGTGAAAGCGGTCGAAATCAACCCTTCTGATCTAAAAATAGATACCTATAGAGCTGGAGGAGCCGGGGGTCAGCACGTAAACATGACGGACTCTGCGGTTAGGATAACTCACTTACCTACAGGTATAGTTGTAGGATGTCAAGACGAAAGGTCACAGCTTAAAAATAGGGATAAAGCCATGAAGGTTCTTGCCAGTAAACTGTACGAGCTGGAGCTGGAGAAACAGAGGAGTGAAGTAGAAAGCAACAGAAGGCTTCAAGTTGGTACGGGGGCTAGATCAGAAAAGATAAGAACTTATAACTATCCTCAAGGAAGAGTAACTGACCACAGAATAAAGCTAACACTTCATAGACTGGAGGCTGTCCTAGACGGAGAACTAGACGAGATAATCGATGCACTTATCACAGTTGACCAGGCTGATCAGTTAACAAGCGTGGGGGAGTAATGAATAAACTTATAGATATATTGAATTGGAGCGAGGAGTATTTGAAAAAATACTCCTTTTCAAAACCAAGATTGGAAGCGGAAAAGGTGCTTGCTCATGTATTGGGATATGAGAGGATAGCCCTTTATGCTTATTTTGACAGACCTCTAGAGAATGAGGAAAAGGATGAAGTAAAGAGGTACCTCAAAGAGATGACATCAAAAAATCTGGGTTTTGAAAAGGTTTTAAAAAATAGCACAGATAAAAATATATCAGGTTCTGATATTGAAAATCATCAAAATAGCAATATGGAGCTTTTGGAAAAAAGTTGTGAATACCTAGAAAAACATGGGATAGCTAATTCTAGGATTGAAACAGAGTATATATTTGCCCATGTTCTAGGGTGTAAGAGGATGATGCTAAAACTTAATTTTTCTAAAAAACTGAGTGATGATGAAAAGGAGTCAATACGTAAACTCCTTTTAGACAGGGTAAAAAAGAGAAAACCTCTACAGTATCTTTTGGGATACGAGGAATTTTTTGGGTATAGGTTTAATGTAAATGAGAGTGTACTCATTCCCAGGCCAGAAACTGAACTTTTGGTTGAGCAGTGCATAAATCTTTTGTACGGTGTAAAAAATCCAAAAATTTTGGACATAGGAGTTGGGAGCGGCGCCATAGCTATAACTTTAGCCAAAGAGATGGATGAAAGCGCAGTCCTGGGAGTGGATATAAGTGACGCTGCCCTAGAGGTAGCAAATGGAAATATGGAATTGAATAATGCTAAGAATGTAAAATTCATAAAGTCGGATGTTTTTTCAAATGTAAACTACCATGAATTTGACTTGATAGTATCAAACCCGCCTTATATACCTGAGCATGAATACGTGGGACTTATGCCAGAAGTCAGGCTGCACGAACCGAAACTGGCTTTAACCGCAGAAAAAGAAGGGTACTACTTTTACGAAAAGATATCTAAGGAGGCGCCTACATATCTGAAAACTGGGGGATATCTAGCCTTTGAAGTAGGGTACAACCAGGCAGGAAAAGTAAGAGATATCATGGAAGAAAACGGTTTTGAAAATGTAGTGATTGTCAGGGACTATGAAAAAATAGAGAGAATGGTAATAGGAAGGAAAAAATAAAGGTAAATTTATGTCAAATATAGAGATGAACCTATCTGATTATGACTACCATCTACCTGAGGAATTAATAGCCCAGGTGCCGATTAACCCTAGGGATTACTCCAGAATGATGGTGTTAGACAGAGAAAAGGGAACAATAGAGGATAGAAGATTTTATAATATACTGGACTACCTTAAAGAAGGGGATATCCTGGTGAGGAACTCAACCAAAGTAATACCAGCAAGGCTTATCGGAAAAAAGGATACAGGCGGTATAATGGAGATGTTTCTCATAAAAAGGATAGGTCTGAAAAATTGGGAGGTCCTTTTGAAGCCGGCCAAAAAATTGAAACTTGGCCAAAAGCTTTATTTCGGAGAAGATTCTGAACTGGTTGCCACACTTGATGAGATAAAAGATGATGCTAACAGGGTGATGAGCTTTGAGTATGATGGTGTCTTTGAAGAGATACTGGATAGGTTGGGACAAATGCCCTTACCACCGTACATCGGAGAAAAGCTCAGTGATAAAAATAGGTACCAGACCGTCTATGCAAAGAGAGGGGAATCGGTTGCTGCCCCCACTGCAGGGCTCCATTTCACAGAAGAGCTTTTGGAAAAAATAAAGGAAAAGGGAGTGGAGATAGTAGACGTCTATCTCGAAGTTGGGCTAGGCACCTTTAGGCCGGTTCAAACAGAAAATATTTTAGAACACAAAATGCATAGCGAAAAATATGAAGTGCCGCAACAAACAGCGGATATTATAAACGAAGGCAAGAGACAGGGCAGAAGAATCATTGCTGTCGGGACCACTTCGGTAAGGACCCTGGAGTCTTCTGTGGACTCAGACGGGAAGGTCTTGGCAGGCAAGAGTGACACCGAAATCTTTATATATCCTGGCTACAAGTTTAAGGTATTAGATGCCCTAATAACAAACTTTCATCTGCCAAAGTCTACCTTGCTTATGCTGATATCTGCGTTTGCAGGAAAAGATTTCATATTTGAAGCCTATGAGAGAGCCGTAAAAGAAAAATACAGATTTTTTAGTTTCGGTGACTCGATGTTTATATATTAATTTGGAAGTTGGTGTTTATATGAGGATAGTTGCTGGAATAGCAAAAAATAGAAAGATAAAGAGTAAAAAAGGAAACAGCACAAGACCTACTATGGAAAGGGTTAAAGAGGCCATCTATTCAATATTGGAACCGTATATTGACCAAAGCTGTTTTTTAGACCTTTTCAGTGGAACAGGGAACATGGCGCTTGAAGCTGTGAGCCGTGGGTCTAAAAGGGCTGTTATGATAGAAGATGATGTAGAAGCTTTGAGGATAATAATAGAAAACGTAAACAGCCTAGGCTTTGAAGATAGATGCAGGGCGTATAAAAATGACGTATTTAGGGCTATTGAAATACTCTCTAAAAAGGGAGAAAAGTTTGACATAATATTTATGGATCCGCCATATAAGCAGGAGCTCTGTACAAGAGTGATAAAATTGATATCTAAGAAAGGTATTTTGGCAGAAGGCGGTATAATAGTAGCAGAGCATCACTTCAAAGAAGATTTGGCAGACGAAGTAGGGGAATTTAAAAAGATAGATGAGAGGGACTACGGAGGAAAACAGATAACATTTTTTAGCAGATAGATTGGGGTGAAATTATGGCTAAAACAAATACGTTTGAGGAGAATCTGCTGGAAGTTGACGATATAATATCTAGGTTTGAAAGTGGCGAAATGGAATTGGATATTTCTATAAAAGAGTATGAAAGGGCTATGAGACTCCTTAAAAAATCTAGTGAACTCCTGGAAAAAGCAGAAAGCAAGATAAAAAAGGTGATGGAAAAAAACGGGGAAATAGTAGTAGAGGACTTTGAATAGGGGGTATTTTCATGAAAGAGTATTTAAGAGAAAGACAGGAAGTTGTGGATGCAGTTATAGAGAGCTACCTTTCGGAATTAAAATATCCCCATGTCATTGCAGAGGGAATGAAATATTCGGTATTAAACGGCGGGAAACGTTTAAGGCCCATACTACTCATTATGTGTCTGGAACTTTTGGGAAAAGACATGAGATTCGGTTTGCCAACAGCCGTAGCCATAGAGCTGATACACTCATACTCGCTCGTACACGATGACCTGCCTGCACTAGATGATGACGACTATAGAAGGGGTCAGCTTACTGCACATAAAAAGTTTGGAGAGGCTGAGGCGATACTCATAGGAGATGCACTGCTTACCCATGCTTTTAGTATACTGACTAAGAAAAACAAAGAAATTTCTGCAGAAAAAATAGTGAAAATAATAGAACTTACGGCGGATTATGCAGGTATAAATGGCATGATAGGCGGGCAGATGATAGATCTCGAGTCAGAAAATAAAAGGGTAGAGCTACCTACACTGCAGTATATACATACACACAAGACAGGGATGATGCTTAGACTGCCAGTTGAAGCCGCCTGCATAATAGCTGATGTTGACAAAGATACCTATGATACACTTTTGGAGTACGCTGAGCTTATTGGGCTTGCTTTTCAGATAAAAGACGATATACTGGATATAGAAGGGGATTTTGAGAAGATAGGAAAAGCAGTCGGTAGTGACGAGAAGTTGCAAAAGTCTACTTATCCTTCACTTTTTGGATTAGAGAGGACAAAGGAAATCTTAAAAGAAAAGGTTGAAAAAGCAAAAAAAATCATACAGGATAAATTTGGTGAGGGTGGGGATCACCTTGTACAGCTTGCAGATTTCATAGCAAATAGAGATAAATAGGAAGCCGCGGCTTCCTTTTATTGTTTGGAGGGCCTATGTATAGAAAAATAATGGAAGAGATACGGAAAAGTGGCGGTGAGGCTTATATTGTAGGTGGATACGTCAGAGATATGCTGATGGGGAAATGCAGCAAGGATATAGATATAGAGGTGTTTGGCATAGAACCTGAAAGGCTTGAGAGGATACTTTCAAAATTTGGCAGTTGGAAAAAGGCAGGAAGGGATTTTGAGGTATACTTGATAAAAGGTTATGAAATATCATACCCAAGGGATAAAAATGGGATATCTCCCTATTTAAGTATAGAAAGGGCCAGCAAGAGGAGAGACCTCACCATAAACGCCCTTTACTATGACCCATTTTCGGGGGAAGTATTGGACTTTAACGGTGGTATAGAAGATATAAAAAAGGGAGTCATAAGACACATAGAGGAGGATAGTTTTTTAGAAGATCCTCTGCGGATGCTGAGAGTGGCCCAGTTTAGGTCCAGGTTTAATTTTTATGTAGCTAGTGAAACCAAAAAGCTTTTGAAGGAAAATTTTTATCGAATGTCCGGAGTAAATGGCGATAGGATATTTATCGAGTTGGAAAAAATACTTATGAAAACTGACAAGCCATCATTGGCGTTTGAATTCCTACAAGAAAACGGACTTTTGGCACAGATTTTTCCTGATCTCAGCCAGTTAAAGGGAGTGGAGCAGGATAAAGTATACCACCCAGAAGGAGATGTATTTTACCACACCATGATGTGCCTAGATGTTCTTGATAAAGAGGATAGAAGCTTACCGGTTATGCTCGCCGTACTCTTTCATGATATAGGAAAGAGCATGGTAAGCACTGTAGAAATTTTCCAGGATGGACATAAGCTCATTGCTTTTCCAGGACACTCTGAAGCTTCCTACAAAAGGTACCTGGAATTTATAGAGGAGTTTACACAAAACAAAAAGCTTATAAAAAGTTCTTCCCAATACATACTCTACCATGAAGAGCCACTTAAGATGCTTTTACAAAACAGGGTGGACAAAATTTCCATACGGAAGCTGGCGGTAAAGGTGAATATACCCGACCTTTTAAAAGTTTACAAGGCGGATGTACTCGGCAGGGGAAAAGAAGATAACTCAGAGGAGCTGGCATTAATTGAAGAAATAAAAAGACTTTATCTAGAAGTAAAAAATGAGTTAAAACCTATAGTCAGGGGTAGGAACCTGTTAGAGTGGGGGATGCGTAACAGAAGGGAATTTTCCAGGGTTCTGGGTTTTCTTTACGAAAAGCAGTTGGAGGAAAAGTTTTCAACTATAGATGAAGCTCATATGTATTTTGAAACTATTGCAGATAAGTACGGATGGTAGAGTTTAAAAATCAGGTAGAAAATTTGAAAGAACTGTCCGAGAAAGAATATAGGGTATGGTATTAACTGCTCACCGTCATGGGGGTGTTTAGTCAGTTTAGAGAATGTTTTGATCAAAAAAAGATCAAAAAGTTGATTTCTATGAACTGTTATAATATAATTTAATATACGACAAAGAATCATTGGAAGGAGAGATAGATGTTAAACGTTGTAATATTTTGTGCTATTGTGATAGGTGGAGTTATTTTATTTAACCTAAGGGTAAAAAACAAGGCTTATAATTTTTTTGTTGAGTCTCCATTTGAGTATAATCAGGAGGTCTTGGAGTCTGTTACTATGTTCGGATCAAAAGAGATGCAAAACACCATAAAAAAACAGCTTTTGCCATTTTTTAAATCCATATCAAAGGAAGTAGAAAAAAGCGGTAGTTTGAGTGGCGAAAAAATGACTTTAGCAATACATGAATACAAAAAAGAGATGCTCCCAAATATTGAGGATTTCTACGAAGGACAAAATTTTAATAAGCATGAAAAAGAAAATTTGATATTTTTCCTAAAAGAATTGGATAGCTACGTAAAAAATAAAGAAATAGTATCTTATGATAAGGGAAAAGATCAAAATATAGACAGGAAGCTAGCACTGTTGGGACTTGAAATAGCTATGGTTTTAGTCTTGACTAGAATGTATCTAAAAAATGGTAGAGAGAAAGAGATGCTCCTTTACGATATAAGAGACCAGCTACCTCTGTCTGACTCAGACATCCAATACATATCGGCCAGTTAACTTGGAAAACTGAGCTAGTTTTATTTACAAATAAATTTAAATGTGCTATCCTTAATATTGCTAATACTAAATAGAGGGGAGAACAGCTAATCATGGGAATAAGTATTAAGTATGCTATTACAGCACATGATGCTAAAATGACGCAAAACGGAATAGACATAAAAAACTGCTTTGATGTTATAATGCAACCATTTTTTCCAGTGGGATTTGAAAAAATCGCCATTGTATTGGCCATGGACGGAGTTGAAAAAAATACTATGTTCGAAATGAGGCTAAACGGTCCAAATGACGAATTGCTGAGCAAGGGAGAATTTGGTATGATCGCTACTCCAACTGGAATACCGTCTAAGAAGATAATTTCGATAGAAAAATTTATGGTTAACTCCAGGGGAAAATACACACTTGACGTACTTGAGAAAAGGGTAGAGGGTCTGAAATTTATAGGCAGCACTGATCTTTTTGTTGCGAGCTACCCACCTAATAGGAAATTTACTCCAGAGGAAGTAGAAAAAATATTATCTGATGATAACGTTATAAAAAGTGTTAAAACTGAGTTCAAAGGGCCAGGAATGAAAAAAGCGTATAAACTGCAGCTTAACCTGGACGATTCACTTCCTATAGAAGAGGGGTATAACCCTTTTCCGGAAAATGATATTTTGGAGATAGACGAACAAAGATATGACCTTACTGGACTTAAAAGACATGCACAGTTGATGTTTGGTAGGCCTATACCTAAAAAAAAGCCTGAAAAGAGTAGCTAAAACTGCTCTTTTTTATTCTTAAAATATTGTAGGAAAAAGAACTTATTGGAGGTATAATAGGAGTGTAACAGAATAATGCCGATACAAAAAAGGGGGATGATTTTATGTTCATGAATAGGCTGGTTTTTTTTGAGAAGCTTTATTTGGAGGAACTTGAAAGTCTCGAGAAGGAAATGAGAAAGCATCCTCTGGACATGGATTATGTAGCTGAGTGGGAAACACTGGCGGAACTCTTGTCAGAAATAAGAAAAGCAAAAGAAAATATGAAAGAAAGTATTTCAAAATAGCAGTGCAGTGCGTGGCCTGTAGACCTATAAAATATAATTAAGTAGCAGGGAGAGCTAAGCTCTCTTTTTTTTTTGCAAAAAACTTTCGGTCGTAAAATGGATTAGCTTGACATAATCTGGATAATGTGATAATATTTTATGGAAAAAATCCTTTCCCACAAAAGGAGCCGTTGCGTTATATTTAACGATATAACTTTTAAGGAGGAATAACAAAGTGAACAAATACACTAAAATGCAAAGAAAAGAAGATGTAGTAAGACAATGGTACCAATACGATGCTGAAGGTAACATTCTAGGAAGACTAGCAGTAGAGGTAACTAAAAAATTAATGGGTAAAGAAAAAGTAACTTTCACACCGCATATTGATGGTGGAGACTTCGTAATCGTAACTAATGCTGCTAAAGTAGCTGTTACAGGGAAAAAATTATTAGATAAAAAATACTACAACCACAGTGGATTCCCAGGAGGATTAAGAGAAAGAAGGCTAGAAGAAGTTTTAGCTAAAAAACCGGAAGAAGCAATCTACTTAGCTGTAAAAAGAATGCTTCCTAAAAACAGACTTGGAAGACAAATGTTGTCTAGATTGAGAGTTTATGCTGGTGCAGAACACGGACAAGAAGCTCAAAAACCAGAAAAAGTGGAATTATAATAAGGAGGTAATTTAGAGTGGCTGAAATGATTCAATATATAGGAACTGGTAGAAGAAAAACTTCTGTAGCAAGAGTAAGATTAATCCCTGGTGGAAATGGAATTGAAATAAATGGGAAAACTATGGCTGACTATTTTGGAGGAAGAGAACTTTTATCTAAAATCGTAGAGCAACCATTAGTTTTAACTGAAACTTTAGATAAATTCGGAATCAAAGTAAATGTAAACGGTGGTGGAAACGCTGGTCAAGCTGGAGCGATAAGACACGGTGTGGCAAGAGCACTTTTAAGCTCTGACGATTCTCTAAGAAAGGCTTTAAGAGAAGCTGGTTTCCTAACAAGGGATTCAAGAATGGTAGAGAGAAAGAAATACGGAAAGAAAAAAGCAAGAAGATCTCCTCAATTCTCAAAAAGATAATTTTACAAAATATTCAGCCCCACAAACTTATTATTTGTGGGGTTTTTTTATTTTTTTGGATACATACCTAATTTATTCCCTCATCACTTAAAGTAATATTTTTAAAATTAAAAAAAGGCATTTAATTGTCTTTTTTTAATTTTATTCATTTTATATTAAAAAATTATTTTAATTTT
>QKCP01000098.1 GCA_003246855.1 Ilyobacter polytropus
CGCGGTGATATGGAAAAATACATGGAGATGGGATTCAATGAGTACATCTCAAAACCTATAGACGAAGCATTGTTCTACAGTAAAATTGAGGAGTGGTTGGAATATGAAACTCTTGATAGTTGAAGACAACAAGGAAACCAGGAAACTGATAAGTTTCTCCCTTGATGAGCTCAAACTAGATATAATAGAAGCTGAAAGCGGTAAAGAAGCTTTGAAAAAAATCGAACTGGACAGACCTAGTATAATCATTTTAGACCTTGGCCTTCCAGACATAAGTGGCAAAGAGGTCTGTAAAATTATCAGGGAAAACGTATGTAAGTACGGTACCCCATTTATAATAATGCTGACAGCTGAGACCGAGCAAAAAAGCGTGATTGAAGGGCTGAGCTTAGGTGCTGACGATTATATAAAAAAACCTTTTGATACTGATGAGCTGTTTTTTAGAGTAAAAGGGATAAAAAGCAGGATAAAGGACGAGATAGAGGTATTGAAGTTTGGAAATATAAGACTTAATATAAGCACAATGACATGTTTTTTAGATGATGAAAAGATAGATATAGGTAAAAAAGAGTTTGAGTTATTAGAATACCTCATTGAAAACCAAGGATTAATTTTAAGCAGAGAGAAAATATTGGATCATATCTGGGGAGGTGAAATAGATATATTTGACCGAGCTGTCGACCAGTGTGTGAAGAGACTTAGAGGAAAGATCCCGCCATTAAAAGAGTGGCTTAAAAGTAAAAAAGGGGTCGGATACGTATTGGAAATATAATTTTTTTGGATTTTAACTAAAAAAAGCTGTTCTATTCAATAATTGAGAAAGAACAGCTTTTTTATTTGTATTTCAATACTTCATTCGCTATTTATATTTTTCTTATATTAAATTACTACGTCGCTTAATACAGCTTGTCTATTAATAATTCTAGTTACGATCTTCTCATTTATAGGATTAAAAAACTGTATTATAGGGCCATAAGCAAATACAGAAGCTACAGTTCCAATACCAAACTCTCCACCTAGAAGATATCCAACCACAAAAAAACACGCATCGACACCAATTCTAACCCATTTATAATTCCATCTTTTCAGGTCGCTTATCATTACAGAAATCAGATCTGTGGCACCCACCCCTATATTCGGGGTAGTGTATAATGAAACTCCGTACCCTATTATCAAAAATGAAAGAAACATAATTACTATTCTCAGAGTAAAATTTAAGTCACCGTTTATATAGTTCATAAAATGAGAGTAGAAAAAATCAATAAATATACCTAAAACAGTAAGCATCAATAATGTCCCTATATTTATATAGTGTTTTTGTTTTAATATCAGTACAAATATTATCACTATTATGTTGACTATAATTACAGATTGTCCAGGAGTAATACCTAGTGTTTTGCTAAAACCATCAAAACATAACGTCACAGTATCTACACCTAAGTCTAACAGTAAAGATATTGCTATCCCCATGCCGATAATCATAATCCCAATAGTTACAACAAGTGCCTCAATAAAACGACTTTTTACCTTCATTCCGTAATATCCTCCGTATTTTTAAATGTAATATTAGATAAATATTTCTTAAGTAATCTACTCCTTTTTAATACCTTTGTCAATTCAATTTTACATTTATTTCAACATATTTTTAGTTACAACTTTTCGACGTATTTTTTAAAGTTATAACAGTAAAAAAACTCCCACTTTATGGTGAAATAGGGGGCTTTTTCCTATACTTTCACTATAACGCGGGAGATAATTATTTTGTATTATTTTATTTATAAAAATTTCTTTTGAAATAGACCAATTTAAAAATAAACTTTTCCACAATTTAAGCTGCTTTCATCTAAAAATCTATATTAATTTTTTAACCTCTATATACTTTATTAAAATCTTAAATTTTATTTAAATTGTCACTGAACCACTCCCCTGCAATCTTAGCAACTTCTTCCAATTTCCCAGGTTCCTCAAAAAGATGCGTGGCCCCTGGCACAATATACAACTTTTTCTTACAGGAAAGCTCCCTAAAAGCATCTTCATTCATAACAATGACCATCACATCATCCCCGCCAACAATTAAAAGGGTAGCTGCCTTAAGTTCCAAGAGGGATTCCTTTGCCAAATCCGGGCGTCCTCCACGAGATACAACCACCTCCACAACATCGGGGATGTTTGCCGCTGCTATAAGAGCTGCTGCTGCTCCGGTACTTGCACCAAAGTACCCAACATGCAAACCACTGGTCTTTGGGTTTTCTTTAACCCATTCCGTAATTCCTACAAGGCGTTCTGCCAGCATTGGAATATTAAACCGATATTCCCTCGTTTGAATATCGATCTTCTCCTCATCTTCCGTAAGGAGGTCTAACAGTAGAGTAGCAAGCATTTGTTTCTGTAGAATTTCCGCTACATAGTTGTTTCTAGGGCTGAATCTTCCACTGCCACTGCCATGGGCAAAAAGTACTATCCCCCTTGCTCCTTCTGGGATAACTAGGGTGCCATTTAAAATAACTTTCCCTGCCTTTATCTTGACTTCTTCTGCCTGTGCCTTCATCTATTTGCCTCCTCTAAGAGTTTTATGGCTTCCTCATCTTCTACCTGGGTAAAGTCCCTGTAAAACTGCCCTATTGCATAAAACATCTGAGGTACCATTACGCAGATTACCTCATCCGCCTTTGAATTTAGTTCATCTAGTGTATCCATAGGCCCCACCGGCACGGCAATAACTATTTTTTCTGGCTTATCCTCTCTTAGCAGATCAATCGCAGCAAGTATTGTCCTACCGGTGGCCACCCCGTCGTCGGTAATTATTACAGTTTTACCCTTAATTTCGCATGGCTTTTTTTCTCCCCTATATTTCTTGTACCTCTCCTCAAGGAGTTTCCTAATATCCGCTACTTCTCTTTCAATATACTCATGGGTGACCTTGCCGCTTTTAAGAAGAGACTTTTCCACGATATAACTTTTGAGGCTGACTGCTCCAATGGCATATTCGCTGTTTCCAGGATACCCTATCTTCTTGGTTAAGACAATGTCCAGCGGCAAGTTTAGCTCCTTTGCTAAAACATACCCTATCTGTAGCCCCCCACGGGGAATGGCAAGTATAACAGTATTTTTATCATCTTTATATTTTTGCAATTTTTCTACTAGTTCCTTTGCCGCAGTAAACCTGTCACTGAAAGCCATTAACCTCAACCTCCTACTCTATATTTCCTCATCTACATTTTTAAAAAAGTCCAATTTTTATAAGGATAAATATTAATTAAAACCGTTTTTTAAATATTTTAACTCGACTATTTATTTTAATTCTGCAAACTCCACTATTTTATTGTAAAGCCATGCAAATACTAGACCACCTATTAAAGCATCAAAAAATCCCCATATTAAACCTATTAGACTGCCGACTGCAGAAATAGTATAACCGCGGTACAATCTTCCGATGAGCGTAGCTTCTCCTGTCGCTCCGTCAAATGCTATAATCCACCACGTAAGAAAAAACAGTCCCAAGCCCCAAACTATACCGCAAGCAAGGGCAAATGCTTTAGTGTTTAGCTTCATCTCCACCTTCTCCTTCCTTTATTTTGAATCAATTTATTCTACAAAAGCATCCTATCTAACAAATAACAACTTATAAGCTGGATTCTTAAAATATATTTATAAGAAATTTTAAAGATATCCTTTTATATTTAATGAGTAAAAATAAATTATAAATTTTTTGGTTAAACAGCTTATTGCATATTTCATGTAAATTAAAAAGCAAAATATCCACGTTTTCTCAGTTGCTATATGATTATATTAAGCGATATAGTATTCGAAGAATTATACCTATAATCATCACTATTACAATAGAAATTACGGCCATTTTAATTGAATTAATGAGCAAGCTGCTTAAATAGCTTAAAACTCCTGCATTTAACCTGTTTTTTCTTCTAGTAACATATGCAAATAAAAGGCACATTAAGAAAACTGCAATGGCTGTATATAAAAATCCATATTCAAGATAGATTCCAAGTCCAATAGCATAAATTATAAGCATTTTAATCCCTCCATAAAAATAGCATTTTAAGTTATGAATTTTAATAAAATCCTTTTAAAAGCTTCAAACTAACTTAGTTATACAGACAAAAAAAGTAAGAACCTTTAAAGTTAATCAAAATAACTATTTATTATATGATAAAAATAATTTAAGTATCTCCTGTGCATTAATTTTTTTGCCTAACTCTGAAACAGTTCTTAAAAACTAATTCCTTAAACTTCAGCCTAGTCGCTATTTATGTTGTCATATATATGATTTCACAGAAACTTTTATATAAAGTAGTATAATATTTATATATAATTTCTACTTACAGATTTTTACTTTTTTCATACCTCTTTACTGTGATAATACAAATCATTATTAAGTCAGAGTTATACTTAGCTGAATATAAAATTACAAAGCATAGTATTAGCTGAGGAGGAATATTATGAATAAGAGAATTGTTATTTGCGCAGACGGTACCTGGAATCGTCCAGAAAAAAATTTAAAGAAAGATTTCCCTACAAATGTGCTTCGTCTAGCTCGTGCTATTAAACCCACCGGGTCAGACCTGGTCCCACAAGAAGTTTTCTATGATTGGGGCATTGGCTCTTATTACGACCCTGTAATCGGCGGCGCAACAGGAGAAGGTCTACATAAAAATATCATGGACTGCTACCGTTACATTGTGCAGAACTACACACCGGGGGATGAATTGTACTTATTTGGCTTCAGCAGGGGAGCATACACAATAAGGTCATTGTGCGGCTTGATAAATAACTGTGGAATCGTTAAGAGACCGGATGCACCTTTAATACAGCAAGCATTTGATCACTATAAAAGAAGCGGCTCAGCTTACTCGCCTAAAGGTAGTGAGTCGATTAAGTTTAGAAACCTGCATTCATACGAATCTCGAGAAATAAAGTTTGTCGGCGTGTGGGATACCGTCGGTGCAATGGGAATACCGATTTCTTTCTTAGGCCTCTTTGAGGATAAGGATGAATTTTACGATACAAAAATTGGCAGGAACATCCGTGTAGCGAGACATGCTCTAGCTATAGACGAGCATCGAACAGACTTTGAGCCAACCATCTGGATTCCAAAAGAAAATTTGGATATAAAGCAAGTGTGGTTTGCAGGAGCTCACAGTGACATAGGTGGAAGTTATAAGCCGGATAAAGATGGGCTCATACTATCGGATAATTCTTTGAATTGGATTGTTAAAGAAGCTATAAAATTCGGGCTTTCTATTGAAGAGCATTTGGTGAAAAGCATAAATACGGACTCTGCTCCGCTGGCAGAAATTCATAATTCCAGGCGAAGCTTTTACAGGGCAAAAAAAGAGTATCTTCGCCCTATTGAGCACGGAAAAGGTGAGGTTCTTATACACAAATCGGTGAAGCTCCGCTGGGATCAAGACCCTAATTACAGGCCGCTTAATTTAGTTGAATATATTAATAAAAATGGATGGCCAGATAAATGTATTGAATAACTTCATCCAAAACGATAAAAATTGGCACATACTATATAAGGACTCCTTTTACTTTATATTTTAATTTTATATGAAAACATTTATCTTAAAACTGGTTAATTTATTTAACTATCTAACTTATTAGTCTAAATAAAGTGCAGGTGATGTGATGGAGGATAAAATTTTGAATTCTTTACTAGAAAGGTGCATGGACAGGTACAATATTGTACTGCGTTGGACTTCAATAACAGTTGGTGCATTTTTAGTTTTCCACCTGTTTGTCTTTGTCCCTTTTATAATAGCTGACAAAAAATTATCAGATGTAGAAGCTAGGCTCAGAAACCTCCAAGATACTCAAAAAATAGTTAAAGGGGTATCTGATGACCTGACAAAACTTTCCGAAATGTCTATAAAAAACTTAAAGTCTCAATCTGATGAACTATATGGTAATTTACGAAATAGTTTTGATAAACTCTCGGAATCTGTAGAGAATATAAGGACTGAAAAGGAGCTTCAAGAAATTCAAACTTTTATAGAAAAAAGTAATGACAATGCCGATGTCCGTGCAATCTTAGATCGCATCCAAAGTAACAGCAGCACCAGAAGTCTATATAGCCACGTTGATATGCAGGAATCTATACAAAGTCTACAGTATGTAAACAAGGGCTACCTGCAAAAAGCACAGAATAAAACATCTGCAAACAGCTTTAACTTTGATGAAAGTTTGAAAGAACAAATAAGCAGTGCGAAAAGC
>QKCP01000146.1 GCA_003246855.1 Ilyobacter polytropus
ACCTTCCTGAGGGGCTTAGCATCGATGAAGCTAAAAAAAGAGAGTTTCCAACTGGAGTTGACCTGGTAAAGTATCTTAAAAACAAAGGTTCGTTTTCAGTGGGGGCGGCCTGCTACCCAGAAGGACACATAGAATCTAAATACTCCAAAGATGACCTTTTATTTATGAAGGAAAAGGCAGATAACGGGGTAGACTTTTTCATAAGTCAGCTTTTCTTCGAGAATGAAAACTTTTTTGAGTTTGAAAGGGAAGCTAGAAAACTAGGAATAACAGCACCTATACAGGCAGGAATAATGCCGGTTATAAACAAAAAACAGATACAAAGAATATTATCGCTTTGTGGGGCATATTTCCCAAGAAAGTTCATAAAGATAATAAACAGATACGAAGATAATCCAGAAGCCCTTCAAGAAGCTGGGATAGCCTACGCAACTGAGCAGATTATTGATCTACTTTCGTCAGGAGTAGATGGAATACATCTTTATACGATGAACCGTCCTGACATTGCTAGAAAAATCATGGATAACATTAAGAACATTGTTAAGACTTTAGATTAGTCGTAGCCAGGAGGAAACATGAAGAAAGTAGAAAGTTTTGAACTTGATCATAGAATAGTAAAGGCGCCATATATCAGAAAGGCATCCGTATTAAATGGAAAAAACGGGGATGTAGTAACGAAGTTTGATCTGCGTTTTTTACAGCCTAATAAAGGCGAAATACCTACAGCAAGTATGCATGCGTTAGAGCATCTTCTAGCCACGTATCTCAGGGAAGAGTTCGAGGATATAATAGACTTGTCACCTATGGGGTGCCGTACCGGATTTTACCTTATAGTTTGGGGTGAGCCTGAAGTAGGGCAGATAAAGCTTATCTTGGAAAACAGCCTAAAAAAGGTGCTGGATGCCAAAGAGGTACCGGCTGCAAATGAAATTCAGTGCGGAAACTACAGAGACCTTTCTTTGTTTGGAGCAAAGGAGTATGCAAAACTTGTGCTTGAAGAGGGGTTTAGCGAAAATATATACGGGGACTAAGGGGGATGCCTTGAATATAGATAAAAATGAGGTCTTGCGTTATCTTGGGTATAGAGACCAGGAGATAGACGAGGACTTAGACAAGCTCATTGACCAGTGCATAGAAGAGGTGAAGGACTCTTCCAAACCAAAATACATCTATAAAGTATTTGATTTGGAAAGAGTAGAAGATTCGCTTGGCCTACAAGGGTCAAACCTCGCATTTCAAGGTGAGGATATAAAAGAACACTTGAAATATTCTGAGCGCTGTGCACTGCTTGCGGTTACGCTGGGGGTGCAGGTGGAGCAAAAGATAAAATACTACAATAGGATAAATCTCACCAAAGCTGTGATAATGGATAGTTGTGCAACTGCTTATGTGGAGGAGCTAGCCGACCAAGCGGAGTGGGAGATAAAAAAAGAGGCTGAATCACAAGGGTGCGGAATAACATTTCGTTTTAGCCCTGGATATGGGGACCTACCTATAGAGATGCAGGGTACCTTCTTGAACTTGCTGGATGCAGGGAGAAGAATAGGACTTGTGGCAACTGAGACAAGTATACTCACTCCGCGGAAATCGGTTACAGCAATAATAGGATTTCAAAAAAGCGGGGTAGAGTCAAAAGCTAGAACTTGCGAAATTTGCAGCAAGTACGATGAATGTAATTTTAGAAAAGGCGGTGGAGTTTGTGGATCTTAGAGAGAAACTGCAGAGCGGGTTCCTATTTTTCGATGGTGCCATGGGGACATACCTGCAGGAACAGGGTCTGAAGCTTGGAGAGCTTCCAGAATCCTATAATATAGAGAAACCTGAAATAATATATAACATACATAAAAAATTTGTTGAAGCAGGGTCAGATATAATTACGACAAATACCTTTGGGGCAAATGAACTTAAGTTAGAAGAGTGCGGGTATAGTGTAGAAGAGGTTATAGGAGCTGCTGTAAACCTTGCCAGAAAGGCTGCAGGAGATGACAGGTATGTTGCACTTGACCTTGGGCCTATAGGGAAGCTTATGGAACCTGCAGGGATGTTAAGCTTTGATGAGGCATACGAACTTTTCAAGCGTCAGGTAAAAGCCGGTGAAAAAGCTGGCTGTGATCTTTTTCTTATAGAGACTATTTCAGATATATATGAGGCCAAGTCGGCTATATTGGCAGTAAAGGAAAACAGTGATCTTCCTGTCTTCTGTACGGTTAGTTTCCAGGAGGATGGGAGAACCCTAATGGGGACGGACCCACTTACTGTTGTGTCAGTTTTGGAAGGACTTGGAGTAGACGCACTTGGAGTAAACTGTTCGCTCGGGCCAAAAGAGCTTATGCCTATAGTGGATAAAATTTTAGAGTACTCGTCTATACCTGTGATGGTGCAGCCGAATGCGGGTCTGCCAAAAGTAGAAAACGGCAAGACAGTTTTTGATATAGATTCCGAAACTTTTTCTCAGTATATGGAAAAGATGGCTGAATCCGGCGTAAGAGTTTTAGGTGGATGCTGCGGTACAAAAGATGATTTTATACAGAAAACAGTTGAAAAGGTTTCTAAATTAAAAACTAAAGAAATAGAGAAAAAGGACATTACTGTGGTTTCTTCTTCCACTAAAAGCGTGGTATTTGACGAAGTAAGAGTAATAGGTGAGAGGATAAACCCTACCGGTAAGAAAAAATTTAAAGAAGCGCTTAAAAACCATGACATAGATTATATATTGGATCAGGCTATTGAACAAAATGAGGGAGGGGCTGACCTCCTAGATGTAAACGTTGGTCTTCCTGAAATAGATGAAAAGGCTGTTATGGTAGAGGTAATAAAAGAGCTACAGACGATACTTCATCTCCCGCTGCAGATAGATAGTTCTTCACCTGAAGTAATTGAGGCAGGAGCCAGAATATATAACGGAAAACCTCTGATAAACTCCGTAAACGGAAAAATAGAGGTAATGGAGGATATATTCCCTATAGTAAAAAAATATGGGGCTTGTGTTATAGGCCTGACTCTAGATGAAAACGGTATACCTAGCCTTGCAGAAGACAGGTTTGAGATAGCTAAGAGAATAGTAGATAAAGCCGCTGAATATGGGATAGACAAAAAGAATATATTCATAGACTGTTTGGTGTTAACTGCATCAGCGCAGCAGGCGGAAGTAAAAGAGACTTTAAAGGCGCTTACAATGGTAAAAGAGAAACTAGGTGTAAAAACAGCTCTTGGTGTCAGTAACGTATCTTTTGGACTTCCAAATAGAGGAATACTAAACAGGACCTTCCTGTCCATGGCTATGCAGGCAGGGCTTGATGCGCCTATAATGAACCCGAATACAGAAGAGATGATGCAGACAGTTTTCGCCTACAAGGTGTTGGCGAACCAGGACGTTGACTCGGAAAAATACATACAAAGATACTCAAATAAGGTGCAGTCAGCTCAAAGTATGGCAGCCACTTCTGGTTCAGAAGAAAAAGATCTTAAAGAAATAGTAATAAAAGGCCTTAAAGAGGAAGCGAAGAACAAGACGAAGGAACTTCTAAAAACTGAGACAGGTCTGGATATAGTAAAAAAATATTTGATACCTGCCCTTGACATAGTTGGACAAAGGTTTGAAAAAGGGGAGATATTTTTGCCGCAGCTTATACAGTCAGCTGAAACTGTAAAAAACTCTTTTATAGTGATAAAGGAAAAACTTGAATCAGAAGGTGCAGAAAAAATATCTAAAGGTAAGATAATACTTGCAACTGTAAAGGGTGACATACACGATATAGGAAAAAATATAGTTAAAGTAGTACTTGAAAATTACGGGTTTGAAATAATAGACCTTGGTAAAGATGTACCTATCGAAAAGGTCGTAGAGACGGCTAAAAAAGAGGGGGTAAGACTTGTTGGTTTGAGTGCTCTTATGACTACTACGGTTATAAGTATGAAGGAGACCATAGAAGCCCTTAAAAAAGAAGGAGTTCCGTGCAAAGTATTTGTAGGTGGAGCGGTCTTAAACCAAGAATATGCTGATATGATAGGGGCAGACTATTATGCAAAGGATGCGCAGGAATCTGTTAGGATTGCGCAAGAATTTTTTGGTTCAGATCTTTAAGATTGTATAATATTATAGAGAATGTGATAAAAAGCTATCGGATATTTTCCGGTAGCTTTTTTACTTTAAGGAAATGAAGGGTGTCTGCTGTGGATTCTGCATATTGGAAAATTTAGATAAAAATCTGAAAGGATATTTCAAAAAGTTTTAGTAAATATAGACTATAAATAAAAAAGGGGGAGACAGCGTGTTAAATGAATTGAAGAAACAAGTGGAATTACAGGGGTATGAAGTTGTCGATGGAACTCCCGCTGAGGGTCAGGTTGTTTTAAAAGAGAGTGATGAAGGAGTCATCAGCGCAGAAGCATTGGGTGGGGAGATAGATACCCTTAGGGCAATATTTTTATTGTTGGGCTACACCTCTATACCCAGGAAAAAAAAGGACGAATTGATACAACTTATATTGAAAAGTATGACAGAGTGAAAACTCTGTTTTTTATATTTTAAATATAGAATGGATTTGTATCTAACGTAATCAAGTTATAAAATATAGAGTTTCTGTTTTCATTAGGTGTGATTAAATTTTCATCTTGCGTCTGAAGGCACGATATACTATAATATGACAAAGTTAAATTAGATTTATATTTTGTAAACGCGTAGGCATAGTTTAGGGGGATTAACATATGGAAAAGCTTCTAGAGGGATTGATTAAATTTAGAAAGCAGGATTTCGAAGATCATAAAGAGTTGTTTGGGAAGTTAAAAGAAAAACAAAATCCGCATACACTATTTATCGGATGTTCGGATTCTAGGATAGTACCAAACTTAATAACGAATACTGTGCCGGGAGAGCTGTTTGTTATCAGAAACATAGCAAACTTAGTTCCTAATTATAGGCAGTCCCATGAACACCTGGCAACTACTTCGGCAATAGAGTACGCTGTGCAGACTTTGGGTGTAGAAAATATAATTGTATGCGGACATTCTAATTGCGGGGGCTGTAGAGCGATATATTATCCAGAGGAAGTTCTAGAAAAAACACCACATACTAAAAACTGGCTTCAGCTTGCAGAGAATGTAAAAAAAATAGTTTTGAACGAGCTTAAGGAAGATGACGAACCTACTAGAGAGTGGATGACGGAGCAAGTAAATGTATTGGAGCAGATGAAGCATTTATTGACTTATCCGTTGATAAGGGAAAAATATGAAAAAAAAGAACTGACTATACAAGGATGGTACTATATTATTGAAACAGGCGAAGTATTTATCTATAACAAAGAAACGAAAGAATTTGAACTGGCAAATTAATGAACCGGTGTCATAGGTTGAATTTTAAGCATTGAAAAATAAAAATTAGCAGACTTTAATAAATAATGATGAGACTTCTTTGATTTATAAAAATTGAGATAAATATAGAATTATGAAAGATTTTTAAAGTTAAGAAAAGCATAAAAAAGGGTTAACCGTAATCAAAAAACGCCTATATAAAATTTAGGCGTTTTTTCTTTTTGTGCTACCTGTATTTTGTGATTAAGCTGCTGTTGAAAAATAATTATTAGTCGCTCAAAGTTTCTAGAAAGATTTTCACTATATCTGGGTCAAATTGAGTACCAGATTTAGACTTAAGTTCCTGTTTTGCCTTCCTTGTGCCAAATTTCTCTTTGTAGGGTCTGTTGTTGATCATAGCATCGTATGCGTCTGCTATGGAGAATATACGGCACTCTATCGGAATATTGTTCCCGCTCAACTTCAGTGGATACCCATTTCCATCCCACCATTCGTGGTGTTTTAAAATTAGGTCAGATATGTGCGCTATATCATGAATCGACAAGGCTATTCTGTATCCAATTTCGCTGTGTGTTTCAATGTCATTTCTTTCTTTAGTGGTTAGAGAGCCAGATTTGAAAAGTATATTTTCTGATACGCCTATCTTACCGATATCATGAAATTTAGCCAGTAGTTTCAATCTAGCCACATTTTCTTTTGGAAGATTTAGGCTATTTGCAACTGCAGTCACATAAGTTTCTAATTTTTGGGTGTGATTGTCACTTTGGAAATCTCTTTTTTCCAATGCCTTTATTATCCCATGTATAATCGAATTTCGACTTGCTTTTCTGGTGGAAAATTTTTCCTGGTACATACTGTTATCGGCCTCTGTATAAACCATGTGCATTAATTTGTTTGCATCATCTTTTATAGATGATCCGATGGACACGCTTATCGGCAGATCTGGATTTTTTTTATTGAACTCATCTATGCGTTTCAAAACCCTCTCTTTGCATTTTTTTATGGTACTTTCGCTACATTGGGGTATGAGTATTGCGAACTCGTCGCCGCCTATTCTTGCGATTACTGAATTTTCCTTAAATGAGTACTTTAAAAGCTCCGCCACTTTTTTTAAGAGTTTGTCCCCTGCAGGATGCCCCATAGTATCATTTACCAGTTTTAGACCGTTTATGTCGCAGACGATAAGGCCGATATTTATATAATTTCGCTTGTCTAAAAGTTTCATTTTCTCTTCGAAGAAAGTCCTGTTATACAGACCGGTAGTGCTGTCGTGCATGCTTAGATATTTTAGTTGAAATTCTATCTGCTTTTTTTTTGTGACATCTCTGACCAGACTCATAGCCTCCTCTTCGTCAGACTGAAAGATTCTTGCTTCAAAATAAGAATTAGAACCATTTATGTTTAGCTCATACTCGCATACTTGGATATCGCCTGTAGCCAAGGCTTTTCTTGTATAATGCATAATCATTTTGGAAATGTCAGTTGGTAAGACGTCCACAATGTTTTTACCCAGAAAAAGTTGTGGGGAGGTATACAGTGAGTCGTTCTTATTTGCAATATAATCTAGAAAAACCCCCTCCTTATTCAAACGGAACATAAGATCTGGAATTGCGCTCAGAAAACTTTGGTTTCTTCTTTCAACGTTTTTCAATTTATGTTCTATGAGCTTGTATCTTGTTATGTCTTTTATGGAAACAAGGACTTTATGTTCTTCGCTCAGGTAGATAAAGTTGGAATTTAGCTCTAGGTGCATCTGCTTGCCTGACCTGTTAATGAAATCATAGTGGGAGACAGGGGCACTATATTTTTGGAAAATATCTATATTTGGATCAACAGAATTAAAAATTTTAAGATACTTTTTATCGATATAATTAAAAATAGAATCATACCTGATATGTTCAGCTATTTCCTCAAAAAAATGTGAAGCAGCTGTATTAAATAAGAGTATTTTACCTTTTTTATCAGTTATTACAATGCCTTCAGAGCAAGAGTTGAAAATATGCTCAAAGATGTTTAGTGTTTCAGCCATTAATATCCTCCAAATTAACCAACGTTCTAAATTAAAAAAATATGACTTATTATATTACTGTTTAAAAACACAAATTCCTTTTTGCTGAATATTTTTTATTAAAAATTAAGTTTATGTTAATTATTTTCCGCGTTTCATTCGTGTAAAAAATATTGATAAAGGTGGTTTTGAGTAGAAGCTAGGTATGCACCTGAGAGCTTGTTTTCGCAACAGTACAGTTGGCGGATGATATGATATGGAAAAAAAACTTGTATTATAGGATGTTGTGCACTTTTTCAGATCATTTACTTCAAGTTTTAGTGAATAACAAACTTTTGTTTATAAAAAAATAAAATAAAGTATTGACATATTGGGTCAATTGAAATATACTTATTACTGTCAGGCAGATATCTTTAAGAGTCAGGTGCTTACCTGTATTTCGCTAGAAACTCAGGGAAAGCCTACGAAATCTATTGAAGCTTGGGACGCCACTAACTCCAATTTAATATTTTAATAGGCATAAGGCACCGGGGGACTGATCATCCCCCCTCTTTCTTTTTATTCAACTATAATTAAACCTTTCATTTTAGAATGACCGCTTCCGCAGTAGACATTGCACCTAAATGGGAAATTTCCTTTTGAATCTGCAAAGAACTCTGCGATAGACTTTTGTCCCGGCACTACTTTCATATTGATATTAAGGTCGCTGGCTAAAATGCCGTGGGTTACATCTCTGGTGGTCAGCACTATTTTTACCTTTTCTCCTTGTTGAACGACTATGTTTTCAGGAGAAAATCCAAATTTGTAAGCTTCTACTTCCACTACCCTTACCCCGTCTATTACATTACCGCTAAGTTGAAGAGTTTCTGTACCGCTGCTTTCTTTTTTAGCATCGACTTCATTATGGTAACATGCGGATAAAAGTATAGTTGACAGAAGCAAAACAATAATTATTTTTAAATTCATGTAATTCACCTCCAAAATCTACTTATATAATTAGTTTACAATATAATTTTAAGTGATGTTGAGAAATATTGTATCCGAAGTTTTTATAAAAACCAGGTGGTATTCATAAATAAAAAAGTAGGTGCAGCGCACCTACTTTTTTAAAGTTTCAAATCTCGCCATTATCTCATAGGCAAGATTTTTTTTGCTCATTTCTGGAATATTTTCAGAGTTTCCGTCTCTATATAAAAAGGTAACTTCGTTCGAGGAACTCTCAAAATACTTAACGCTGTTTGCAACTATCATGTCTAAATTCTTTTTTTCTAGTTTTTTCTTTGCGTTTTCTTCTAGATTCTCGCTTTCAGCTGCAAAACCGACTAAAATCTGTTTGTTTTTTCTTTTGCCCATTTCTAAGAGTATATCTGGATTTCTGGTAAGCTCCAGGATGAGTTCGCCATCCCCTTTTTTGATTTTCTGCTGAGAGTATTCCTTTACCCTATAGTCGGCAACTGCCGCGCAAGCCACAGCTATATCTTGAGAATCAAATCTTTCGATAACGGCATCGTACATTTCCCGGGCGCTTTTTACGGCGACGAATTTTACACCGCTTGGAGGTACGAGGTTTGTCGGGCCAGAAACTAAGGTGACTTCAGCCCCTAAGTCTGCTGCTGCCTCTGCGAGGGCATACCCCATAGTTCCGGTTGAGCGGTTTGAAAGATATCTTATGGGGTCTATGGACTCCTCTGTTCTTCCTGCAGTTATTAGGACTTTCTTTCCAGCCAAGCTTCTATCTTTTCTTAAAGCTTTGTCGACTAGCTCCACTATCTGTTCTTCATTTTTAAGCCTTCCTTTTGCGTTTACATTGCATGCGAGAAACCCTTCGTCGGCCTCTATGAACTTGTAGCCATATTTTTCAAGCTTTCGCATGTTTTCCAGCAAAATTGGATTTTCATACATATTTACATTCATGGCCAAGGCGAAATACACTGGTGCTTTAGTGGCGGATATAACGGTTGAAAGCATGTCGTCTGCTATGCCGTTTGCCACCTTGCCGACTATATTGTAAGTTGCAGGAGCAACTAAAACCAGATCTGCATTTTCTGCCAGGGATATATGCTCCACGTCGGTGTGATTTTTCTTTTCCCACATATCGACTACAACCTTGTTTTTTGAGAGTGTTTCAAGAGCCAACGGCGTAATTATTTCGGTGGCGTTTTTCGTCATTATAACATTTACGTTATATCCTTTCTTTTTTAGCATAGAGACTATATTTGCTGACTTGTAGGCGGCTATTCCACCGGTAACACCCAAGACAATATTTTTAGCCATAAATACTCACCCCTGTTATCTTAAATTAAATATAGTTTAACAAAATTATAAAGAGTAAAATAAAATAATCAAAATACAAAAAACGTAGTAAAATCAACAAATTAAAGGAGTTAGAACAAAAAAGTATAACATTAAATTTACTTTTTTGCAAATTTTCCTTGAAAAGTTTGTTAAATGGTAGTATAATCACCGTGTTTTGAAAATGTTTTGAGTTGGAGAAAATTATTTATTTTATTATTAGCTTATTATATTTTATCAGAAAAATTTGGTTTTAGGTATAAAAAATTTAAAATAAATAAGAGATAGTAGGATAAATACTCTAGTTGAACTAGATTGGGAAATTTGTTTTGAAAATGTTACTGAAAATATTGAATTTTAACTTGAAATAATCAGTATTTGCTAGTATAATGCAGCTATGGATAAAAAAGTATATAGCGAAAATGAACAAATTAATTTAAAACTGTTTGTTACACTGAACAGGTGCTCACTTTCTGTTAACCAAAAAAGCTCGTCTATAATAAGGAAGCAGGGTCTCACTGAAGCCCAGTTTTCCGTGCTGGAACTTTTATACCATAAGGGTGACTTCAGAATAAAGGATATAATTGAGAAGACTTTTTCCAGTGGCGGAACTATGACAGTCATAATAGACAATCTAGAGAAGGAAAATTTCATAAAGAGGAAAAAGGACCCGAGGGATAGAAGAGCTATGCTCATAGAGATAACTGAAAAAGGGAAAAAGGCAATTGAAAAGATTTTCGATAAACATCTTGAAAATCTGGATAATATATTTTCAGTCCTTTCCTCTATTGAAAAGGACGGGATGATACATCTGCTGAAAAAGCTAGGTAAGTCCTAATATATAAATGAAAATTTTTTTAGCCAATATGGTACTAATTGATATATAACTAGCTAGTGGTAAATTGAGCTGGAGGTTTTGATGAAAATAGGGTTTATAGGTGCAGGAAAGGTCGGGGTATCCCTTGGAAAATATTTTAAAGACGGGGGGCTGAAAATCGTGGGCTATTACAGCAGGAACAAAAGTTCCGCTAGCATAGCCGCTGAATTTATAGGGGTAGACTCGATGGAGATTGAGGAACTGGTGAATTTAAGTGATGTTGTGTTTATAACAGTAAACGATGATCAGATATCTAAAGTATGGGAATTTATTAAGAAATTGAATATAGAGGGAAAAGTGTTTCTACACACAAGCGGTTCGCTTACAAGTGATGCAATTTACGCTCCTGGGGTGTACAGCTACTCGCTGCATCCTATGTTCCCCTTTTCGGATAAATTCACCACCTATAAAAGCCTGGGTAGTGCTGTTTTTTCTCTTGAGGGAAGCAGGGAGAGGGTGGATGAGCTAAAAGCTATGATTGAGTCTCTTGGAAATAAGGTCTTTCAGATAGAAAAGGATAAGAAGCCTCTTTACCATCTTTCTAATGTAATGGTATCTAATTTGGTGCTATCCTTGATTGAAAAAGGAGTGTCCTATTTGGAAGGGTGCGGCGTGGACAGGGATGTTGCGAAAGAAGCCTTGCTGCCGCTTATAAAACTCAATATAGATAACATAAGCAAAAAGAGCTTTGAAGATTCATTGACCGGTCCAATTGAAAGAGGAGATATAGGTACGGTAGAAAAACACTTAAAGATAATACCTGACGCGGATATTCCTCTGTATAAAGCCCTCTCTCTTAACCTCGTTGAGATGGCTGAGAGGAAAAACGGAAAAGAGCGATACTATGAGTTGGATGAATATTTAAGGAGGCAACAATGAAGACCACTGTTACGGATTTTTTTAAAGCAAAAGAAAAAGGGGAGAAACTAACAGTCTTAACAGCTTATGACTATTCAATAGCAAAGCTTATGGATGAAAGCAGTATAGATTCAATCCTGGTGGGGGATTCTCTGGGAATGGTCTGCCTGGGCTATGAAAATACCCTCTCGGTTACAATGGAGGACATGATACACCATTCAAAGGCGGTTGTCAGGGGTGCGAAGAACACTATGGTTGTGGTGGACATGCCGTTTATGTCCTATCAAGTAAGTACAGAAAGCGCAGTTGTAAATGCCGGAAGAATCATAAAAGAAACCGGAGCAACAGCAGTTAAACTAGAAGGCGGAGCTGAAATGGTGGATACTATAAAAGCCATAGTGAGGGCTCAGATACCTGTTATGGGGCATTTGGGGCTTACACCGCAGTCTGTAAATGTAATGGGTGGATTTAAGGTGCAGGGCAAAACGGAGGAAGCAGCGAAGAAGCTAATAGAAGATGCCAAAAAGTTGGAAGAGGCTGGAGTATTTTCGATAGTTTTAGAATGTGTTCCTGCCAAGCTTGCCGAGCTTATAAGCAAAGAGATCTCTGTTCCTACAATAGGAATAGGTTCAGGCAACGGATGTGACGGACAGGTCTTAGTCTATCACGATATGCTGGATATGTTTTCCGGCTTTAAACCTAAATTTGTAAAGACCTTTGCTAATATTGGTGAACAGATAAAGGAAGGCTTTGAAAAGTATGTGGAAGAAGTAAAGAGTGGCTCTTTCCCTGCTGAAGAGCACACCTTCAAAATAAACGATGAAGTTTTAGAAAAATTATATTAAAGGCGGCGGATAGATGGAAGAGATAATGGTTGTAAAAACGACTTCTGAAATTAGAAATATAGTGAAAGAGTGGAAGAAGCAGGGGTTAACCGTGGGCTTGGTTCCTACGATGGGTTATCTTCACGAAGGACATCAAAGTCTAATAAAAGCTGCAGCCGAGCAAAATGACAGGGTTGTGGTAAGTGTATTTGTTAATCCTATACAGTTCGGGGCAAACGAAGATCTGGCAACATACCCGAGAGATCTTGATATGGACAAGAAAAAGTCTAAAGAAGCCGGTGCGCATGTGATATTCAATCCTGAAGTTGAAGAGATGTACCCTGAGGAGATACTGACATATGTGAACGTGGAGAAGCTGGACAGGGGGCTCTGCGGAGCTAAACGTGAAGGTCATTTTCGTGGTGTATGCACCGTTGTAAGCAAACTGTTTAACATAGTAAAGGCGGATAGGGCTTATTTTGGTAAAAAGGATGCCCAACAGCTGGCTATAATCAAAAAAATGGTAAAAGATTTGAATTTTGACATAGAAGTAATAGCATGCGATATTGTAAGAGAAGAAGATGGGCTGGCTAAGAGCTCTAGAAACACCTATTTAAGCACAGAGGAAAGGAAGTCGGCTCTTGTCCTTTCTAATACACTTAAGCTTATGGAGGCAAAACTTAAGGCGGGAGAAAAGGATGCGAAGGCACTCGTGGAGTTTGCAATAGATAAGATAGAGGAAGAAAAGTTGGCCAAAGTGGATTACATAGAGGTTGTAGATGCTAAAAGCCTGGGAAAAGTAGAACAGGTAGAAAACGACGTGCTCATAGCAATGGCGGTGTTTATCGGAAAAACAAGATTAATCGATAATTTAACTTTTGAAGTTTAAAAAATAGAGGTGGAATAAATGATATTAAATATGTTAAAAGGGAAAATACACAGGGCTACGGTTACGCAAGCTGACCTTGAGTATGTTGGAAGTATAACAATTGATGAAGACTTAATGAAGGCTTCTGGAATATTGGAATACGAAAAGGTTCATATAGTAGACATCAATAATGGAGCCAGATTCGAGACTTATGTTATAGCTGGAGAGCCTGGAAGTGGGATAATTTGCTTAAATGGTGCCGCTGCAAGAATGGTGCAGAAGAATGACAAGATAATCATAATGGCTTATTGCACACTAATGGAAGATGAGCTAAAAACGTATAAGCCTACTGTAGTATTCGTAGACGACGACAACAAGATTGAAAAAATAGCAAACTATGAAAAACATGGTAGGCTTGTTTAAGGGTGAAAAATTAAATTTTTAAAGAAGAAGAAGGAGCCTCCTTCTTCTTCTTTATTTTTTGTTAAAATGTTGAATTTATATCAAATGGGAGAATAGGGTGGGCTAAAAGGAATTTCTGTGACTTTTACGAAAATTAGAAAAAAGAAAACAAAATGGGGGAAAGCAGATGTACGGAAAAAATAATTTAGATAAATCGAAATCACCGTATTTAAAGCAGCATAAAAGCAACCCTATATGGTGGCAGGAATTCAGCGAGGAAGTCTTGCAGTATGCCAGTGAGAACAAGAAACTGGTTTTTATATCTATAGGGTATTCCACCTGTCATTGGTGCCATGAAATGGCAAAAGACTCATTTTCAGATATCAAGGTGGCTAACTACTTAAATGAGAATTTTGTTTGCATAAAGGCAGACAAAGAGGAAAATCCAGATTTGAATCAATTGTTTATGAATTTTTCCATACGGGTAGGCGGGCCGACCGGGTGGCCGCTTAATGTTTTTTTGACTCCAAATCTTGAGCCTATATTTGCGTGTACCTATATGCCTAGCAAAAGTACCGGAAATGTAATATCTTTTTTGGAACTCCTTGAAAAAATAAAGGATTTTTATGAAGAAAACAGTGGGGAACTGACCAAGTTTAGTTTTGTAAATCTATACGAAAAAAACAGTGTGAAAAAAGAGAGAATTGTAAAAATTTTACGAGACGGGTATGACTACGTATACGGGGGTTTTTTAGGGAACAACAAATTCCCAAACCACTCAACCTTGCAGTTCATGCTATATTTTTATTCCGAGAGTGGGAGTAAAACCTTGGGCGATATCTCGACAAGCCTTTTGGATATATTTTGCAAAAGAGGTCTGCAGGATCACCTGGGTGGAGGATTTTTCAGATATTGCATTGGGGAAAATTTTGAGATTCCACATTTTGAAAAAATGCTTTACGATCAGGCCATGATGCTTTGGAATTTTTCTTTGTCATACAGACTTTTTAAAAAAGATATCTATAAAAAAACAGCTTTTAAAATTGTGAAATGCCTGGAAAAATACTTTGAAACCAGCGATGGCCTCTACTACAGTGGAATAGATGCTGATACCGACCACATAGAAGGAGGCGTCTATTTGTGGAGCTATCAGGAGCTTGAAGAAGCCTTAAGCTCTGAGGAGTTTGAAGTTTTCAAGGAGCACTACGATATAAGTGTTGTGGGAAACTTCTCGGGGAAAAACCACTTGGTGAAAAAGGATATAAAGGTAGACGACGCTTTGGATAAACTGGAGGATAAACTGATAAAATTAAGGGACAGAAGGAGGCAAGCTTTCGTTGACAAAAAAATAGTCACATCTTGGAACGCTCTTTTGGGAGTGGCATACGTGAATGCCTATAGATATTTTGGAGAGAGTGGCTATTTGCAAAAAGCCAAAAAGATATATGACGAGCTACTGGAGAAAAACTTTAAAGATGGGCTGCTTTATCATAATTCGATAGAGGGAGATATCGGCAAAAAAGCTTATATGGAAGACTACTCGGCTGTAACACTGCTTTTGAGTTTTTTATATGAGGAGCTTGGAGAATACGAAGAGGGACTCTTGAAATTTTCAAGGGAGCTGCTTCGTTTCAAAGCGAACGGAATCTGGTTGGAGAATAGAAATGAAGTTTTTGGCGATGTGGAAGCTGAATTTTTTGATCAGCCAATACCGTGCAGTCTAAGTGTTGCCGAGCTGGCTTTAAAAAGAAAGGGGATTTTGCTGAAAGAGGAACAGGAAGCTGTAAGTACAGATTTCTTAGATCCATTTAAATTCGACTTTTATAACATAAAGGTCATGCTTGAAAGGGAATATTTTCATATATTTAAAACTCCTGAAAAATTAAACTGGAATAATATACCTTTGAACTCCGTTCAAGTTAGTGCTGAAAAATATTTGGAATGCCACAGAAACAGTTGTTATGATCTTGATAGGTACTGATTTAACATAAAATCTTAAATAAAAATTGCGCCGAATTTCTAAAAATGTGGAAGTTTATCTTGCTGTATGTATATAAATCCCTTATAATAAAAAAAAGGGGGAGTTTTATGGATTGTATTGTTAAAATGAGGGAATTTAGTAATGAATTGACAAAAAAAGAAAAGCAACTATCTGAATATATATTGGAGAACTTAGAGGAAGTAAAAAATTTAAATACCCAAAAACTATCCGAAAGAACAGGCATAAGTCAGGCTACAATAACTAGATTTTCAAAAAAAATCGGATACTCTGGATTTCCTGATTTTAAAATAGCACTAAGTGCAACACTTGCAAAGGCAAAGGCTATAAAGAGTGAGAGGAAAGTAATACACGATAAGATTAGTATAGATGATACTTATGAGGATATAAGGGATAAGATAGCTTATGAAAATATAGGGGCCATAAAAGATACTGTGAAAATATTAAAATGGGAAACGTTAGAAGAGGTTGTAGATATATTAGACGGATCCAAAAGGATATTTCTTTTAGGGATAGGTTTTTCAGCACTTGTGGCAAAAGATTTTTTATACAAACTTCTAAAAATAGGGAAGAATGCGGTTTTTGAAATAGATCCCCATGTGCAGTTAGCCAATCTATCGTCCCTTACTCCGCAGGATTCAGTATTTGCAATCAGCCACAGCGGAAAGACTTTAGAGACCTATTTGGGTGTGAAGAAAGCTAAAGAAATCGGAGCTAAAATAATAACTCTAACAAAACTATCAGATAACACACTGAGTGAATTAGCTGATGTAAAGTTGCATACACTTGCCGAGGAGGTGTCTTTTAGGTCTTCTGCCATATCATCTAGGATAGCACAGCTGACAGTGATAGACATGATTTTTATAGGACTGACTAAAAAATATCCAGAAAAAGCCTTGGAGTATATAGATATGAGTAGTGAATTGGTAAAAGAACTAAAATTAAAATAAAGGCCGACGTTTTAAAGCGTCGGCCTTTGTTTATTTGTTCAGAAGTTTTCTTAGATCCTGGGCTATTATCTCAGCCTTTGCACCCAGTACGACTTGGATGCTATTTTTTCCTGGTTTTATAACCCCCTTTGCGCCCAATGTTTTTAGCTTACTCTCTTCGATTATATCTACGTTTTTCACCTCAAGTCTAAGCCTTGTTATACAGGAATCTATGGAGACCATATTTTCTGCTCCTCCAAGAACCTCTAAATATTTCTCGGCGAGCTCGACACTCTCCTCTTCTATGACCTTGTTCAGGTAAGCGTACTCTTCCACTGCCTCCCTACCAGGGGTTTGCAAGTTGAATTTTTTTATAAAAAACAGGAATAGAAGATAATAAACAGTGGCAAAAACTATCCCCACCGGAATAATAAGCCAACCCTTTGTCGCTATGCCCATATTGAGAAAATAATCTATGGCCCCTCCAGAAAAACCAAAACCATGCTTTATACCCAATAAATTAACGACTACCATAGATGCTCCGGTTAGCAGAGCATGTATCAAATACAGCACCGGCGCTAAGAACATAAACAAGAATTCCAGCGGTTCAGTAACACCTGTTAAAAATGAAGTGAACGCTACAGAAAAAAGCATGCCTGCCACCTTTTTTTTATTTTCTTTTCTGGCTGCGGTATACATTGCGAGTGCAGCAGCCGGCAGGCCAAACATCATTACAGGGAAAAAACCAGTCATAAATAGTCCTGCACTGGGGTCACCGGCAAAAAATCTGTTAAGGTCGCCCGTGGCACCGTGATACTCCCCAAACACAAACCATGCAAAAGAGTTTATTATATGGTGAAGTCCGGTTGGGATTAGAAGTCTATTTAGAGTGCCGTATGAAAAGAGACCAATGGAACCGGAAGCTATCATCCACCTACCCGCAGCATCTATTCCTACCTGAATTACAGGCCAAACGTAACCAAAAATAGCAGCTAAAATAATGCAGACCAGAGAAGTTATTATAGGAACAAACCTTCTGCCTCCAAAGAATCCAAGCCACTCAGGCAGAGCGATCTTATGGTACTTGTTATACATATAACCCGCAACAAGTCCCCCGACTATACCGGATAATACACCCATGTTTATATCAGCGTTTATAGCTTTAGCGCCTGATACAATTACGAAATGGCCCACAGCCCCTGCAAGCCCCGCAGCCCCCGCATTATCCTCTGCTATACCAACAGCCACACCTATACCGAAGAGTATTGCCAGGTTGTCGAAAATAGCAGCCCCAGCAGAAGTCATGAAAGGCAAGTTCCACAGTACGCCAAACCTTAAAAGAATTGCAGCTATGGGAAGAACAGCAACAGGTAGCATAAGTGATTTACCGAGTTTCTGTACCTTAGTAAACATAAGCTTTCCTCCTTATTATTTAAACTAAACTCCTTATGATTTCATCTACTTGAAAAAGCCTTATTTCCTTTATATTTAGAGTTTTGAAAAAGTTTTTAACAGTTTTGATGTTTTAAGTTTATAAAAGAGAGCCAGCAAATAAGCCGACTCTCTTTTATTTATAAGGTTCTAAGTTCTTGGGCAATTATTTCAGCCTTGGCACCAAGAACAACTTGTACGCTGTTTTTAGCAGGTTTTATAACCCCTTTTGCCCCCAATGCCTTTAACTTATTTTCGTCAATTATCCCCTCGTCTTTGACCTCTAACCTAAGCCTTGTGATGCACGAATCTATCGAAACAAGATTGTTCTTTCCACCAAGAACTTCTAGGTATTTAGTTGCAAGATCGATGTTGGAGCTAAAAGCTGTACTTTTAGCAGGTTCGTTGAGAGAAGTCAAATCCTCTGAAATTTCTCTACCGGGGGTTTGCAGGTTGAATTTTTTTATGAAGAAAAGGAATACCGAGTAATAGATTGCTGCAAATGCTAGCCCGATAGGTATAATCAGCAGCCCTTTTGTAGATATACCAAGATTTAAGAAGTAGTCGATGGCTCCACCTGAGAAACCGAATCCATGTTTGACACCGAGAATATTTAAAACCGCCATTGAAACCCCCATGAGTAGAGCGTGAATTACGTAAAGTACCGGTGCAAGGAACATAAACATAAATTCTATAGGTTCAGTAACACCAGTTAGGAAAGAGGTGAAGGCAACCGAGAACAGCATACCTGCAACCATTTTTTTATTTTCTTTCTTAGCAGCCGTGTACATTGCAAGCGCTGCAGCTGGAAGGCCGAACATCATAATAGGGAAAAATCCTGCCATGAAGACTCCTGCTTGTGGATCGCCTGCAAAGAACCTGTTGAGATCTCCGGTTGCGCCGTTAAACTCACCAAACACAAACCAAGCAATAGAATTGATTACGTGGTGTAGACCGGTTGGTATAAGAAGCCTGTTTAATGTACCGAACGAAAATAATCCTATAGCACCAGATGACATCATCCATTTACCTGTAGTGTCTATTCCGGACTGAACAACTGGCCAAATATAGCCGAAAATAGCAGCGAGAACTATGCATGCCAAAGATGTGATTATAGGGACAAATCTTCTTCCGCCGAAGAATCCTAGCCATTCCGGAAGTTCTATTTTATGATATTTGTTATACATATAACCTGCTACAAGGCCTCCGACTATACCGGATAATACCCCCATGTTTATTTCAGCGTTTATGGCCTTAGCGCCAGATACGATTACGAAATGTCCCACAGCCCCGGCAAGCCCAGCAGCTCCTGCGTTATCTTTTGCCATCCCGACTGCAACCCCTATCCCGAAAAGTATTGCCAAGTTGTCAAATATAGCAGCACCGGAAGAAGTTATAAAAGGAATATTCCACAATACCCCAAGCCTCAAAAGTATCGCAGCTATCGGAAGAACTGCAACTGGTAACATTAGCGCTTTACCTAACTGTTGAAATTTACTAAACATAAAATATACCTCCTGGAAATTTTAAATTATGTTAATTTATCAAGTTTTACGACGTTAAAATACTACAATTGACGTCATATTACAAAATGAATAAAGTTTAAAAGTGCACACAACACAAGCTTGCTCAAAGTTCGACCGGTCAACGAACACTATTTGCTCTCTTGTGGTTTTATTGTACTCCAACTTAAAAATAAAATCAAGCTTTTTTTGAAATTTTTTTTCAAAAATAAAAAAATAAAAGAAAAATAATTTCAAAAAATCGTTGACAAGATTTTTCAGAAATGTTAATCTTTAATTGAAAGCTGCGATGACAAAATAAAATTACTAAAGAGCATAATCGGTAAAAAAGGATAAATTTTGGTTTAATTTAATATGTTTATAATAAGAAATAAAGGGGTGTTGTAAGAATGAGACTAATAATAACAGAAAAAAACATAGGTGATTGGGCTGCGGTTTATGTGGCCAGAAAAATACTTGAATTTAAACCCACCAAGGAGAAACCGTTTGTGCTGGGTCTTCCAACAGGAAGCACACCACTTGGAATGTATAAAAAACTCATAGAATTCTATAAAGATGGGATATTGAGTTTTCAAAACGTGGTGACCTTTAATATGGACGAGTATGTTGGCATAGCTGAGGACCATCCGGAGAGCTACCACACCTTTATGTACAAAAACTTTTTCAATCACATAGATATCATGAGGGAAAACATAAATATTTTAAACGGAAATGCAGCTGATTTAAAGCTTGAATGCAAAAGATATGAGGAAAAGATAAGTTCATACGGTGGCATAAGACTTTTTGTAGGCGGAGTGGGAGAAGACGGGCATATAGCTTTCAATGAACCTGGGTCTTCGCTCAACTCTAGGACAAGGGATAAAGAGCTTACATATGATACCAGGGTTGCAAATTCCAGATTTTTTGACGGTGACGTGGAGAAGGTTCCAGCTTTGGCCCTTACTGTAGGGGTGGGTACTTTGCTAGATTCGGAGGAGATCCTTATAATGGTAAACGGCTATAAAAAGGCGAGGGCTCTTTGGCATGGGGTAGAAGGTGGAATAAATCATTTGTGGACGATCTCGGCACTTCAGATGCATAACAAGGCAGTATTGGTGGCAGACGAGGACGCCAGTTTGGAGTTAAAGGTACAGACATACAAGTATTTTAAGGACATAGAGAAAGATAATTTGGATACTGAAAAGCTGATAAAAGCTTTTTATGAAAAGTACGGCAAAAGGTAGGTGGTATCTGTGTACGCTTTGACAAATTGCAGAGTTTTTGATGGTGAAATCATATTGAATGACAAGGCAGTTATTGTAGAGGGGACATATATAAAAGAGGTAATAGAAGAATCGGCCTTATATGAAAAATATCCAGATATAGAAAAGCAGGGTATGGGGGGCGGGCTCATAGCACCAGGGTTTATAGATCTACAGTTAAATGGCTGTGGTGGGGTACTTTTTAACGATGATATAAGCGAAGAAACACTCAAGGTTATGAATGCCACGAACCATAAATTTGGTTGCACATCATTTTTGCCTACACTTGTGACCAGTAGTGATGAAAATATCTTAAAAGCTTTGGAGTTGATGGAAAACATTGAAAATATTGAAGACATAGGGGTTTTAGGGCTACATTTGGAGGGGCCATCCATAAGCCGTGAAAAAAAAGGTATACATAATCCAAAATATATAAGGGAACTGTCTGGCAGCATAGTTGATAGAATCCAAAAGGCAGGTAGTAGGCTGGTTAAAATAGTTACAATGGCTCCTGAAGTTTCTGAAGTAGAAACTGTAAAAAGCTTTTCTAAAAATGGAATAAAGGTTTCTATGGGACATACCAATGCTACGTATGAACAGGCTAAACTTGCGATTGAATCAGGATTCGGTATGGCGACCCATCTTTTCAATGCTATGACCCAGTTTACCTCAAGAGAACCTGGGGTTGTTGGGGCTATATTCGAAGACAAGAGAGTACATGCAGGAATAATAGTAGACGGAATCCATGCACATTATGCATCTGTGAAGATAGCCAAAGAGATATTGGGGGATAAACTTTTCTTGGTGACGGATGCAGTAAGCCCTGTAGGAACGGATATGGAGTATTTTTTCTTTGAAGGTAAAAAGGTCTATTATCAAGATGGGAAATGCGTATCGGCAGAAGGAACCCTAGGTGGATCTGGACTGACTATGATCACTGGGGTAAAAAATCTGGTAGAACAAGTTGGATTATCAGTAGAAGAGGCCCTTAGAATGGCTTCACTATATCCTGCAAGGGCAATAGGTGTAGACAATAAATATGGGAAAATTGAAAGCGGATATACAGCCGATATTACAGTTTTAAATGAAGACCTAAGTATAAAAAAAGTATTTTCAAAAGGAAAAAAAGTTTATCCTAGTAAAATAGAGTAGAAAGTTGGAGTTACTCAAGGGAGGGGTAAAAATGGGGATATTTGAAAAAATTTTCAAGAAAAAAAGCAATGAAAATGGTGGAGAAGTTTTAGAGATATATTCACCAATCTCTGGGGAGATAATAGACATAGAAGATATCCCCGATGAGGCTTTTGCCAAAAAGCTCATAGGAGACGGTGTCGGAATAATTCCTGCTGATGAAGGAAACACTATATATTCTCCATGTGACGCAAAAGATATGAGCATATTTGAGACAAATCATGCGGTATCTTTTGAAGCAAAAAATGGACTAGAGCTTATTGTCCACTTTGGCATAGATACAGTAGCTCTAAACGGAAAGGGATTTGAGAGGATAGTAAAGGTAGCTGAGGGGGCAGTAAAAAAAGGGGAAATGCTTATTAAATATGACTTGGAATATATAAAGCAAAATGCTAAGTCGCACAAGACACCGGTTATAATATCATCTATGGATATGGTGGAGAGTATAGAAAAGATGAAAGGTAGAGTAAGGCCAGGAGACCTTTTGATGAGAGTGACTTTAAAAAGATAGGGATAAAAAAGCCGGGAATTTTCCCGGCTTTTTTATCCCTATCTTTTTAAA
>QKCP01000048.1 GCA_003246855.1 Ilyobacter polytropus
TCAGAAGATGGTGATATAATTAACGAAGAGGAAGTGGGGAGCGGAACTGAAAAAGAGGCTTTTGCCAGAATTTATAGTGTCGAAGGCTTTGATTCAAACAACGTACAAATCGGGAATAACAGTAACGTAAAGTACGATGTCACATACCGATCAGACTATACCCTTAGCGGCGGAGATACTATAGACGTGTTCCATGTGGTAAAATCCGCTACAAATGACAAGGAAAGCTGGATGTTCTTAACCGAAGGCTTGATTACCGAAGCAGGCGATCCTCGTTATCCGCTTATAGTTGTAAACGCAATGAACAGGACCTATTTCGACCCAAGCGGTCCTAGCTTAGATAAAAACGGCTTATATACCTGGACCTACTATCAGGAGTCAGACGGTCTCAGGCTAATACCTATAAATCCAGAAAAAGACGGGGACTGCTTCACAGTGGTACGTTTTGAAAACAATACCCCAATAGACAACGGCTCCCTTCCTTTAAAAGGAGCTGGGGATATAGATTCATACAAAGTTCTTATAGAGGGATCCCTTATAGAAGCCGATGCTGTATATTTTGACTACTATAAAGATCTCCTAAATATAACAAATGAGGTCAGGGAATTAGAAAATATAAAGTATGAGATACGTGTCTCAGATGGGGTTTCAGACACAGCATTAGGAGACCTTATAGCGAGCGATATAAAAGAAAACATCGGCGGACTTTTTTATAATTTCCAGTTTTACGCTGACTACAATACACTTCTAAACCAAAACACCGATATTTTTGACATAGTGCTTAGAGGAAGCTCTTCAAATCCATCTGGTACTAATAAGGTATCTGTAACCGTCGTGTTAGACGACATAAAGCTGCCTAAAATAAATATCGACAAGATAAGCGTCACCAACAACACTACAAAAAAACTATGGGATTCAATCGGCTTAGACTCTACCGCTGCCGCAACTTACTCCACAGCAAACTTTACAGCAGATAGCAATGGTGTCATCCCGACTATAAGAGACAACGATGGAAATGACGGAAACTATGCCAAAGTAGGCGACAGTATATCTATCTCTGTAGGCTACACTGCAAGCTGTAGTGATTATATGCTAAGCGAAAACAGTTATATAACTTTGTTTTTAGATAATAATATCATCAATATAACACCTTCTTCCATAACAGAAACAGGGGCAGCCTACAACGTAAGCCTGAATAATTTTATAGGAGATGGGATAGCGTACTTAGTATTAAAGAATACCATCGAGCCTTCTAGTGCAGGAGATAACGAGAAGATAGAACTGCTCTATATAGATAACATAGAAGCCTCCGATGAAGCTGTTGCCCTTAATCCGGGTGGAACTGTTTATCCTGAGTATATAAACGCAAGTACAGCCAATACACTAAGTTACTCCAGCAGCGAAGATATACCTTTTAATCCAAATTCTTCTACAAGGGATCTTACAAAATTAACTCAAGGAATTACAGGTGTTCGGGCTTTCATTAATATCTTTGACTATGACAGTTCAATCTCTGATATAGATAGATACAATACTGAATTTGACCCAGATATCACAAATCCTGTACCTCATAACTCTACCTTGAACAGCATCCCTTACGAAGACCACTACTACAGAGTTATTGCAAACAGCACTTTTGAAGAAAGTGTGGTATTAAACGAGCACAACAACGACGGGGCTTATATAGTCCGCAAGCTAATCGCTATAGACAAATCAGGAAACATCGAGACTGAAAATAAAGAAGATATAAATACCATCTTATCGGAGTTGAGCAGTACGGGGCTTTCTGGTACAGTTTATGATTACTTTGTTGATACAATTGCTCCACACATAACAGTCAACTTAGAAAAAATTGCTGATGCAAACGGTCTACTTCTAAGCGGCAATGTACCTTTCAAGAATAAAGACACGTTGAGATTGACACTTGACTTGCATGACTACAATCTCTACTCATACCGCACAACTGCACTTAACCCAGTTCTAACAAACAGTGGACTAGCTTCCAATCCGGATTTCAGCTTTCCTATAGCTGAAACCGTATACGAAGTCTCTTCACCGGAGAATGTAGCCATAGAATTTACAGTTGAAAACTCCACTGATACAACTTCAGCAAACCATATCTTCGGTACTGTAACAGCCAAGGATAAGGCAGGAAATGAAAACACAGCAAGCATAGTCGGTGAATTGACTAATACAATCCCTACTCCTGTACATATAGAGCTTTATGAACAATACTGGGGGGATAACTGGACAAATTCAACTACCAATATTTCAGGTGACGGTACACTAAGCGCTGCAGACAGTACTAATAACTATAGCTTCTCAAAAGGTGCTTTGAAGTCAAGTACTTCCAAACCGGATATTTATATAACTGGTATAGATACCGTCGGAACTGATAGAGTGAAGTTTTTAAAAATAAATATAGCCGGAAAAGGGGAAGTATTCTATGACCATACACTTACAACAACAACTCCTGAAGATATAAGATTAGAAGAAATTAATTCAAATGACAGCAGTGTAACAAACTTCTATTTGATCCCAAATTCAAAAAATATAATAACAGTTACACCAGTTGGCCCTTCAGGTGTTGAAGGAAGTTCATACAATCCTTCTGGGAACATAGGTCCTACATATGTTGTTATAGATCCCGAGATCAATCCAGGAAGCATAAATAATGAAATCACGAATACTGCTGAATTAAATGAAGCTACTGGAAAATATGAGTTTGTTTTAGATTTTGGAAATATATTAGAACTTTCTGGACTAAAAGGATATAAAATAGAAGGAGTTAGCAGCAGCGGGAAAACTATATCATCCTCTGTTGTAAGCTATCCTGCAGGAGAAACTTCTTTAGGTTCAAATTACGGCAATCACATGGCTCTCTCTACTACACCTTCAGTAAATTTAACTTCTGCGGATATAGAAAAAGTGATAACTATTGATAAAGATGATTTGATGCAGGGTTCTAGGGCTATCATAAAAGTAAGCGTAATAGATGCGCTGGGATCTAAAAAGACATTCGACCTACATTACCTTCTTGAGGAACCATCTGTTGAGCTCAAAGCAAAAACAAATGACAGCAACAGGCTTAGAAAAAGCTACATAAGATTAGTAGGGGATGAAGGTAATAAAGGGTTTAAAGTAGAGACCTTAGAAGAAACAGGGGAATAAAAAAATCCGGTCAAATGACCGGATTTTTTATTACATCATTCCTGGCATTCCACCCATAGGCGGCATTGCTTCTTCATTTTTTTCTTTCTTTTCTGCCACTATAACTTCTGTAGTTATAATGAGGGCAGCTATTGATGCTGCATTTTGCATTGCTGATCTTGTAACTTTTGAAGGATCTATAATCCCAGCTTTAACCATGTCAACATATATCTCTTTTGCTGCGTCAAAACCTATTCCAGCATCCGAATTTTTAACTTTCTCTACTACTACTCCGGCATCTAATCCGGCATTTTGAGCTATTTGTCTAAGAGGAGCGTACAGTGCTTTTTTAACTATCTCTACTCCGACTCCTTCTTCACCTTCTAAGTTAAAGTTTTCCATAGCTTTAGCAATTTCTACAAGTATTGTTCCACCACCAGGAACTATTCCCTCTTCTATAGCTGCCCTAGTGGCATTAAGAGCATCTTCTATTCTAAGTTTTTTCTCTTTCATTTCAGTTTCAGTAGCCGCTCCAACTTTTACAACTGCTACTCCTCCTGACAGTTTTGCCAGTCTTTCTTGGTATTTTTCTTTATCAAAATCTGATGTAGTTTCTTCTATTTGAAGTTTGATCTGGTTGATTCTCGAAGTTATTGCAGCTTCGTCACCGTTTCCGCCTACTATAATAGTAGTGTCTTTAGTTATTTTTACCTTCTTAGCCGACCCAAGGCTTACTAACTCAGTGCTTTCAAGTTTCATCCCTTTTTCTTCAGAGATTACTTCTCCGCCTGTAACTATAGCTATATCTTCTAATACAGCTTTTCTTCTATCTCCAAATCCAGGAGCTTTTACAGCAACTACGTTAAGGGTTCCCCTAAGTTTATTTACCACAAGTGTCGCTAGGGCTTCTCCCTCCACGTCCTCAGCGATTATAAGAAGAGGTCTGCCTTCCTGCCTAGTAGACTCCAGCATAGGTATTATGTCCTTTAGGTTGGTAATTTTTTTATCTGTGATTAATATATAAGGGTTATCAAACACAGCTTCCATTCTTTCAGTATTTGTTACCATATACGGAGAAAGGTACCCTTTATCAAACTGCATACCTTCTACTACTTCCAAGCTGGTATCAAGGGATCTAGCTTCCTCAACAGTAATTACACCTGTTTCTCCCACGATTCCCATTGCTTCAGCTATCAGTTTTCCTATCTCTTCGTCCCCTGCCGAAATAGAACCAACTTGAGCAATTTCTTCGTTTCCTTCTATTTTTCTCGATCTATCTTTAAGATGCTTTACAACTTCTTTAGTTGCTTTTTCTATCCCTCTTCTTAAGAACATAGGATTAGCACCTGCACTTACCATTTTAAGCCCTTCTTTTACGATGGCTTGAGCAAGCACTGTTGCAGTTGTGGTACCGTCTCCCGCAACGTCATTTGCTTTTGTTGCCACTTCTTTTATAAGTTCTGCTCCCATATTTTCAAACGGATCCTCTAGCTCAATCTCTTTTGCTATTGAAACCCCGTCATTTGTAATAAGAGGTCCACCATATGATCTGTCTAATACAACGTTTCTTCCTCTTGGACCAAGTGTTATCTTAACCGCATCTGCTAGTGTATCTACTCCCGCTTCTAGTCTTCTTCTAGCGTCTTCGTTAAATTTCAAAATTTTAGCCATCTTTCCCTCCTAATTCTTATTTCTATATTTTTGGCAACTATTCAACAATAGCTAGGATATCTTTTACATCCATTATCGTAAACTTTTCATCATCCATTTTAATTTCAGTTCCAGCAAATTTCGCGTATATTACTTTTTGCCCGACTTTAATCCCATCTAAGTTTTCACCGTTGCCTACTGCTAAAACCTCTGCCATATTTGGCTTCTCTTTGCTAGAAGAATCAGGTAGTATAATTCCTCCAGCCGTTTTCTCCTCTACTTTAAAGGATTTTAGTAAAACTCTGTCTCCAATAGGTTTAATATTCATTCCATACCCCCTTATGTAAAATTATGCAGATTTTTTATTAGCACTCTTTAATAAAGAGTGCTAATTACAGTTTAATATTACATAAAAAAAAGAAATAAGTCAAGCATTTTTTGCTTCTTATTTCTTTTTAAGCCTTACTTATATTTAATTTTTACGTAAAATATTATAACCGCGGGAATAAGGGTTATAATATTTGTGAACATCACAGCATAGTCATTCCTCACTATTCCGTACGCCAACCATGTAAGTAAACTAAGTATGAATATTAAGTAGCTAAATAGTGATATACTCTCAGTTTTTTTATCCCTTATCGTCTTTACAGCCTGAGGTATAAAAGCTCCCGATGAAAGCACCCCTGCTACACTTCCTACAAATGAAAGATCGTCCATTTTTTCCTCCTACATTCTGATCACTGTTTTTTACAGTTATTACCCTAAAATAAACGTCTAATTAAAATTTTACGATCACGTGATCGTAAAATTTGACAAAAAATTATAGGTTTTAGCACTATAAGTTTAAACCTATCTCTTCTTTTATCCCTCACTTATATTTAATTTTTATCCAAAATACTATAACCGCCGGAATTAGAGTTACAAAATTTGTAACCATTAAAGGGATATCTTTTATTACTATTCCATATAGAACCCATGACATCAAGGCAAGTACAAGCATCGAATAACTAAGTAATGATATATTCTTAGTATTCTTATCTTTTATAGTTTTTACAGCTTGAGGTATAAAAGCACTCGATGTAAGTACGCCAGCGACTCCTCCCAACCATGAAATATCTTCCATTTCTCCTCCTATTTTCAAATCTTAAAATTTTATTAGATGATTAATATTATGAAAAAATCCGATTTTTGTCAATCAATTTTAGCTATTAACTTATTCAATTTATATATGCTACTATCAACTCTTCACATATTGTTTTTTTAATAAAGGTGGTGTGTCATGTCAAGCGCACCACTTTATTTTTTCCCAGAAAATTTCTGTAGCTTTGAAATAGCCTAATATTTTTCTTGGCCTGTTTTTAACTCTCTTAACTACTTTTTCTAATTCTTGGTCTGATATTTTGCTAAAATC
>QKCP01000130.1 GCA_003246855.1 Ilyobacter polytropus
GGCTCTCTAAAATTAGAAATTTTATGGTTTTTATATTAAACTTACGATCCATTCTTGAACTCTTTAAATTTAAAATTCTGGTATTTTAGGGACTGGAGCAGTATCCAAAAAAAAATATAAAAAAATTATTGACAAAAGGAAAATGATGGTATACAATAAATTTGTAATGATAACAATATTATAATGATGACAAAATAAAATTTACGAGGAGGAAAAAATGGCAAAAGTAAGATGTACAGTATGTGGGGAAATATTAGAAGCAGGTGTGGAGGTATGTCCTGTATGCAAGGCTGGGGCAGATAAATTTATTCCGGTTGTCGAAGGAGAAAGCCTGGCTTGGGCAGACGAGCATAAAATAGGGGTAGCTCAAGGTGTAGATTCTGAGATTTTAGAGGGCCTGAAAGCAAACTTTATGGGCGAGTGCACAGAGGTTGGTATGTACCTGGCCATGAGCAGACAAGCTGACAGGGAAGGGTACCCGGAAGTAGCCGAAGCTTACAAAAGAATAGCGTTTGAAGAGGCTGAGCATGCGGCTAAATTTGCTGAATTATTGGGAGAGGTTGTAACAGACTCTACTGAAAAAAACCTGAAAATGAGGGTGGATGCAGAGCATGGGGCATGTATGGGGAAAAAAGGACTAGCTACAAAAGCTAAGCAGCTGGGGTTAGATGCTATACACGATACAGTTCATGAAATGTGCAAGGATGAGGCTAGACATGGGCAAGCTTTTAATGGATTGCTTAAAAGATATTTTGGAAAATAATTCCGGGAATTTTCCCGGTTTTTTTATTTTTGTTAGCTTGACTGAACATAGTAGATGTGATATAATGCTTAAGTTAAATCACGGATATTCCGCTTTAATAGATAGTGATTAAATGAATATCTAGAGTATCAAGGAGGAACAATGAAAGAAAAACTAATCCAATTAGTGGAACAAGATTACCTAAGAACTGACATCCCTGAATTCAAAGCTGGGGATACGATTGCAGTTCACTATAAGGTACAAGAGACATCTAAAGATGGTATCAAAGAAAGAATCCAGATTTTTGAAGGTGTAGTAATCAGAGTAAACGGCGGAGGAATCGCAAAAACTTTTACAGTAAGAAAAGTTTCTTCTGGTGTAGGAGTAGAAAGAATTATTCCTGTTAACTCTCCTATGATCGACAAAATCGAAGTTAAGAGAATCGGAAGAGTAAGAAGAGCAAGACTTTACTACTTAAGAGGACTTTCTGGGAAAAAAGCAAGAATCAAAGAGATCAGAAAATAAGCATAACAAGAGGAGCCAGGCTTTTGCCTGGTTTTTTCTTTGCATAAAAGTCTGTATATGGATGTTTTTCAATTTTTTAAACCATAATTATAGAAAAATCTAGCTATATATTATATAATAAATTGTTAGGCAATTAACTCGGAGCGAAAGGAGCACGCTATGGAAACTTCAAAACTGATACTGAACGGGGTATTTTACCTTGTATTGACATCGTTTTTAATATTCATATGGATAAAAGAAAAGGAGCTAGCTAGGAGGATAAGAAATTACAGAGATAGGTTTTCGGAGGCACTTATATCTGGATTAAAGTTAAAAGGAGGGGTTTCGAAAAAAGCGGTTATCAAGTCGGTGAATTTTGTTGAGACTGTTGGGACTGCGATAATACTTGTATTGGTAATACAAAAATTCTATCTTGGTAATTTTCTTGTACCAACAGGTTCGATGATACCAACTATAATGCCAAAAGACAGGCTGTTTGGAAACATGGTTGTATACAAGTTTTCGAAACCTAAAAGGGGAGACATAATAGTATTTAAAGAACCGATACAAAATAAGGTGCTGTATACAAAGAGGCTCATGGGGCTCCCAGGTGAAAGAGTAGAGATAAAAGCAGGTGGCTTATATATAAACGGAGAAAAACTTACAGGTGTGAAATTTGACAGGGAGTACACTGATTTAGGCGAAATACAGGGGCAAGAATGGATTGTGCCTAAAAAAGGCGACAAACTGGAAATAGTACCTGATAGAAACTATAATGATGATTTTAAAATGAGAAATATAAATATATCGGAAGTGCAGGATTACCTACTAAAAAATCCGGGAGCAGTTTCAGAGATACTCCCTAAGGTAGATTTTTACGTAAATGGGGAGAAAACTGGGCTGGTGCTAGACTTTATACATAATAAAGAAAATATAGATAAACTTATTCGAGGAGAGAAGGTAGAGTCTGAAATTATAGAGGACTATTATTTTGCTCTGGGGGATAATACCAACGGCAGCTACGACTCTAGATGGTGGGGCTTCGTTTCTGAAGACAGGATAAGAGGTAGAGCGTTTTTTAGATTTTGGCCGATTAATAGAATAGAAATCTTAAAGTAGCGGTGGTTGCTTTGCTTAATTTGAAAGATATAGACGCAAAAGAGCTAGCGCAGTTAAGCCGCTTAGAAGAAGAAAACTTTGTAACTCCATGGAGCATAAAGGAGTTACGGTCAGTTTTTCAAAGCGGGCTATACAGTCTGGTGGGGCTCTTTTTAGATGAAGAGATGGTGGCCTACTATATACTTGTGGACAGCTTTGATGTGTATGAGTTGGCCAGAATAGCAGTCTCGAAAAAATATAGGGGGCATGGCTACTCTAAGCTGCTCATGGAAGATATGCTGGAAAAAAGCGAAAAGAACATATTTCTAGAAGTTAGGGAGGGTAATGAAGTAGCAGTAAGTCTATACTCGAATTTCGGATTTCGAATAGTTGGGAAAAGAAAAGCTTACTATAGTGATACTGGCGAGGACGCCATTGTTATGATGTTGGAGAAATAGGTGATTTTGTGGATAAAAAGCAGATTATATTAAGTAGTGGCATAGACGGAACAGAGAAATTTTTAAAATATGCTGGGGAAAATTTACACCTTACATACGCTAGCACTAAAGAAATGCTAGAATTTTTTCGTGAGCTGGAGGCGGCTAAGGGTGTTGGAGTAGAGTTGTTTTTGGAGGGTGTGGATCTCGAATACGGATCAAACAAAAAACAGAACACCAGTAAATTTTTGAAGTATTTAAAAGCGTATAAAAGCCCAGTTATGACAAAAAGTACGGATTCTTTAAAAGAAACCCTCAGCAAATTGAGTGATAAGAGAGTTAAGATAGATACCCCTGAAAACTTGGAAGGTGACCTCTATAAAATTCAGATATCTATAGGCTCAGAAGAAGATATTCTGTTTGCTAAAGGATATATAGATAAAAATCTTGAGGAACTTAAAAAATTGTTAAATCTCATAAAAAGAGGTGGATGAAATGCAGAAGATAAATTACTTAATTATTGCGGGGCTGTTTTTTGTACTTTATATGTTTTCCAGGCTATATATTCCAGGATTAGAGATGTCACACCTCTTTTATTTTTTTGAGATTGCTTGCATAATACTCTACTCTATAATAATAGCAATGGCATATAAAGCGAATAAAATATTCCCTAAAAAGGAGTACATCTATCTCATGCTCGGGTACTCCATGCTCTTGTTGTTGGGAGCTGTAGCTGCCGGGATGCGATTTTCTATCCTTAGCTTTAGAGACTACACTTTCTATCTGTTGAAAATATTTGAAGCCTTTATATACTTTTTTGCGATATTTTTGTTTTATGAAAAGAAAAATTATAAAAAGATAGTCACCATATTTGTAGCAAGTATTTTTTTGAACCTTGTAATAGTGATACTTTTGTTAAATAATTACTGGACGCAGCATATAACACTTTTGTTATACTGTGAGCTACTTTTGCTGTACAGGTATATAACGAAGGAAAAAATAAAGTACTTTATACGTTCTTTTTTGTTTAAAACGCTTTCTGAATTGATGTTTATAGGGTATGTAGTGCAAGGGAGTGGATTGTTTTTCCTATTTACTGTATCAGCTTATCTAATCTCGATCTTCGAGATAATACTCTATCTTAACCATGAGATAGATGACGAGATAAAGTGGGTGGAATCTAGCTATAGGGACAGGATAGAAAAGTTATTCTATCTAAATAAGAAGGGGTTACTTTTTGTATCTGACCTTTACGTGAAAGAATTTAACAAAACTGCTCTAGAAATACTGGAAGTAACCGATGAAAAAGAAATAAAAAATAAAAGCATGATGTCGATTTTCGATGTTATGAATGAAGAGGCCTTGCATTCTGGTATGGAAAAGGATGAGTATGAAATTAGCCTGCCTTTAAAAAAGAACAAGGGTAAATTTGTAAATATTAGAATAAACAAGATAGCTAACCCGACGGGAAATCTCTACCTGCTTCTGTTAGAAAATGAATTCAGCTTTGAAAATTCTCTGGAAGTCTTAAATGATTCTTTGGCGGCGTTTTCTTATGTGTATAAGAAGGATGTCGGATACAGATACATAAGTACCGGGTTTGAAAAAATCTTTGGGATAAACCGTGACAGGCTGCTGGAAAACGAAGATTTTTTATTAGAAATTGTAGACGGCGGGCAAAGCTATTTTTTAAAAGAGGTATCAAAAGGCAGTGGAAATTTTTCTTTTGATCAGGGGTATTCTGTTAATGATGAGAATAAAATGATACGTGAAACTGTGACGAGAGTAAAAATAAACAACGAGGAGTTTTTTTACGGGATAGGGGTAGATATAAGCGACTTCTACCAAAAGGAAAAAGAGTTGGTTTCTAAAAATCAGAAATTAGAGAGTGAAAACCTAAAGACTGAGATGGCGATTTCGGTTGTATCTCATGAGATAAGAACCCCTATAACTGCCATAATAGGATTTGTAGAAAATATCATAATAAATAATGAGAGTCTTGATGAGAAAATTTTCGGAATGATAAAAAAGGTCTACAGCAACAGTGTGAGGTTGAAAGAGTTAGTAGACAACCTGCTAGACTTCAATAAACTAAATGCCGGTAAGATGGAGGTATTTAAAGAAAAAGTTGGAGTAAAAGGCCTTCTAGAAGAGGTTGTGACAAACAATGAAATGCTTATAGAGCTTAAAAACATAAAGCTTAAAAATAAAGTGGAAGAGGAAACTTATATATTGGCGGACTCCTCTATGGTATACCAGATTCTAAACAATATATTGAGCAATTCGATAAAGTACAACAAGGATTACGGGAAGATAATAATAGATGTACACGAAGAGGAGGAGCACGTAACTATTAGTGTTGAGGACACAGGGATAGGGCTCAAAGAAGAAAGCAAAGCAAACGTATTTAAAGAGTATGGCAGGGCAAAAGGAACCAGGGAAAAGGGTACCGGATTGGGGCTCTCGCTTTCTAAAAGGCTGGTTGATATAAACGGAGGAGAGATATGGTTTGACTCCGAGTACGAAAAAGGCAGCACTTTCTACATTAAGTTTCAAAAAGGGTGAGAAAAGATCGAATTTCAGTGTATGGGTTGTAAAGTTTTATGACGTGGGGTTGCCATTTCCTAACCGGAAAGAAATTTTTTATACTGCAGGATACTATTTTTGGCAGCTATAAAGATAAAATTCACATAGGTACGACTTTTTCCTCCAGTGTTTATACACCAAAAATAAGCATAACGGCTAAAACTGAATTGAAATAAAACTACAAATGTGATAATATGTTTTTGTTTGACGTAAATTTAAAGATGAAAATGAAAGGGTGAAGCAATTTGCAAAGTAATGTTTATTCCAATCCACTTGTTGAGAGATACGGTTCTAAAGATATGCTGGAAAATTTTTCTCCAGACAAAAAATTCTCTACTTGGAGAAAACTTTGGATAGCCCTCGCGGAAAGTGAAAAAGAGTTGGGGCTTGACATAACAGATGAACAGATAGAAGAAATGAAAAAGTATGTTGATGACATCAACTACGATGTTGCGGCACAAAAAGAGCTTGAATTCAGACATGACGTAATGGCTCACGTACACGCTTTTGGCGAGCAGGCTAAGTCGGCTAAACCTATTATACACCTAGGTGCTACGAGTGCATACGTAGGTGATAACACTGATCTTATCCAGATAAAAGATGGATTAAGTATAATTAAAAAGAAACTTGTAAACGTGATGGATGCAATGTCTCAGTTTTGCTTAGAGTATAAGGATATGCCTACATTAGGGTTCACTCACTTCCAACCGGCGCAATTAACTACAGTTGGAAAGAGAGCCACACTGTGGCTTCAAAGTTTGGTTTTAGATTTTGAAGAACTTGAATTTAGAGAAGAAACCCTTAGGTTTAGAGGTGTAAAGGGGACTACTGGTACCCAAGCGAGCTACCTGGAGCTTTTTAACGGAGATTTCTCTAAAGTTAAAAAACTAGACGAAACGATAGCCAAAAAGATGGGGTTCGAGAAAAATTTTCTAGTTACAGGTCAGACTTATGACAGAAAGGTGGACAGTGAAGTATTGGGGCTGTTGTCTCAAATCGCACAATCTGCACACAAATTCACAAACGACCTTAGATTGCTTCAAAACCTAAAAGAGATAGAGGAACCGTTTGAGAAAAAGCAGATAGGTTCGTCTGCTATGGCCTACAAAAGAAACCCTATGAGAAGTGAAAGGATATCGTCGCTTGCAAAGTTCGTTGTTGCGATGTACCAAAGTACAGCTATGACGGCAGCTACACAATGGTTTGAGAGAACTCTAGACGACTCTGCAAATAAAAGACTGTCGATACCTCAAGCCTTCTTAGCAGTTGATTCTATACTTGTTATATGGAAAAATATAATGGACGGCTTAGTGGTATATCCTAAAATGATAGAAAAACGTATTATGTCTGAACTTCCTTTTATGGCTACTGAGTACATAATAATGGAATGTGTAAAAAATGGAGGGGACAGACAAGAGCTTCATGAGAGAATCAGAGTCCACTCTATGGAAGCTGGTAAAGTGGTTAAATTAGAAGGAAAAGACAATGACTTGATAGAGAGGATAGTTGCTGACGATTATTTCAATTTAGATAAGGACAGATTGATGGAGCTTCTAAACCCTAAAAACTTTGTTGGATTCTCTGCTGAACAGACAGAGGAGTTTGTAAATACAGAAGTAAAACCTATCGTTGAAAAATATAAAAATTTAATCGGTATGGAAGCAAGCTTAAGAGTTTAATTTAAATTTTAAGGCGGAACTAGTAAAACTAAAAATTTAGTTTGAAAATTCCGCCCTTTTAAATTAAAATATATAGCATGGAGAGAAGAGTGAGTTATAAAAACAAAAAACAAGAAGCATATCTTATAAGTTTCATACTGATGGCGCTTTATTTTTCACTGCTGGAGAACCTTATCCCAAAACCATTTCCGTGGATGAAGCTGGGGCTGGCCAACTTGGCTGGCATACTGGCTATGCAGAAGTTTGGCAGCAGGATGGCGTATAAAGTCCTTTTTTTCAGGATATTTATACAGGGGCTCATGTTGGGGACGCTTTTTACACCTGGATTTTTTGTGAGTTTAGGAGCTGGATTTATAAGCACTTCTTTGATGTGTTTTTTATATAAGTTCAATAGACATTTTTCTTTGGTGGCTATAAGCTCATCAGCTGCTGTTTCCCACAATATAAGCCAACTTTTTCTGGTGTACGTATTCTTCTTTAGGGGGATAGAGCTGTACTCTAGGGCGGTACTTATATTCGTATCAATATTTTTGGCAATCGGATTTGTTTCCGGGGTGGTAATAGGGGTTTTGGCTGAAAAATTAAAGATAAGAAGTGTGTCTTCGAGAGCAGACGGCAGCTTAGGATAGAGTGTATACAGTTGTAATTTCAAATCGAAAATAAGGAGTGTAAGTGGTTGAAGAGAAAATATTTTGGAACTGACGGAATAAGAGGGGAAGCAAACAAAGACTTGAGTGTTGATATAGTGACAAGTCTGGGTTTTGCTCTGGGGTACTATTTAAAAAAGAATAACCCTAAAAAGAAAAGTATAAGAGTGGTACTTGGTACTGATACAAGGATATCTGGGTACATGATAAGGTCGGCGCTATTTGCTGGTCTGAATGCCCTGGGTGTAGACGTAGATTTTGTTGGAGTCCTCCCTACTCCTGGAGTTGCCTATCTTACAAGAAAGCTGAACGCCGACGCAGGAATAATGATATCTGCATCGCATAACCCGGCAAAGGACAACGGGATAAAGATATTTGCTTCTAACGGATACAAACTGCCTGATGAAGTTGAACTTGAGCTGGAAAAACTAATGGATAATGTGGAAATGGTAAAAAAAGAGGTTGTACCAGGGGATCAGCTAGGGAAGTTCAAATATAGGGAGGACGAGTTCTATTACTACAGCGAGTTTCTATTGTCTACTGTGGACGTGGACTTCAAGGGTATGAAGATAGTCTTGGATGTGGCGAATGGTGCAGCTTACAGAATAGCTCAGAGGGTGTTTAACGAGTTAGGGGCGGAACTTGTGGTTATAAATAACAATCCGAACGGGACAAATATAAATGTAAAATGTGGTTCAACTGATATGAGTATACTGCAGAAGGTGGTACAGGGTTATGAGGCGGCTTTTGGGCTTGCGTTTGATGGGGATGCCGACAGACTTCTGGCTGTTGATTCTAATGGGAATGAAATAGATGGCGATAAAATAATTGCGGTTATAGGTGAGTCCATGAAAGAGGAGAATCGTCTGAACAACAATCAGATTGTAACCACGGTTATGAGCAATATGGGGTTTGAAAGCTACCTGGATGAAAAGGGGATAAACCTAATAAGAGCCAATGTAGGAGACAGATATGTCTTGGAAAAAATGAAAAAGCATGGATTAAATCTGGGAGGGGAACAGTCAGGACACATAATATTATTGGATTACAACACTACCGGGGACGGGTTGTTGACGGCTCTTCAGCTTGTTCAGGCTGTGAAAAAATCCGGTAAGAGCATAGAAGAACTGGTGTCTAACATAGCTCAGTGGCCTCAAAGACTTGTAAATATCAGGGTGTCCAAAGAAAAAAAGGACACTTGGAAAGACAATGAAACTATAGTTGAGCTTATAAGAATAAAAGAGGAAGAGATGTCTGGAAGCGGTAGGGTTCTTGTGAGGACTTCTGGGACTGAGCCTCTTGTAAGGGTTATGGTGGAAGGAAAAGACCTTGCCACTGTAAATAAAGTTGCAGAAGAAATAGCGCTAGTAGTGGAAAAAGAATTATCTTAGTATATCTCACAGGGTTCGCCCTGTGAGATAAATTTTTATGGGGAGCTGAAAAATTAATGTATGAGGGTTTTTCTAAAGTTTATGACCGTCTTATGGAGTATGCTGATTATGACCTCTGGGCGGAGTGTGTGGAGAAGTATATAAAAGAATATTGCATAAAGGCAGAGGAGGTATTGGATCTAGGCTGTGGGACTGGGGAGCTCCTTATCAGACTGTCCGAAAGGTACAGAGTGACCGGAGTTGATCTGTCAGCGGAGATGCTGTCTGTCGCTGCGAAAAAACTTGAGGATGCAGGTAAAGAGCTTGAATTGTATAAACAGGATATGAGGCAACTGCGTACAGGTAAAGAGTACGATGTTGTAATCTCGTTGTTCGATACAGTTAACCACCTTAGGTCGAACTCGGATCTTGAAAAAACCTTTTCTTCGGTGCATGGCAACCTGAAAAAAGGCGGGATATATATATTTGACGTGGTTACAAGACAGCTTATGGATGAAATGTTTTCTGGTGGCAGTTTCGTAGATGAAAGAGAAGGCATGTTTATAGTATGGGAGCATGAAATAGAAGACGATGGATTAGATTATGTGTATACGAACTTTTTTGTTGAGGATGAAGACGGCAGGTATGACAGGATTTATGAGGAGTATTCAAAGAAAATCTTTACTCATGACGAGATAGTTCGTTATGCAGAAAAGACTGGGTTTTCGGTTGAAAAGATAGAGGAGAATGATATACTGGCAGGGGCTAGGGTTTTTTACGTACTGAAAAAATAAACTGAGGTGGAGAAATGGAATCTTCTATGACTGGGAAAAGTAATCTTAGTGGCATCCCCTACATTATGTTTTCGTATGTCGGGATGATTTTCATATCCCTGGGAGTATTTAAAATAGAGATGGCTGAGAGCTTAGGTATGGAAACTTTCAGCCTTCAGTATATTTTTGGATTTTTTTCAATATTTAACATGTTAGGGATTTTTATTAACAAATATCTTTTAGATAAAGTAAAACTCAAACGTGAGATTGTTTTTTCTAGCCTGCTTTCAATTGCTGGATGTGTTGGACTTATCTTTTCGAAGGGTGAAACCTCTTTTTCTGTTTCCCTGTGCACCATGGCCATGGGTACAGGAATCTACTTCTCTATATCCAATTATATGGTTGTAAACATGCATCTAAAGAAAAGGATCGAAAACCTGAACTTTCTCCACTTTTGCTATGCTGCGGCATCAATACTTACACCTGTTTTTGCTGCTGGATTCATAAAACTTGGATTGTCTTGGAGGGTCTTTTATGCTACGGCAAGCTTTTTACCGTTGATTGTAATAGTAATCTCTGAAAGAACATATTTTGTGGAGAGGTTGGGAAAAGGATTGGAGAGCTCTGGAGAGCATTACGAGGGTTTGCCTGCCGCCGTATACTTGGCTGTAATCTGCCTTTTCAGTTATGTGTTTTCTGAGATGGTGTTTAATTATTGGATAGTGGAGTACCTTGTTAAAAATGGAAACAACAAGGAGTTATCCAAGCTTGCCATTTCTACATTTTGGGTGGCTATAGCTGTGGGAAGGTTTTACAATTCCAAGGTGGCATCTAAAATGAGTGAAATTAGACGTGTGATCCGGGGATCTCTAGCGGGTCTTTTAGCATATTTTTTATTGGTCAATACAGGAAGTATTTCAATAAGTTTCGTTCTAGTGGTTTTGATGGGTTTCTTTTATTCTGGATTGTACGCGGCTATAGTATCCGTAGGTACTTCCGAAAAGAAGACTGTGAGCTCTCTTTTGATGATGCTTCTTATTTTTAGTGGATCACTAGGTTCTATATCGGTTTCACCTGTGACGGGATTTGTTAAGCAGAAATACGGTATGGACGCTACCATGTATCTAGGGGTTTTTGCAATTTTCCTGGTATTTTTAACTAGCGCCTTGTATGAGTTCATATTTTGTAAAATATTTAAAATAAAAGGTGGTGGAGCAAGTGGGTAAATACGACGATTTTTTTTACTACTTTTCCCTATTGGGGTACTTGGGATTTGTGATGGCGTTTAACATATTGATTTTTTTGTTTATCTATAGGGCCATTGCTAAAAGACTTGGGGAAAGCGTACTCCTCTTGGTCGTACTTTTGATATGCGGTGTTTTTTCCGCATTTTACAACGCTTACCGCATACTAATAAAAAAGAAATAAATTTTTTGGCTGAATAGTGGTAATTTTGTGGATTTTATATTGTGATACTTAAGAAATAAAGGAATTTCTGGGGTTATTTTTAAACTGTATTTTATATTTGTAAAGAAAGATTAAATTTTTTTTGAAAATTGAGAAAAATATGATATACTTGAAATATGTGAACAAAGAGCATTTATTGAGCACACTTTGATATAAAAATTAAACAAATTTTATGGAAAAAAAGAAGAAAATTTCGACTTTTTGTAGAGACAGAATCAAGAATTATGAAAATACAGCCTTAGGGGTTTGTGAAAAAATATATTGGGACCTATTGAAGATGACATTCGTAAAAAACATCAAATTTTATCACAAACAAACGGAACAAGAAACTGCAATATGAAATCAAACAGAATGCAAGATAAGTGGTTAAAACCCGAAAGATACTAATTTCACGATTTGTAATTGACTTTAGTTTTGTAAGGTGTTATAATTTCGATTGTGAGCATTTAACCCTTTATTTTGAGGGCAAACAAGGTGAAGTGTTCGATATTTGGAACGAATGTCAAAAGTTTTTATGATAAATACTTTTTTAACATAGGTGGGGATTTTTGTGGAAGACCTTAAGTTGTTGATTAGAAGATCTATAAAGACGTCGATAATAATTTTAATTTATGGCTTGATTATAAGAGAAGAAGTAGTTTATATAGGTGCTTTTTTGGGCAGCCTCATTTCGATATTGAGTTTATACATGATAAAGTGGGATGTGGAAACCGTTTTAAATAGCGGTAATCCCGTGAGTATTAGCATCGGGGGGTATCTGAAAAGATATTTAGTATATGGACTATTTTTAGCAGCTCTTATGTATTTCGGCCATAATTTGTTTTTTGGGGGAGTTTTGGGGCTCTTAAATGTAAAGTTTAATCTTTTACTAAACGAGGGAGTAAAACATATTAATAAACTTAGAGGCAAAATTTCTAAAATTTAAAAATAGAAGGGAGGTTAACAAATGAGATTAGGACCGATAGAATTCATTACTCCACCCCTTGTTCAAGGTCCGAAGATACTTTTTTTCGTACCTTCACCGCACAACTTTCCGTTTGCGATGGATTTAGGCGATGGAAAATTTGGACTTCCAGTGACTATAACAGTTGCGACAACATGGGTTATAATGGCTCTATTTGCAATACTGTTTAGGCTAGGGGTAAGAAATTTAGAGATGTTCCCGAGTAAAAAGCAGACTTTTATGGAGATGCTTTACGGGGCTTACGACTTTTTAGTAAGTCAGGTTTTAGGAAGGTGGAAAAAACAATATTATGTGTACATAGCTACACTAATAAGCTTTATACTTATATCTAATATTGTTTCTTTTTTTCCAATCCCAGGTTTTTCAATGCAAGACGGTGTTTTGGTTGTTGAACCGTTACTCAGAACCCCCACTGCGGATATAAATACCACGCTTGGGCTAGCCCTAATAACAACTTTCATGTTTTTATCAGCAGGTATTAAAACGCAAGGAATTTTTGGATATTTAAAAAGTTTGGCTGAGCCAACACCTGTAATGCTGCCGCTCAACCTTATAGGAGAGTTTGCAAAACCAACAAATATTTCAATGAGGTTATTCGGAAATATGTTTGCAGGAATGGTTATAATGGGGCTTTTATATAAAGCTGTGCCAGCACTTATTCCAGCACCGCTTCACCTTTATTTTGACCTGTTCAGTGGATTGGTACAAAGTTTTGTATTCACTATGCTGACGATGGTTTACATTCAGGGATCCCTTGGGGATGGAGAACCTGAATAATAATTTAAATGTTACATTTTTTAAGATAAAAAAACAAAATTAAGACTAGGAGGTATTATAAATGGATTTATTAACAGCAAAAACTGTAGTTTTAGCATGTTCAGCATTAGGTGCAGGTTTAGCAATGATTGCAGGATTAGGGCCAGGTATCGGAGAGGGTTATGCGGCAGGTAAAGCCCTAGAATCAATCGCAAGACAACCAGAAACAAAACCAGACATAATCTCTACAATGGTAATGGGACAAGCGATCTCAGAATCAACAGGTATCTACTCACTAGTTATTGCGTTAATCCTACTTTATGCGAATCCGCTACTTAAATTATTAGGATAATACCCAGATACGGAGTTGTGGTGCGCCCACAGCAAGGTGAGAATAACTTTTTTAGAGCACAGATAGACCCTGTCTAGGGAGGAGGTAGAAAACTTGTCACAGGAATTTATGCCTGCTGTTTCCATTGACATTAACCTGTTTTGGCAGATAATAAACTTTATTATATTGATGTTTGTATTTAAAAAATATTTTTACAAGCCGATAAATGGGTTTCTTGAAAAAAGGAAAGAGCATATAACTAACGATTTGGTCCATGCAAAAGCTGATAGAGAAGCGGCGGCGGCTACTAATGAAAAAGCTGAAGAATATTTAAAAACCGCTAAAAAAGAGGCTCAGGAAATAATAATTAAGGCAGAAAAACTTGCGGATGATAGAAAAGAGCAAATACTTAAAGAAGCAAATTCGACTAGAGAAAAAATGATGAAATCCGCAGAGCTTGAAATGACAAAGATGAAAGAGCAGGCAAGAAAAGAACTTCAAACTGAAGTAACAAAACTTGCTATTATTCTAGCTGAAGAGATGATTAAAGAAAAGATGAACTCAAAACTAGAATCAAACCTACTTGACCAGTTTATAGATGAGGTAGGGGAAGTGCAATGATAGATGCCTCGATAGGAAAAAGATATTCCAAGGCTATATATGAATTGGCTGAGGAAAGTAAAAATGTAAAGGAACTCTACGACAGTCTTAGCTTGGTTATGGAAAGCTACGTCAAGGACAAGGAGTTTAAAAACTTTGTGGATCATCCCCTTATTAAAAAAGAGGATAAGAAGTTATTAGTGTGCAAAGTGTTTAAAGATTTCGATGAGTTTACCTTGAACATATTAAGGTATCTTGTGGATAAAGGGAGACTTTCTAATATAAGGGGAATTGTTACAGAGTACCTGAAAATATACTACGAGAAAAACCAGATTGTGGATGTAGAAGCTATATTTGCAGTGGAACCAAGCAAAGCCCAAGTCGAAAAGCTTACTAAGAACTTAGAGGCCAAGACGAAAAAGAAAGTTAACCTTACAATAAAGGTGGATAAAGAAATTATAGCCGGAGGTATAATCAAAATCGGCGATGAGATAATTGATGGAAGCTTGAAGACTCAACTTGATAAACTAATAGTGAAATAAGAAAAATTTCTAAATTGTAAGGTAGGAGGTGCAACCTTTTGAAGATCAGGCCGGAAGAAATTAGCAGCATAATAAAGGCTGAGATAGAGAGTTATAAGAAAACTTTGGATATAAAAACCTCTGGTTCTGTAGTGGAGGTCGGTGACGGTATAGCTAGGATTTACGGTCTTAGTAATGCAAAAGCTGGTGAACTTTTAGACTTTCCTAACGGAGTAAAAGGAATGGTTTTAAACCTAGAGGAAAACAATGTAGGAGCGGTTCTTTTAGGAGATCCATCTTCAGTAAAAGAAGGGGACGAAGTAAAAGCAACTGGAGAGGTAGCTAGTGTTCCTGCGGGGGAGGCACTTCTTGGAAGGGTAGTAAATCCTCTTGGAGAGCCTATAGATGGTAAAGGCGAAATAAAATTCGAAAAAATGATGCATATCGAAAGAAAGGCATCTGGAATAATAGCAAGAAAACCTGTACATGAGCCTCTTCAAACAGGAGTAAAATCTATTGATGGGATGGTTCCAATCGGTAGAGGGCAAAGGGAGCTTATCATAGGAGATAGACAGACAGGAAAAACAGCTGTAGCTATCGACGCTATAATCAACCAAAAATCAGAAAATGTAAAGTGTGTCTACGTTGCCATAGGTCAAAAAAGATCTACAGTAGCACAAGTTGTTAAGAAGCTAGAAGATGCGGGAGCTATGGAATACACGATAGTTGTAGCTGCTACGGCTTCTGAATCTGCTCCACTTCAATACCTTGCGCCATATGCAGGGGTTGCTATGGGAGAGTACTTCATGGATAAAGGAGAGCACGTACTTATAATATACGATGACCTTACTAAGCATGCGGTAGCCTACAGGGAGATGTCACTTCTACTTAAAAGACCTCCAGGAAGGGAAGCATACCCAGGGGACGTTTTCTACCTTCACTCGAGACTTCTTGAGAGGGCAGCAAAACTTTCAGATAATTTAGGTGCTGGTTCTATTACAGCTTTACCAATAATAGAAACTCAGGCAGGGGACGTATCGGCATACATACCTACAAACGTAATTTCCATTACCGATGGGCAGATATTCCTAGAATCTGAACTTTTCAATGCAGGTTTCAGACCAGCTATAAACCCGGGTATCTCAGTATCTAGGGTAGGGGGAGCCGCACAAATAAAAGCTATGAAACAGGTAGCTGCCAAGGTAAAATTAGAGTTGGCTCAATACAGAGAGTTATTGGCTTTTGCACAGTTTGGTTCGGATTTGGATAAAGCTACTAAAGCTCAGCTTGAAAGAGGACACAGAATAATGGAGATACTTAAACAGGCTCAATATAATCCATATCCTGTAGAAGAGCAAGTAGTTTCTTTCTTTATGGTAACCAAAGGTCTGTTAGACGACGTTGCAGTTGATGAAATAGGCAGCTTCGAAAAGCAAGTTTTAACAGAACTTAGAACAAACACAGATATATTGAAACAGATACTTGACAAGAAAGCTTTAGATAAAGAGTTAGAAGCTAAATTAGAGGCTGCAATTAAAGAGTTTAAAGCAAGCTATAAATAGCGAGGTGAAACTATATGGCTGGCGGGAAAAGTAGAGAGATAAAAAACAGAATCAAAGGGGTAAAGTCTACCCATCAGATTACAAAAGCAATGGATATAGTTTCATCCACAAAGTATAAGAAGTTTGTAGGCCTTGTACAAAAGACCAGACCTTACGCTGAAATGTTAAATGGGATACTAGATAATATTTCTGCCGGAATAAGAGGAGAGAAACATCCACTTTTCGACGGCAAGCAGAATGTAAAGAGAATTGGGCTTGTTGTCATGGCATCTGACAGAGGTCTTTGTGGAAGTTTCAATAATAATATCCTAAAAGAAATGGAAAAAATCATAAGAGAGAACCCTGATAAGGAGGTCTCTATTATAGCGATAGGGAAAAAAGTTAGAGACTATTGCAAAAAAAGAGATTATGATATAAAGTCGGAGTATATTCAGCTAATCCCTGAAATAATGTTTGAAAAAGCCAAGGAAATCGGCGAGGACGTTGTGGAATTCTACATGAATGACATATTTGATGAGGTATATTTAGTTTATTCTAAATACCTGTCTGCTGTTAGTTCGGAATTTATAAGCAAAAAAATAGTTCCAATACAAAGAGAAGAGGTTAAGGCTAAGGAGGATACTTACATATTTGAGCCATCAGTTGAAGACATACTAACAGGATTGCTTCCTAAATACCTTAACATAAAGCTTTATCAGTCTATATTGGAAACTACAGCAAGTGAGCATGCCGCTAGAAAACAGGCGATGAAAAATGCCACAGACAATGCCGAAGAAATGATGGCAGACTTAACTCTTCAATACAACAGGGAAAGACAGGCTGCGATTACTCAAGAAATTTCTGAGATTGTAGGAGGAGCGGCAGCTCTAAAATAAGATGGCTCATACGGATAAAACCGTAGCCAAAACTCTAAAGTAAAGGAGGCAATTTGGTGGAAAATAAAGGAACACTGGTTCAAATTATAGGTCCAGTTGTCGACGTTAGATTTGAAAAAGAATTGCCTAAGATATACAACGCACTAAAAATCTCTTTAGGAGATGATAAATACTTAGTTGCGGAAGTACAACAACACTTAGGCAATAACATGGTTAGAGCGGTAGCCATGGACGGAACAGACGGACTACAAAGAGGGGTAGAGGTTTTAGATACGGGAGCTGCTATCTCTGTTCCAGTAGGGAAATCGGTTCTTGGAAGAATCTTAAATGTACTAGGAGAACCCGTTGACGAAGCTGGAGTAGTTAAAGCAGAAGAATACCACCCTATCCATAGGGAAGCTCCTAGTTTTGAGGAGCAAGGAACAGAAACAGAAATGCTTGAAACAGGAATAAAAGTAGTTGACCTACTAGCACCGTACCTAAAAGGTGGGAAAATCGGTCTTTTCGGAGGAGCAGGGGTAGGTAAAACAGTACTTATAATGGAGCTTATAAACAACATTGCAAAAGGACATGGGGGACTTTCTGTTTTTGCCGGAGTTGGAGAAAGAACAAGGGAAGGAAGGGACCTTTTCGACGAAATGACAGAAAGTGGAGTACTGGATAAGACTTCGCTTGTGTATGGTCAGATGAACGAACCGCCTGGTGCAAGACAAAGGGTAGCACTTACAGGTCTAACTATCGCTGAGTATTTCAGGGATCAAGAGGGACAAGACGTACTACTTTTCATAGACAACATATTCAGGTTTACTCAAGCAGGGTCTGAGGTTTCTGCACTTCTTGGAAGGATGCCTTCTGCGGTTGGATATCAGCCAAACCTTGCAACTGAGATGGGTACACTTCAAGAGAGGATCACATCGACTAAAACTGGATCAATCACTTCGGTACAAGCTGTATACGTACCTGCCGATGACTTAACAGATCCAGCACCAGCGACTACGTTTGCGCATTTGGATGCTACAACAGTACTTTCTAGAAGAATCGCTTCACTAGGGATTTACCCGGCGGTTGATCCGCTAGATTCAACTTCTAGAATACTTGATCCTCAAATTGTGGGACATGAGCACTACAACGTAGCTAGGGAGGTACAAAAGGTACTTCAAAGATACAAAGAACTTCAAGATATAATAGCTATACTTGGTATGGACGAACTATCTGATGAAGATAAAATTACGGTTAACAGAGCAAGAAAAATTGAAAGATTCTTCTCACAACCGTTCGCGGTAGCGGAACAATTTACAGGTATGTCGGGTAAATATGTACCTGTTAAAGAGACTATAAGAGGATTTAAAGAAATATTGGAAGGACAGCATGATGACCTTCCTGAGCAAGCGTTCCTATATGTAGGATCAATTGATGAAGTAGTAGCAAAAGCAAGGGAACTAATGAAAGGAGCTGAATAGGCTATGGCAGCAACTTTCAGGCTTCAAATAGTGACCCCTCAAGAAACTATACTAGACACAGAGGTTGAGATGGTTGTCTTAAGAACAACAGAGGGAGATATGGGTATATTGGCAAACCATATCCCACTTGTTGCAGAACTTGCCATTGGCGAGATGAAGATTAAGTCTGAAGGCAAAGATGAAATATATTATGTTTCAGGGGGATTTTTAGAAGTTTCCAGAGAAAAAACCCTTGTTCTTGCAGATGAAGCTATAAGTCTTGAAAACCTTGATGTTGAAAGGGCTAAAAGAGACGCTGAAATTGCAAAACAAAAACTTTTAAAATTAAAAGAAGAAAAAGATATAGCTTCTATGGAGAAGACTCTGCAAGAAGCTCTTACAAAAGTAAAGATAGTCGAAAGACATATGTAAAAAAGAGGAGACTTTGGAGTCTCCTCTTTTTTATATTTCTCGTATAGAGTAGTATTTTTTAATGTCTTCGTAGTTTTCCCTAAAGAGCTTGATAGTTTTCGGTAAAAATTCTAAGAGGTCACTTGCCACTATTCCGTCTTCCCCCTTTTTTTTGGATATCAGTTCACTGCAAAAACCATGCAAAAAAACTCCATTTCTAGCAGAAATCTCTATATCCATTCCAAGAGCGTATTGCGCCGCTATCACACCGCAGAGGACATCTCCGCTACCAGCTGTTGCCAGCGCAGAGCAGCCGCTCATATTGAGATATATCGTACCATCTGGGTAGTAAACTTGGCTGTGGGCACCTTTAACAATTAAAATCACATCAAATTTACAAGAAAATTCCCTACAGAGTTCTAACTGGTTTTTCTTTATTTCTTCTATTTCTATGCCCAAAAGAGAAGAGAGTTCCCCAAGGTGGGGCGTGAGAACTGTTGGATGTTTCCTATCTAATAGTAGCTGTAGATTTTTGGAGACTGCTGTTATACCATCCGCATCTATTATAAGAGGGAGCTGTATATCGCTTATCATTGACTTAATAAGTTCTTGGGTGTCTTCTTCCATAGACATTCCTCCACCGAGCACTACAAGACGCATGGATCTTGATAATTCAAGTATCTCTTCTTTGCATTTTTTGCTTAAGTTTCCATTTGCCGTAACATCCATTGGGTGAAAAACTATCTCGCTTCCACGGGATGCGAGTACTGGAACTATAGTTTTAGGGCAGGCAAGTCTGGAGTAACCACCACCAGATTTTAAAAAACTCATTGAGTTAAAAAACGGAGCTCCGTAATACTGTCCTCCGCCGCCTATAAAAAGCACTCTTCCATAGCTTCCTTTGTGACAATCTGGCATTCTTTCTACGAGTTCTATGGGGGTGTTTATTTTTGTTTTTAAGTTTGAGTAAAGTTGGGGTGGGAATGAAATTTTTGAGACGTATAGAACTCCATTGTGTTTATAGCCTGGGTAAAGCAAATTTCCTAGTTTTGGTACCCCGAAACTAATTGTAAAATCAGCTATTACAGCGGTGCCCATAACTTCTCCTGTGTTGCCATTTATGCCGGAAGGGATATCTAGAGACAGTACTTTTTTGCCAGATGAGTTTATAGCGGCTATAGCATCCCTGTAGACGCCACTCACTTCTCTGTCGAGGCCTACCCCTAGAATGGCATCCACTAAAACCGAACATTTGGCTGTAAAGGCATCTAGGTCGCAGATATCCTCTGCCGAATAAATGGGTATACCTATATTTTGGAGTATAGAGTAGTTTGTGGCTGAGCTACCTACATACTTGTCGCCTTTTCCAAGTAGCACAACAATGACGTCGGAATTTCTGGAATAGAGTTTTCTCGCAAGGGCCATACCGTCACCGCCGTTGTTCCCCGGGCCGCAAAAAACTGCGAAGGTGTCCCGTTGTATATCAAATTTTTTTTTGATAAGCTCGTAGGCGGCCGTACTGGCATTTTCCATGAGGATATCTTGAGGAATTTTGTAGAGTTCCATTGCGGTTTTGTCTAAATACTTCATTTGCTCGACATTTGCTATGTTCATATAAACCTCCATAAGAGTTTTTGCATAATAGAATTGACATATATGATTTTTTAAATAAAATCTATGATTTCCTTTTTATTTTTAAATTGAAACAAGCTTAGGTATGCTTTGAATTCTCAAAAATAATAAAGAGGCTCAAAGATTTATTCGATGAGCCGCTTTAATGTTTTGTTTAAATTTTTTGAAAAATTAGCTTTTTTTTGACAACTCTTTTATGAGCCCCACAGAGTACACAAGTATGGCCGCCCATATAAGTGAAAAACTAATTAGATGAGCGCTGCTGAAAGGTTCCTTGTACAGGAATACCCCTAAGAAAAGAGAAATAGTAGGAGTGAAGTACTGGAAAAAAGCTATGGCGCTTAGGTCTATTTTTTGAGCGCTCTTAGCGAACAAAAACAAAGGGAGCGTCGTTACTGCACCTGCTCCTACAAGGAGTAGAGAGGTACGCAAGCTTGTTCCGAAAGCTACTGAACCGTGCATAGAAACGCTTGTGATGTACAATAGGGCGAAGGGGGCTATTATGGCAGTCTCCAAAACAAGTCCCATTAGAACCCCGGTTTTTACTTTTTTCTTAAAAACGCTGTAAAGCGAGAAAGTTATTGCTATTATCATAGAAACCCAAGGGAATTTTCCGTATTTCAAGGTAAGCAGTAGAACACCGGCAGAGGCCAGTGAAATGGATAGAATCTGAGTAGGACCTAGCTTTTCCTTGAATACGACTACACCAAGTATGACCATCATGAGTGGTATCAGGTACTGTCCCAAACTGGCTTCTAAAATCTTGCCGGAGTTCACGGCGAAAATGTAAGATCCCCAATTCAAACTCATAAAAGTTGAAGCCATGAAAAGGCGAATGACTGTATTCCTGTCTTTTAGCATTGAGATGAACTTACTCAAGTCACCCCTGAAAAATATTATTAAAAATGTCAAAACAAATGACCATATAATCCTACTCGCCAGGATTTCCACTGAAGAAACGCCCTTTAAGAGCTTCCAGTAAAGTGGGAAAAGCCCCCACCAAGAAAAAGCAACGAATGCGTAAAGTATCCCCATTCGATTTTCCCTTGCGCTTTTGATGTTTTCCATACAGATATAGCCTCCAATTCTTGTAAAAGTATACGATATTTTATAGAGTAAAAAAAATTATTTGAAATCCATAGGGGTTCAAGAAACCCGCTGAACGGCATGATGTTTTTGTCTTGCTTTTCTAAATAAACCAGCAGAGTACACTGTCAAGGCAAGCCAGATAAAAGCAAAGCTCACTGCATATGTTTTATTGAACTCTTTCCTGTAAATAAAAACTCCCAAAGACAGCGCTATAACCACTGATAGCCACGGAAAGTGCCCATACATCAAGGTTAATAAAAATACACCTATATAAGCTAGAGACAGTGAGAAAACCTGCAATTTATCAAGACTTTCCTTAAATATAAACACCCACATTGCAAGCAGCATGAGAGGGTTTATATAGTAACCCAGGCTGGTCTCTACGACCCTCCCAGAGTTCACAGCAAATATATATGATCTCCAACTTATGCTTATAAACATCGAGGCTAGCGATGCGTAGAAAATGGTGTCCCTTTCTTTTATGCATCTATTAAGCGCCCCTTCAAATCCACATTTGCAAAAATTATTGGGAAGGTCAGAGCAAAAGACTAAGCTATCCTGTTTGCCAGTATAATTCCTGGTGGCACATCCCGGAGAAGAGGGAAAAGTCCCCAAATGAAAAACGAAGCCATAGCGCAAAGGGAACTTAGTTGGGTTTTTTGACGTTTTCCATAAAAGCATTACTTTAATTTAAAAATTAAAGTAATTGTACACCATTTTTGAGGAATATAGAAGATAAATTTCTTTAAATTATACAAAACTTATTGTAAAATAATGAGAAAAGGAGGAGAGAAATGGTATTAGGTTTGACTGGTGGGATAGCTAGCGGTAAATCCACAGTTTCTAAAATATTTATAGAGATGGGGATAAAGGTGATAGATGCTGATGAAATAAGCAGGAGGGTGTCGAATTTCCAGGAAGTCCTGCAAGAGCTGACTGTTGAATTTGGGAACGGGATAATTCATGAAGGAGTACTTGACAGGAGGAAGCTGAGGAACCTGGTTTTTCAAAACAGAGAAAACTTGGATAAGCTAAATATGATAATGCACCCGAGGATAATAAAGGAGATAGAAGAAGAGATCAAAAAGAACTGTCAAGAAAAACTATTGGTACTGGATATACCACTGCTATACGAAACAAAATTAGATTATTTGTGCGAAAGGGTACTACTTGTATACGTAGATGAAAAAACCCAAATAAATAGGCTGATGCAGAGGGACCACTGTTCAGAAGTGGAGGCCAGAATGGTGATAGATAAACAGATGCCATTAATGCATAAAAAAAGGCTTGCCGATTACTGTATAGAGAACAGCGGAAACTTAGAAGAACTCCGTAAAAATGTAGAGGAGTTCTACCATAAAATTTTGAAATAAATTTCATAATTAATAATATATTAAATTGACTGCTAAATTATACTATGTTAAAATGTATTGAACAATGTACTATTTTATTTGAAATGGGGTGCAATGATGCTGTTTAATCTGGCTATAGTAGTATTGATTGCGATGTTTTTTGCCCACGTATTTGAGAAGGTGAAGTTACCTCCTTTACTTGGGATGATAGCTGCAGGGATTGTATTGGGGCCTTACAGCAGGCAGATGTTCGAATCGAGCCTAAGCCCAGGATTATTGGACAGTATATTTATCTCGGATGATCTTATAAAACTATCGTCTGAGCTAAGAACGGCAGCGCTTATCATAATACTAATAAGGGCTGGCCTTGGCATAAATAAAAACACCTTAAATAAGATAGGGAAACAGGCTGTTAAAATGTCCTTTATCCCAGGAATTCTAGAAGGCCTTACACTTATTTTTGTAGGGCACAAACTGCTAAATCTTTCTTTTGTGGAATCAGGTGTACTTGCATTTATAATAGCAGCAGTTTCTCCTGCGGTTATAGTGCCACAAATGCTGGAGCTGAAATCCAGGGGCTACGGCAAAAAAAAAGAGATCCCGACTCTCATACTTGCGGGTGCGTCTGTTGACGACGTTTTTGCAATAACAATATTCGGGGCTTTTCTTAGCATGGCGATTGGCCAAAAGGAAGACATATTAAAACTTTTTATGAAGATACCGATAAGCATAGCCGACGGGATAATCCTGGGGGCACTGTTTGGTTTTTTACTGCTAAAGTTTTACGAAAAGCTTCATATAAGGGACAGCAAAAAGGTAATAATCTTTATGATAGTGGCGATACTCTTTAACCACCTAGAGTCTATGAACTTGATACCTATGGCAAGCCTATTGGGCATAATGGCCATGGGTTTTGTGATACTTGAAAAAAACGAAGAATTGGCAAAGAGACTCGCATTAAAATTTAACAAAATATGGGTGCTGGCAGAAATACTGTTGTTTGTATTAATCGGTGCTGCTGTCAACGTCTCAGTTGTTCTTAACGCAGGGGTTATAGGGATAGCGATAATATCCATAGGACTTGTTGGAAGAAGCATTGGAGTGTGGCTATCACTGGCTGGATCAGATCTAAGAAAAAAAGAGATAGTATTTTGTGTGGTGGCATATGTACCCAAAGCGACTGTGCAAGCTGCCATAGGTGCTATACCCCTATCTATGGGGGTGCCTTCAGGAGAACTTATTTTGGCGATGGCTGTACTTAGTATAATTATAACCGCTCCGCTAGGTGCTATAGGTATAAAATACACTGCCGATAAGTTTTTGGAGATACACGAATAGCTAGGATATTGGGTTTACATATTGATTAGATTTTACGGTTTATAATAATTTTATATGTATATATGGAGGGATTTTTTAATGCTTAATCTACTTATATCTCCTGGGAGATATATATCGGGCTATGATAATATCAAAGAGTTGGGAAAAGAGATAAAAAAGTTAGGTAGTAGTGCTCTTGTCCTTGTAGATGAAAACATATTGCAGTTGATAGGAGAAGGACTGTCGTCTGTAAAGGAAAGCGTCGCTTCGGAGCAGGTAGTTTTCCAAGGGGAGTGCTGCCACGAAGAGATAGATAGAATCGCAGATATAATAAAATCTGGTGATCTAGAAGTTATAGTAGGTATTGGTGGAGGAAAGCTCCTAGACACAACAAAGGCTGCTGGATATAAAGGTAATGCGAAGATTGTTACAGTACCGACGATAGCCGCTACTTGTGCAGCTTGGTCGTCTCACTCTGCAGTTTACACCGAGCAGGGAATAGCTTATGAATACTACGACATACACAAGAATCCTGACCTTTTGTTTATGGACAAGAAAATTATAAGTTCAGCTCCGGTTAGATACCTTGTATCTGGAATGGTAGATTCCCTTGCAAAATGGGTTGAAACTAAGGCGTTTACAAACGGCATAACCGAAAAAAATGTAGAGCTTGAAATAGCTATATATATAGCTAAAAAAATATATGATGAAGTTTTTGAGTATGGTGCGAAAGCAGTAGAAGATATAAAGAACGGGGTTTACTCCAAAGAAGTGGATAAGATGATAGAGCATACCATATTGAGCGCAGGACTGGTAGGCGGCGTAGGTGGGGAAGCTTGCCGTGCTGTGGCGTCACATGCTATAAACAATGCGTTTACAGTTATGTTTGAAAGAAACAGAAAAAACCTTCACGGAGAGGTAGTTGGATTTGGGAATTTGGTTCAGAAGCTTCTTGACGGTGACAGAGATGAAGCCAAAAAATTGGCTAAACTCTACCTAGAATTAGGTGCTCCTATAAACCTGAAAGACTTAAATATGGATGGTTTGAACGAGTCTGAACTCACAAAAATAGTGAACAGGTCGCTTTACAAAGGGGACACCATGTGGAACCTACCGTATACGGTTAATTTTGACATGGTGAAAAAAGCTATACTTGAGGCTGAAAGTATAGCCAACGATGTTTTAGATAATAAAGGTTAGGAAGATGAAGATTATGCAAATAGTAGCGCCTGCAGGAAGTATGTCAAGGCTTAGAGCTGCAGTGAGTGCTGGAGCAGGGGAGGTATACTTGGGACTCAAGGGGTTTGGCGCCAGGAGAAACGCCGAAAACTTCAATGTTAAAGAGCTGTTAGAGGCTATAGATTACAGCCACTCCAGAGGGACAAGAGTATTTTTAACGCTAAACACCATGATGAAGGCAAGAGAGCTTACGGCGGTGTACACCAACCTAAAAACAGTTTACGAGGCAGGGTTGGATGCTGTGATAGTACAGGATTTTGGCGTATTTAAGTTTCTTAAAGAAAATTTTCCAGATTTGGAAGTACATGGTAGCACTCAGATGACAGTTGCAAACCATGTAGAAGCAAACTACTTGAAGGCAGTTGGCTTTAAAAGGGTGGTATTAGCCCGTGAACTTAGCTTTGAAGAAATAAAAAGCATCAGGGAAAAGACTGATATAGAACTTGAAATATTCGTTTCCGGAGCGCTTTGCATCTCGTACTCCGGAAACTGCTATCTAAGCAGTTTCATAGGCGGCAGGAGCGGAAACAGGGGGCTTTGCGCCCAACCGTGCAGAAGGCAGTATATTACCAAAAAAAGTGAAAATTCATACTTGTTGAGCCCTAAGGACCAGATTTTTGAAAAAGAGGAAATAGAAAAACTTAAAGAAATAGGTATAGATTCTATAAAAATAGAAGGCAGAATGAAAAGCGAGGAATACGTATACGAGACGGTAAGCTACTACAACTGCCTTATAAAAGGAGATTCCAGAAAGCTTAATACACCTAAGATATTCAACAGGGGATATGGAAAAGGTTATTTTTACAATAATCTACATATAATGAATCCAGAATATTCAGCTGATTTTGGCTACAGAGTTGGCAGGGTATCCAGTTCGGGCGAGGTGAGCCTAGAAGATTCTCTGCTGCTAGGTGACGGGATAGCTTATATCTCTAAAAATCACCAAAAACTTGGCGGAACTTACGTAAACAAGATAAGTACAGAAAAAGGCAAAAGAGAAAAGGGAATCAAAGGGGAGATAGTCAAAATAGGCAAGTTGCCTAAAGGGACTGCCTATATATACAAAACTTACTCTAAAGATATTATGGATTTGGTGTCAAAAGAGATGAAAAGTTCCGAAAAAAAAATACCAATTAGGGCAAAGCTAAAGGCAATTGTTGGAGAAGAAGCAACCCTTGAAGTACTAGCAACAAACCTGTACGGAGAAGAGGTGAGCTCCACGGTCTACAGTGGAGAAAACCTTGAGATTGCCAAGAGTTCCCTATTGTCACTAGAAAAGCTGGAGGAAAAGGTTGGAGAGCTAGGTGAGACCACATTTTTTCTTGAAAAATTTGATTTTATAGGCGATCTAGGTACATTTTTGCCTTTTAAAACTCTGAAAGCTATGAAAAGGGCGGCAGTAGAAGAACTTAGGGATAAACTCTTATGTTCATACAGACGGGAAAAGTCCAGTGAAGAAATAGTGACTTGTGAATTTAAAAACAGCTTTAATCCACGCCCGCGAATAGCTGTATGTGTTTTTAATATTGAGCAGGAAAGAGCAGCTCGAAAGTTTGGAGTGGATAAAATATATAAAAAGGGCATTGATGTTGCAAGGGAAAGTCAAGTTGGGAAAATAGACCTAGACTCTGAACTGGCCAGTAATCTATACCAGCTGCTTGAAAATAAAAACAGCGCAGTGACAGTGGACTGGAATCAAAACATAGGTAACTCCTATGCATTGGACTATTTTTCCGGAATGGATAAGGTTGGGTTGGTCTATCTGTCCCCGGAACTTGATCTAGAAAGCCTTGCGGAGATCAAGGGGGCTAAGTCTGAAAAAGGTCTTGTAGTTTACGGAAGACTAAGGGTGATGTATATAGACCCATCCATTGTGAAGGAAGACTGTAAAGTAGTAAGTGAAAGTGGAGATGAATTGCGGTTAGTAAAAAATCATCTTGGAAATACTGAGGTTTATTTCGAAAAGCCTATGAATCTGATACCAGTTTTAGACAGAATATTAAAACTAGGCATGGATGAACTAAGGCTTGATTTTACATGGGAATCTTATGATGAAACTATTCAAGTGTTAAAGAGTTTAGAAAATAGAGAAGGAGAGTACAACCCGTATAATTTTGAGCGGGGGGTATATTAGGGGGTGAAAAATGAGAAAAAAGACGATGGAAAAACTTGCAACCTGTTTTGGTCTAGGAGATCTACCAAAGGCACCCGGGACTTTCGGGACCCTCGGTGGGATACCTTTATTCTTATTCCTTTACGCTTTGAAACCTATATTTCCAAGCGAAAGCATGTACAACTCATTTTATTTCTTATTTTTAGCGGTGTTTTTTCTGTTTTGCGTATACGTGTGTGATTACAGCGAAAGAGAAATATATAGTGAAAAGGACCCGCAAAAAGTCGTGATAGATGAGGTGTTGGGATATGTAACTACTTTATTTCTGGTGAACCCGAAAAGCCTATCCGAACTTTTGGTAGCAGTGGTTTTAGGGTTTGTATTCTTTAGAATTTTTGATATATGGAAGCCGGGACCAGTTTACAAGTCGCAGTTTATAGGTGCTGGTGTCGGGGTAGTTGCAGATGATTTTTTGGCGGGCGTTATGGCGAATTTTTTACTCGTAGCTGTGATGAATCTTATATTTTAAGGCGGTTTTTAAATGAAAGCATTTATCATACTTGTTGGCACCGAACTTTTGAACGGAATGATGGTTGATACCAACAGCGTTTACATGGCGGAAGAGTTAAACAAATATGGCATAGAGATTAGTTCTAAAATGAGTGTTGGCGATGATATAGATGAGATATACAGGGCTATAGCTTACGCTAAGACCGGTTCGGACCTTGTAATAATATCAGGTGGTCTCGGACCCACCATAGATGACCTCACAAAAGATGCCATCGCAAAATATACTGGCAGGGAGCTTTTGTTGCATGAGGAGCAGTTTGAAAGGCTAAAAGAGAAATTCAGGGATAGGAATATATCGGAGCAACTCCTGGAAAGAAATAAAAGGCAGGTCATGCTGCCCACAGGGAGCTATGTTATAGACAATTGTACAGGAATAGCCCCGGCCATATATGTTGATGGTATAGCAGCTTTTCCGGGGGTGCCATCAGAACTTTTCCACCTTTTTCCTAAATTTTTAGACTATTATAGGGAAGAGAAGAAACTGGATAATGAAATATATATAAAGGATATCTTGGTGTGGGGTATGCCTGAATCGCTTTTAGAGGAGACGATAGTAGACCTTTTTACAGAAAAGGGGATATTTTACGAATTTTTGGTAAAAAGCTATGGAATAATAGTCAGGCTGCTTACCAGTTTAGATAAAAAAGATAAAGTAGACGTTATAAAACAAAGGATATATGACAGGATAGGCGAAAATATATACGGTGAGGACAAACAAAGACTAGAAGAAATTGTGCTGGAAGAACTCATCAAAAAAAAATACACACTGTCCACGGCGGAATCCTGCACAGGTGGTATGCTGAGTACCTTCATTACCGAGGTGAGTGGGGTATCTAATGTGTTTAAGGAGGGTGTTGTGACCTACAGCAATGAGGCGAAGATGTCTAGACTTGGGGTGCGAAAGATTACCTTGGATAGCTTTGGAGCGGTAAGTGAAGAAACCGCAGTTGAGATGCTAAAAGGTCTTAGTACGGATGTTGGCATATCTATCACTGGAATAGCTGGACCTACCGGGGGAACTGCAGAAAAACCAGTGGGGACTGTGTATATAGGCATAAAAATTGAGAGTAAATACTTTGTAAACAGGTATCAATTTAAAGGTGATAGAAATAAAATAAGGACAAAATCTGCTTTGACGGCGTTATTTGAGCTACAAAAATTATTGAATAGCTAAAGGGAGGTAAAAAGTGGGATTAGGTGACAGAATCAAAAAAAACAGAACAGAAAAAGGACTTTCTCTTAGGGATTTGGCTGCACAGGTGGACCTTTCAGCTAGCTTTCTTTCTCAGATAGAGCAGGGAAAGGCATCTCCTTCAATTGAAAATTTGAAAAAAATAGCTACTGCTCTAGATGTTAGAGTAAGCTACCTAATAGAGGACGAAGAGGTAAAAAAGAATACGGATGTTACAAGAAAGCATGAAAGATCTGTTGTGGAAAGTGTGGATTCCAATACTAGAATATCGCTGTTGACATCTTCAGATATAGAAAAAAATATGGAGCCTATATATTATGAGATAGGTCCAGGTGGAGAGAGTGGTAGAAATTACTTTCACCATAAGGGGGAAGAATTCGTCTTTATAATAGAGGGGACGCTTGACGTGTATATAAACGATAAAAAGCACACTCTTTATGAGGGCGATAGTCTTTACTTTAAATCTACACAGAAGCACAGGTTCAGAAATGAATCGGATAAACCTGTAAAAGCTCTATGGGTGGTTACCCCACCTACATTCTAATCCGGGTGGAGGATAAACTAATGAATAGAAAAGCTGGAAAAATAAAACTTATAATTTTGGATGTTGACGGGACTTTAACTGATGGTGGGATAGAGATAGAAAACGGTGGCGTTGAAACCAAGACTTTCAACGTGAAGGATGGATTCGCCATTGCTGAAGGTATAAAATATGATATGAAATTTGCTATAATAACCGGAAGAATGTCCCAGATTGTAAAAAAGCGTGCGGCTGAACTCGGTATAGATGAAGTCCATCAAGGAGTAAAAAATAAGATTGCTAAAATGGATGAAATTCTGCATAAATATGGCATCACATACGAAGAGGTGGCATATATGGGTGATGATATAAATGATCTGCCAGCCATTATAAAATCAGGGTTTACAGGGGCACCTTCAGACGCAGTGCAAGAGGTCTTCAACATAGTAGACTTTAAATCCGTCAATGCAGGCGGTAAGGGTGCAGTAAGAGAATTTGTAGAATATATTTTGAGAGAACAGGGAATATGGGATAAAATAGTAGAAACATATCAAGATATGTCCAAATAAAACTTTTCGGAGGAAGATATGGTTAAGATAGAGGTAAGGGTTTTAAATGCTACCAGAATAACAAAACTACTGATAGCTGCCAGCAGGTGGCTTTCTAAATATGCTGATGTATTGAATGACCTGAATGTTTATCCTATACCTGATGGGGATACAGGGACTAATATGTCTATGACCCTACAGTCTGTTGAAAATGACCTTCTCAAGCTGAACAGGGAAGTTAACATGGCAGAACTGGCCGATATAGTCAGCGAGTCTATTTTGCTCGGGGCAAGGGGTAACTCCGGGACAATACTTTCACAAATAATACAAGGTCTTCTTGTTGGAATAAATGGAAAAGAGGAGATAAGCATAGAAGATATATCCTATGCTTTTTTAGTAGCCAAGGAGAAAGCCTATATGTCTGTGAGTAACCCCGTAGAGGGGACTATGCTCACCGTTATCAGGAGGGTCGCTGAAGAAGCCCAAAAATACAACAGGACAGAGGATGATTTTATAGATTATCTGGCATACCTTAAAAAGGTAGCCAACGAAGCGGTAGAAAGTACCCCAGAACTATTGCCAAAGCTTAAGGAATCAGGTGTCGTCGATGCAGGAGGTAAGGGGATATACTACATACTCGAAGGGTTTGAAAAGTCGGTAACAGATCCTGAAATGCTAAACGACCTGGAGAGAATAGTTCGAAGCCAGGCTACTAGGGGGCAGAAGCTGGAGCACTCTTACCCTCATGAGGATAGAAAATACAAGTACTGTACGGAGTTCATACTTGAAAATGTAAACTTTGACTTCGACAAATACAAAAAGGATATAGGCCTTTATGGGGATTCCATGATATGCGCCCAGACTTTTAAAAAGACAAAAACCCATATACACACCAACAATCCAGGTTCTATTTTGGAGATAGCCTGCAAGCTTGGGGACCTGAACAGTATAAAAATTGAAAATATGGACGAGCAGCATAGAAATCTAGTTATATCAGACCACGAGCAGCATTTATCGCTTAAAACAACTAATATAGTCATAAACAATGAAAATGTTTGGGACTGGGCTTATTTGGCAGTGGCAGACACCAACGAGATGGCTCAGTTTTTCATAAAGCAGGGTGCGGCGGGTGTGATAATAGCTGGGGCTGGAAAGAACCCTAGCGTGTCGGACATAGAAGAGACAATAGCCAGGGTAGACTGCAATAAGCTAATCATCCTACCAAACAATAAAAATATAATTTCCACAGCAAAGTTGGCCACTACAAGGTCCAGCAAAGAAATTTTGGTTTTGGATACAGAGTCGGTTCTAGAAGGCTATTATGTGTTAAGAAACAGAAATGAAAACCTTGAATCTGTGCTGAAGGATATGGGGAGAAATCATTCTGTAGAGATAAGCATAGCGGCATCAAATGAGAAATACGAAGATAAAGAGTCTTCTAAAGGAGGATTTGTAGCTTTAGTAGAAGGGGAGATAAAGTATAAATCTGACAGTTTGGAAGAAATTATTACCGAGGTATACAGAAATCTGGTGACCCAAAACACCCTTAGGGTGTTTGTGATAAAGGGGCGGGAAACTGCTAGCGAGATAGATGAACTTCTTCGGCCTAAGGGAATAGTTTATAAAGAGCTAGTTAGTAGTCAGGAGAATTATAGCATATACATAGAAAATAAAGATCCTGAGCTACCGGAAATAGCCATAGTAACGGATTCTACAACAGATCTAACAGCAGAACTAATTGAAGGCTACGACGTAAGTGTCATACCGCTTAAGATAAAATTTAAGGGCGGGGAATACCTGAAACAGGGGATTGATGTAAATAATAAAGAGTTTTGGACTAGGATAGTAGAAGATGCTTATACTCCGAAAACATCGCAGCCGTCACCGGCAGAGTTTGAAGAATTTTACAGGAAGTTATTTGAGAAGGGCTATAAAAAAATAATTTCAGTACATATATCTGGAAAACTAAGCGGCACACAGCAGGCTGCAAAAGTGGCTAGAAATATGCTGGGCAAGGAAGACGATATCTCTATAATAGACAGTAAAAATGTATGGCTGGGTGCAGGGCACCTTGTATTAGAAGCTGCTAAACTTGTGAAGCAAGGGGAGTCTTTTGAAAAAATAACTGAATGGATAGATGAGGCGCAGAATAAAGCTAAGGTATTTTTTGTGGTGGAAGACCTAGGATATCTGGAGCAGGGCGGAAGAATAAGCAAGAGTTCCTCGGTGATAGGCGGGGTTCTTAAGCTAAAACCGGTCTTGAAGATAGAAAATGGGGAAGTATATATGGAAAAAAAGGCCATAGGAGACTCCGGAGCAATGAAGTATATGCAAAAATTGATAAAAAGTGAAGTTAAGAAGGGCTCTGTAGTTATGTATGCAGGGTGGGGAGGCACAAAAGAACAATTGGAAAACGCGGACAGGCTATGGCTATACGCATCTAAATATAAAAGATTGGATTATAGAGGAAGATTTGAGATTGGTCCGATAATCGGAGCACATTCTGGGCCTACATATGGATTTGCGATTTTTCCTAAGATAAATTAATTTTTGGCAGTTTTACACAAAACTGCCAATTTTTTTTCAAAACTGATTTTTTAGTTTAAGAGGAATTACCGATATACTTTTGTAGTGTTGGAGTATATTAAGAGTAAAAATTAACCCGTACACAATGTTCATTTTTTATTCTTTACAAAATAAGCTTAAAGTAATAAAATAAATAATAGTCAATAATAAGGGGGCGGCAAAATGAAGCTATCAAGTTATTTAGACGCAAAATTTTTATTTACAGATATTGTTGCTGATACAAAAGAAGAAGTAATAAAACAAATGATAGATAAAATATCAGAAAGCGATAAAAAATTCGCCATGGTTAAAAAAGATATAGAAAAAGCGGTTATGGATAGGGAGGAAGAGATACCTACTGCCATAGGAATGGGGATAGCCATACCGCATGCAAGGGTAGAATGTTATGATGATGTGGTAGTAGCGATGGCTACATTGAAAAAACCTGTCAAAAGTAAAGTCGCCACATTTAACAATGAAGACGACGTAGACATATTTGTACTTATAGTTGCGGCAAGCCTTAAAAACAAGGTTATGCTTAAACTGATGTCAGGAATAACTAAAATAGCCTTGAGAAAGGCACATCTTCTTGATGAGATAAGAAATGCATCTAACTCTTTAGATATTTACCATATAATAAAATCTTCTGATATAGAGATACAGGATAGAATAACTGCTGAGGATATAATGAATACAGATATAGTTCCGGTAAAGACATCCGATACCTTAGAAGAGGTAGCTAGAAGGTTAACTATAGAAAATGTTACTGGTTTTCCTGTTGTAGATGAAAGAGGAAACTTTTTGGGGGAGATAACAGAAAGAGAGTTGATAGAGTACGGGATGCCAAAATATACCTCTCTTCTTTCTGACCTAAGCTTTATGACAGTTGGAGAACCGTTTGAAGAGTACTTTAAAAATGAAAAAACTGTGACAGTTCAGGAGTTGTACAGGAGAAACCCAATTTCTGTAGACAGGAAGGCATCAATAATGGAAATAGGTTTTTTGATGGTGACAAAGGGTAATACCAGGATATATGTAGTTGAAAAAGGTAAGTATTACGGCATGATTATCAGATCTTATTTAATTCAGAAAGTTCTACATATTTAAATACCATAATGTTTTTCAGATGTTGAGGAGGGAATAATGCAGTTTGTATTAGGAATTTTGATATTTTTAGCGACTTTTTACCTCATAATAACAGAAAAAATACCAAGTGCTCTTGCCACTCTTTTGGGAGGTTTGCTCATGGCTCTGTTGGGAATATTGAACGAGGAGGAGGCTTTAGAGGCGGTAGCTTCCAGGCTTGAAATACTGTTTCTGTTAATAGGTATGATGATAGTGGTGCATCTTATATCGGAGACTGGGATTTTCCAATGGTTTGCCATAAAGGTGGCGCAACTTGTAAAAGGGGAACCTTTTGCCCTTATAGTGCTCTTGTCCTTGATAACGGCAGTATGTTCAGCGTTTTTAGACAACGTAACTACTATACTGCTCATGGCGCCTGTATCTATCTTATTGGCCAATCAATTACAGCTGGATTCGTTTCCTTTTTTGATATCTGAAGTTATGTCTGCTAACATCGGCGGTTCGGCTACTCTTATCGGAGACCCTACTCAGCTTATTATAGGGAATGAAGGCGATCTTACTTTCAATGAATTTTTGTTTAACACAGCCCCGCTTTCAATAATAGCTTTAATATCACTTGTACTAACTGTATATATCATCTATGGAAAACAACTTAAAGTATCTAGGGATTTAAAGGCTAAAATAATGGATTTAGACCCTAGCAGAACATTGAAAAACATGACCCTTTTAAAACAGGCGATGGCGGTATTCGCGGTTATAATACTAGGATTTGTGCTAAACAGTGTTATTGAAAGAGGACTTGCAATAATAGCTTTGAGTGGAGCAGTAATCCTCATAATTATGGCTAAGAGGAAACCGGAAGAAATTTTTAAACATGTGGAATGGGATACACTATTTTTCTTTATAGGCCTATTCATGCTTATAAAGGGTGTAGAGGAGATACATTTCATAGATATACTAGGAGATAAAATATCACAAGTGACAGAAGGCAACTTTAATTTAGCGGCCATAGTAGTCCTGTGGGCCTCAGCCATATTTACCTCTGTTATCGGGAATGTAGCCAACGCAGCAACATTTTCAAAGATAATACACGTTATGGAACCGTCATTTAGACATTTGGGGAATGTAAAGGCATTTTGGTGGGCGCTATCCCTGGGATCTTGCCTTGGAGGAAACGCCACCATACTGGCATCTGCCACCAACGTGGTAGCCGTAGGAGCTGCTGGAAAAGCTGGTTTAAAGATAAGCTTTGTTAAATTTTTAAAGTTTGGAATGCTAATAAGTTTTCAGACCTTATTGCTTGCAACCATATATCTGTATTTAAGATATCTTTAAAAAAATCATATACATAAGTTACTTAGTGGTGGTGTGTCATGTCAAGCACACCACTTTATTTTTTTTTCAGAAAATATCTTTAGCTTTAAAATAACCTAATATTTTTCTTGACCTGTTTTTAACTCTCATAACTATTTTTTTAATTCTTTCCCATTATCAACTGTAATTGTCTTTAGATATTCTTGAGGGGTGCCTCTTAATGCACGTTTAAAAGCTTTCAAAATAAAAGAGATGCTTTTGTTAATAGCTTGCCTTTTCTTCCTTTGTTAATAATTAAATCAGTATCCTAATGACTTATTTTTTTGCGCATATTCGCGTTATTGGGTCTTTCTTCAATAAATTTTATTCCTGGAATGTGACCTCTACTATCTTTCGTTTTTTACCTTTTCTTTTGCCTCTAAACTTAAGACCTTTTTCTATAGAAATATTAATAACTCCAGAATGAATAGCTCTGTAAAGAGTTGAAGTTGAAAATGTATATAGAACTTCTATTAGCAATTTCATTCGGAAGCCATCTTTTTAAATTCAGAATATTCTTTAGCTTCGAGATTAGTTTAGAGTATAGATTTTCTTCCCGTATTTTTTAATTACTTATGTATTGCGTTTGAGCTTTAGAAGGGTTATAGTCTTCCTTTAACCTATTTAACTATCTAAATTACAGCAAAATGAGAACGGTTGCATGAATTTGAAATTTCTCTTTTAGATAGCCCTTGTGCTTGGGATTTTGCTATACTTTATCGTTTAATCATGTTAGGATGACGATAACCTTTCATAGATAACTCCTTTGCAAATGTTTTTATGGCGATTAGATTTTACAGAATTTTCTAAGAGAGGTCTTTTGGGTTTAAGTAGTGCACTTGTTTTGATAATATACTAGTGAAAAAACCGGTTATAATATAATCGGTTTTTTGTTTTTTTATCAAAAAATGGAT
>QKCP01000013.1 GCA_003246855.1 Ilyobacter polytropus
TAACAATTTGTAATAAAATCAATTTTTTTTTAAAATTATTGACATAATCTAAAAAATATTATATATATTATTAGCAGCATCTAATAACGATCACTTTTTAGCACTTTTGTGCTTAAATTTTTACTCGGTATCCGTTCACGAGAACGAAAGAAAAATGTAGATTTGAAAAGAAGTGTTATATTTTTTTATTCATTATCCGTTCACGAGAACGCGTGAAAAGTGTAGATTTAAAAAGAAGTGCTATGTTTTTTTACTCATCTTACGTTCTCGCGAACTAAAAATGTGCTGTAAATTATATAAGGAGGAAATTTTTAATGGGGAAAGAACTTTTGTTCAAAACACTTAGTCATGAAAAAGTAGACAGAGCGCCTTGGGTACCGTTTGCAGGGGTGCATGCCGGAAAACTTGTTGGATATGATGCTGAGGAGGTGCTTACAGATGGGGATAAGCTTTTTGAAGCTCTTATGGAAGTAAATAAGCTGTATCGTCCAGATGGTCAGCCTGTGATATTTGATCTTCAGATAGAAGCCGAGATACTCGATTGTGAGCTTATGTGGGCAAAAGACGCTCCACCATCTGTTGTAAGTCATCCTCTTGAGATGGAAAAAAAGATACCTACAAGAATGATCGAGAAGACTGACGGACGTCTTCCAATGATATTAGATGTTATGAAAAAAATGAAAAAAGAGGTTGGAGATACAACAGCTCTTTATGGACTTGTGTGTGGCCCATTTACTCTTGCTTCTCATCTTCGTGGAAACATGATTTTTATGGATATGTTTGACGATCCTGAGTATGTAATAAATCTTGTAAAGTATTCAAATGAGGTAATTAAAAAGCTTGCAGACTACTATATAGAAGCTGGTATGGATGTGATAGCTTCTGTGGATCCACTTGTTTCTCAAATTTCTTCAGACCATTTTGAAGAGTTTTTAACTGAATCTTATACTGATTTCTTTGAGCATATTAGAAAGTCTGAAGCATACTCATCTTTCTTTGTTTGTGGAGACGCAACTAAAAATTTAGAAGTTATGTGTGAAACAAAACCTGACTCTATCTCGATAGATGAAAATATTAATATAGTTACTGCAAAGGCGGTTACTGATAAATACAATGTGACACTTGGAGGGAACATCCCACTTACAACAATTATGCTGCACGGAACACAACAGGATAATATGAAAGTGGTAATAGACATACTGGAAAGCGTATCAACTAAAAACCTGATAATAGCCCCTGGGTGCGATATGCCATATGATGTACCTATAGCCAACTCAATAGCCGTTCAGGAAGCTGCAAGAGATCCTGAAAGTGCAAAAAAGATATTGGAAAACTATGAAGCAACTTCATTTGAGGATATCGAAGTAGATCTTCCAGATTATGATAATCTTGAGAAGCCACTTGTAGAAGTATTTACGTTGGATTCGGCAAGTTGTGCAGCTTGTGGGTATATGATGATCGCCATAAACGATGCATGGAAAGAATTTGGGGATAAAATAAATGTAGTGGAGTACAAATATACAGTAAAAGAGAATATAGCAAGATGTATGAAAATGGGGGTTAAAAATCTACCTTCTATGTACATAAATGGTCAGCTTAAATATTCTTCTATAATTCCTAGTAAAAAAGAGTTAATAGAAGCAATAGAAACTGCATAGAAAATAAATAGTAATGCGAACTATGGGGGTATATTAAGTACTCCCTTTAGTGCAAATTTTAAATAGTTAATAATAGTGAAAGAGGGATTCAAAATGGGGGTAAAGATAATCATATTAACCGGATTTTTAGGATCTGGAAAAACTACCTTTTTAAAAAAACTTATAGAAAAGCATTCTGACCAAAAAATAGGAGTTGTAATGAATGATTTTGGTAAAATCGGCGTTGATGCAGAACTCATAGACAGAGATGGAATAAAAATAGCTGAAATAAATAGCGGCTCTATATTTTGCTCTTGTAAATCTGACCAATTTGTAAAAGCTATGCTGGAAGTAATTAAAGAAAATGTGGAAACCATACTGGTAGAAAGCAGTGGTTTGGCAAATCCGTCCACTTTACCTGGGATACTGGATATAATAAAAAATAAAAAAGGCGAAGATATAGATAAAATTGAGATACTAGGTGTAATGGACGCCACAAACATCTATAAATTGGTGCAAACGGTACAGATATTAAAACAACAGATAGCTATAAGTGATATGTTGATACTCAATAAATGTGACATAGCCACTGATGAGGAGAAAGAAAAGAGTTTTAACTCCATAAGGCAGTATAATGCCGACTCACTTATTTATGAGACTTCGTTTGCAGAGGTTCCTGACAATATAATCGACACAGTTTTGCATAAAGACGACAAGCAGATATTTGAAAACAAATTTACAATTGCTCGCAATTTGCTTGTGAGGTTGCCGGAAGGTTCTGAAAAAGATAAAGTTGAGAAATGGGTAGAATCCTTTAAAAGGAAAATATACAGGATAAAGGGGTTCTTAAAACTTAAAGAGGGTTGGTTTTATCTAGACGGTGTAGGAGAAGATGTGAAGTTTTTGCCTAGAAGTGCAAACAAGGAGTCTTTTGTGGTTATCATAAGCCCGCTTGAAAATCCTCTTAAAGAAACTCTTGTGGAAGAATGGTGTAAATTATCGGATACAAAAATAATGGTGGAGTGATTTCTGTGGATAACTTCGTTAGGATAGTAGGAGAAAACAGTATAGAGGTTCCTTTGCATAGCGGGAACTCTCTTCTCGAACATATAAGGGGAGCTGGTGTATATATAAATGCACCATGCAGTGGGGTTGGAAAGTGTGGAAAATGTGTGGTTAAAATTTTGGAAGGCAAAGCAGACGTCACAACGCAGGACACGGAGTTTCTAAACCAATCTCAATTGGAAGAGGGATACAGACTTGCTTGCTGCTTCTACCCGGAAGATAGCTGCTTGATTGAAATACCTGATAGCGGGGAAGAAAAAATGGAATCTTTGAAAGACTATAAAGTCTTTGATTTCGAGATAGAGCCCATAGTGGAAGTAAAAAAATCCGTTAATTTGGAGAGGTTAAATGATGGAGGGAGCTTTTGTAAAAATATAGGTGAAGTTTTTGGAAGAGAGACAGAGTTTTCCATTGAAGCCTTGAAGGATATATCCAAGATAATAGATCACAAAGATATGAGCGAAAAAGAACTCTACTTCGTTATGAAAAATAAAAAGGTTGTAAAGGTATCGGAAAAGATGGAGAGGGTTCTTGGACTAGCAGTAGACCTGGGGACAACAACCATAGCTATAAAAGCTATAGATTTGGAGAATGGCATAGAGATAGCCAGCGCTAGGGTAATAAACGAGCAGAGAAAATACGGTGCAGACGTAATATCAAGGATAGCATATTCCAACGAAAACGGCATTTTAGGCTTAAAAAAAGCCGTTTCAAACTCAATATTGTCCGGGATAAAAGAGATTTTGAATACAGAGAAAGTGGATAAAAGTGAGATATACGAGATGTCTGTATCCGGGAATACGATAATGCTTCACCTGCTTATGGGGATCTCGTGCAGGAGTATAGGTGTCGTGCCTTTTACCTCTATAACACTTGAAAAACATATGTTTGAGTTTAGGGAGATATTCGAGAGCAGTTTACTAGAGTGCAATGTGCATATATTACCGTCAATAGCAGCTTATGTCGGTGCAGATATATTGTCCGGCATTTATGCATATGATATGGTTTTTTCAGAAAAACCTTGCATACTTATAGACCTAGGAACCAACGGAGAGATGGTAATCGGATCGAAAGATGGCATAGTTACCACAGCAACAGCTGCCGGACCGGCATTTGAAGGTGGGAATATAAGATGCGGAATAGGGAGTGTTCCCGGAGCCATATCCAAAGTAAAATACGCAGACGGAAAGTTTACCTATGAAACCATAGGTAGTAAGAACGCAAAAGGGATTTGCGGGACAGGCCTGATAGACGTAGCATCATCATTGGTAAGTAGTGGACTAATGGACTACACAGGTTATTTTTCAAAAGGAGAATACTGTGAAATTTGCGAGGGGATAGGGGTTTACCAAAAGGATATAAGGGAGCTACAGCTCGCAAAGTCCGCCATAAGGGCCGGCCTTTCTTGTTTAGTAGAGAAATATGGGTGCACTTTTGAAGATGTGGAAAAAGTGTATATAGCCGGGGGCTTCGGTACAAAAGTCAATCTGGAAAGTTTAGTGGAGATAGGGCTATTGCCGGAACTGCTTCTTGAAAAAGCGGTTGTAATAGGAAACAGCTCATTAGCGGGGGCGGTTAGGTATTTACTGGATAAAAGTGTAGAAGAAAAAATGGTAAATATAAAAGCAAAAACAAGGGATATAAATTTAGGTGAAAGTCTAGAATTTAATAATTACTTTATGCTTTATATGTATTTTGAAAGAAATTAGGTGGATTTATGAAAAGATATAAATTGATATCGTGCAGTGTATTTAAAAATTTTGTGGAAAAGTTTATAGCTGAAAATATGCTGCCTATAGATGCAAAGTTTATATCCATGGGGAAGCATCTAAATCCTGAAAAATTAAATAAAGAGCTACAAGAAGAGATAGATAAAACAGGAGAGGAGTACGAAGCTATAATGCTTCTCTATGGTTTGTGTGGCAACAGTATATTAGGGTTAACTGCAAGAGAGATCCCAATAATAATCCCACGTGCACACGACTGCTGTACTCTATTTTTGGGGTCCAGGGAAAAGTTTGTAGAGAACTTTGAAGGCAAACAGAGTAGCGAATGGTATTCATCTGATTACCTGGAAGAGTTTGAAAAACAGAAGGATTCAGAGAGCTTCAATGAGGAACACTGGTACTACGGACTTGAGTATGAAAAGCTCGTAGAAGAGTATGGAGAAGACAACGCCAAGTACATATACGAAACTATATATGGACAAAATGAGAAAACTGAAATTTTTTTTATAAAAACTAGACATGAAAAAGACAGTGACAATCTGCTTAAACTAAGAAAAGATGCAGCTGAAAAGGATATTAAGTTGGTGGAGTTAGAGGGAAGTTATTGTTTGGTAAAAAATTTTTTAAAGGAATTATTCTTCGAAGAGGACTACCTAATAGTCCTTTCAGGATACTCTGTGGCAGGTGCGTACGACAACGAAAAGATAATTTATGCCAGTGGAGAAAAAACTTAGATCTATTATATTTGGGAGTATGACGATGATAACCACGAAAGAAATAGCAGAGTTAGCAGGTGTATCTAGAGGAACTGTGGACAGGGCTCTTAATGACAGGACTGGTATAAGTTTAAAATCTAAAGAAAAGATACTTAAAATAGCTAAAGAGAATAACTATACAGTAAATAGAAATGCAAAAAAATTAAAAAGCTTTGGTGAAGAGAAAACCATAGGGGTATTAGTTCCTGTAAGAGCAGAGCTTTATTATAAAAGAATAATGGATGGAATAATCAAAGCAAAAAATGATATCGAAGACACTAAACTAAAAATAAAACTGATTTTTGTGGATAACTTCGATGAAGAAGCAATATTAAAAGGGCTAGAGAGCTTTAAAGAGGAAAATGTAGTTGGTATAGTTGCAGCTGTTATGAGTTCTGAAAATATAGTAAAAAAAATGAATGAAATAATAGATTTTGGTATACCGATAATAACCCTAGCTACTGACGTTAAATGTAAGAGACTTTGTTTTTTTGGGGAGAATCCGGTACAGGTGGGAAAAATATCAGCCAGTTTATTCACCAAGATGCTGAAGAAAGATATCAAACTATTGATAGTTGCAGGTAACCCGAAATTCGATGTACAGGAGAAAAAATTAAATGGACTCAAAGAGTATATGAGGCTCTACGGAATAAACTACGAGATTCGAAAAATTATACTAAGCGAGGAAAAATATAAAAGTTCTTATGAAAGAATAAAGATGGCACTTGAAAAAGATAAAGAAATAAACGCAGTACATTTATCTTCAAATGATTATGATGCACTGGCAGCTGCGATAAAAGAGTTAGGTATAGGTGACAAATTGTCTATAGTAGGATCTCAAATATCTTATTTTGATAAAAAGATAAAATCAGGAATTATGGATTTTATAATAGATA
>QKCP01000068.1 GCA_003246855.1 Ilyobacter polytropus
AAATCTTTTATATTAAGACTTTATTTTCTTTTTAAAAATTATTTCAATTCGCCTACCTTTTTAAAATTTCACTATTTTTTTCTTTTTTAAATACGTTTTATATAAAATCCAATTTCGTTTAAATTAAATAAGTGTTTTAAATCTAAATTTAGATAACTTTAATCATCTAAATCTAAAATATTGTTTGATTTTATAAGATATATATACAATACATTTCAAGGAGTGATGGCATGAAGAAAAAAATATTGTTTATTCTGTTTTTACTGGCTATTTTTACGAGTTCCTACGGAGGAAATATTGTGCTGGTAAGTGCAGCTGGTTATAAAAAACCGATTCAAGAAATAGCTAATCTTTATGAGACAGAGCACAGAGCTGAATTGGATATGATGTTTGGGAATATGAGTCAGGTAATTAACTATGTTAAAAACGCAAGCAGCATCGATTTTGTAGTCGGAGACAGAAAATTTTTGGATAAATCAGGAATAAAATTCCAAAATTACAAAATACTTGGAAAGGGAGTCTTGGCTATTGCATACAGGAAAGGTCTGGAAATGTCTTCGTCTGAAGACATTTTAAATGGAGATATCAAAAAAATCTTGGTGCCAGATGCAAAAAAAGCAATATACGGTGCAGCGGCCATGGAGTACTTGAATAAAAAGAATTATTATGAACAGTTAAAAGATAAACTGATGTTCGTGCAGACCGTACCACAAGTTTCATCCTACCTCATAACCGGTGAAGCCGATGTAGGCTTTATAAACCTAACTGATGCTCTTGCATTAAAAGATAAAATAGGCGGTTACATTTTAGTAGATGAAAAAGATTACTCCGATATAGTCATATCGTTAGGAGTTATAGAAAATAAGAGTGCAAGTGTAAATGAATTTTTGGAATTTCTGAAAAAAGATAATGTACAAGGAATCCTAAAAAAATACGGGATAGGTCAGTGATGATATGCAGAGCTATCTCACCGATTCAAGAATTCTTGCTTCTCTTTTTCTAACCTTAAAAATTATTATCTATTCAGTCCCAATTCTTTTTCTAATCGGAATCTTAGTAGGATATATTTCATGTTGTGGAAACAGAATAATAAGTGAAATATTGGAAGTAATTACTACCTTACCGATGATTTTCCCGCCAATTGGGCTAGGTTTTCTTATGTTATATTTCTTTGGTAAGAATGGTTTTTTTGGAAGAATTCTTCCTGAAAACCTAAGTTTGATCTTTAATTTTAGAGGGTTGCTGGTTGCTGCGGTTATAACAGGTCTGCCATTTATGGCAAAATCAGTAAAATCAGGGATAAAAAATGACATTATAGGTTTGTGTGAAGCAGCGTATACCTTGGGTAAAAGCGAGCTTGAAACTTTTATTTTCATAGTTATACCAAACATAAAGCTAAACATTATTTCAGGGCTTATACTTGCAACCGGAAGAATATTGGGGGAAGTTGGCATAACTCTCATGATAGGTGGCAACATAGCAGGAAAAACCAATACTATATCTCTGGAAATATATAACTCAGTGTTGGACGGAGAGTATGAAAGGGCAATTTTTTTATCGGTTGTTTTAGGAATTTTTTCTTTTATTATCTTTATTTTTATAAGGACATTTAACAGAGACTATTGAAAGAGGGATATCTATGTTGGAGATAAGGTTGAAAAAAATTTTTAAAAATTTTAGTTTGGATGTGGAGATGGAGATAAAGGAGGGGGAATTTGTATCGATATACGGAAATTCCGGGTCTGGCAAAAGTACGTTGTTAAACTTAATATCCGGCCTTGTAAAGCCAGACAGCGGGATAATAAAATATGACAACACAACTTGGTTCGACAAAGAAAAGAGGTTAAATCTAAAACCGCAGAATAGGGAAATAGGTTACCTTTTTCAGGAACATAGGATATTTCCAAACATGAGTGTTAGACAAAATATAGAGTTTGTACTTGATAAAAAAAATGCCTATAAAAACGAGGTAGATGAACTTCTTTTGCTGACAGGGCTGAAAAAATATGAAAAACTTAATGCAAAAAAACTTTCAGGCGGGCAAAAACAGAGGTTAGCCCTTGCGAGGGCAATAGTAAGAAAACCAAAAATTTTCCTTTTAGACGAGCCTCTTTCCTCGCTTGACTTCGAGATAAAGTCAATGATGAGGGACAAGATAAGCGAGATCCATAAAATATACAAACCGACCATAATCATGGTAAGCCACAGCATAAAGGAGATCGTGAATGTGTCAGATAGAATATTTTTCATGGAAAATGGGAAAATAACAATGCAAAAAAAAATAGATGATATGAAGCTTTTAAAATACAAAAATGCTGTAAACTGTGAGATCAGAGACATAGTAATGAGTAGCTTATAATAAATGGAGGTGTTTTTAATGTCTTTTTATATATCGGACAGCGAACTAGAAAAACTTATAGAGGAGGATATATCACCCATAGACCTTACTTCACATGTGTTGGGGATAGGGGATAAAAAAACTACCCTTTCGTTCAGGTCAAGGGACAAAATAATAGTGTGCGGCACAGAGGAGGTCGAGAAAATTTTTAAAAAACTGGATATTGAAACCTGCTTCATGACCCCTTCTGGTGTTGAGATAGAAGAAGGTACGATGTTTATAAAGGGTTCCGGGAGCGCCAAAAATATCCACATGGCGTGGAGAACCTGCAGCAAAATGTTGGAAAGCTTTTGTGGAGTGGCTACCAGAACAAGTCACTTGGTAAAAACTGCAAAGGCTGTAAACAAAGATGTGAACGTAGTGGCCACAAGAAAAAACATGCCGGGCACAAAGAGGATGTCCATAAAAGCTATTATGGCTGGTGGGGCATACCCTCACAGGGTAGGACTTTCAGAGACAATACTTATATTTGATGAGCATATAAAGTTAATAGGCGGTTTGGATGTTTTACTAGAAAAAATCCCTGAGATAAAGCTGAGTTCCCTTGAGAAGAAGGTTTCCGTGGAAGCCCACAACCATGAGGACGGGATAAAGTTAGTTAAAGCTGGGGTGGATATAATACAAGTGGACAAGTTTAAGTGTGAAGCCCTGCAAAAGTTTGTCGTAGAAGCTAAAGGGATAAACTCAAAATTAGTTGTGGTGGCAGCAGGAAACATAAGGCAGGATAACGTTGCGGAGTATGCAGCTACAGGAGTAGACCTTTTGGCGACCTCGTCGCTCTACTTTGGAAAACCAGCTGACATAAAAGCAGAGATAGAAAGAATCTAAACAACACTTGGATTTAAAGGGAATATTTAATATTTGTTAATTTAGAGGGGGGAGTTTTATGAAAAAAGTATTGAACTTATTGTTTATGGTGATAATTGCAACTGCATTTTTAGGATGCAGCTATAAAAATGTTGAAAATAAAGAGCTCACCGTATCGGCTGCTGCGAGTTTAACAGAACTTATGGGAGAAGTAAAGCCTATGTTTGAAAAGGAATACGGCGCAGTGTTAACTGTAAATCTGGCATCTTCTGGAACACTTCAAAAACAGATAGAAGAAGGGGCGCCTGTTGACATTTTTATATCTGCCAGCAGTGCAAAAATGGATACACTGGCTGAAAAAGGACTTATTGATGATTCTAGCAGGATAGATCTACTTAAAAATCAGGTTGTCTTAATTGTGGCAAAGGATAGTGAGGAAAAAGTAAAATCTTTAGAAGACCTAAAAAAAGGGGATGTTAAGGTGAGCATAGGTGAACCTAGTTCTGTACCGGCCGGTAAATATGGGAAAGAAAGTTTGGAATATTATAAAGTTTGGGATGACATAAAAGATAAATTGATATTTGCAAAAAATGTAAAACAGGTAGTTTCTTATATAGAGTCAGGAGAGGTGGACGCAGGAATAGTATATAAATCGGATGCTACATTACTTAAAAACAGTATCATAGTTAAAAAATTAGAGCCAGAATCTCACAAGGCAATTGTTTATCCAGCGGCTATAATTAAAAGTAGCATGAATTCAGAATTAGCAGAAAAATTTATAGAATTCTTTGAAAAAGATGATGTGAAAAAAATAGTAGAAAAATATAATTTTGAAATTTAATTAGGTGAGTTTAAGATACAATAAATTTTATTTTTGTCATAGAAACAATTAACAGGCACTTGGAATACGTATTCCAAGTGCCTGCCTTTATATTTAATATTAATAATTTAAACTGATAAGTATTGAGAATTAATTAGATACCAGCAACTTATTTTTATTCTTTTTTTTCAAATAGATAATTTTAACGATCGTAAAAAAGTAACTTTTACCACTTAAATATTTTGAAATAAACTTACTATTTTTTATGTGCAGCTTTTATATGAAGGATCTTCTAAGTTTTCTGTTTACGCTCCCAAATACAGGTTATAAAACCTTCATATATATAATAACATTTCCTTTTTAGATGCAGAGTTTTTAGTAGGTTAAACTAATTCTATAATTACCTGATTTAAAATTTATAGGAGTAGAATTAATTCATAAAGTTAATTTTAAATAATTATTTAAAGGAAAAATTTAAAATTTTCTAAATTTAATAATAAGTCATAAATTCTGATTATAGTGGCTTATGTGAGAAATTTTTCTTAGTGCAGCAATTTTTGAAGGGGGCCTTTTTTATAGGAAGAAACTTATTATGGCGTTTAAGACTAAAAAAGGGGGCTATATACACTAAGAGAATTTTTGAATTGAACTTAAACGCTAATTATCTTTGAGTAAGTTTGCATTGAAATGAGTTAGAGCACAATAAGTTGAGAAAATATGTATACTGGAAAGAATATAAAAATACCTTACAATGATTTTGATAGAAGTTCTGATTGACAAAAAAAGAGGAGACTATTTCAATTTATTAAAGTAGCAATATATAGATAAAATAGGTATATGGCTTTAAAAAATATCAGGTCAAAAAAATTATACTCTATTAAAACTTATATTATTTATGTACTTTATAGCTGTTATGAGGAGGCTGGCATGAATTTATTTGGGTGTGAAGAAGAATTATATAAACCGTGTATGGATTCATACAATACGGAAGAAACAATGGAAAAAAACTTATCTTATGGCGAACCTTTGGTTATTTTCCTATGTGGAGATGTTATGACGGGTAGAGGAATAGACCAGATACTCCCTAACCCATGCGAACCTACGATATACGAACCTTTTATGAAAAATTCCGAAGGTTATGTAGAACTTGCAAAATTAAAAAATGGAAAATTTGAAACCCCAGTTTCATGGTCATATATCTGGGGAGATGCTGTTAAAGAATTTGATAAGTTTTCACCGGATGTAAAATTAATAAATCTTGAGACAGCGATTACAGAGAGTGATGATTATTGGAGTAATAAGAGAATAAATTACAGAATGCATCCGCAAAATATCAACTGTTTGAAAGCTGTTAATATAGACTATTGTTCCCTTGCAAACAACCATGTAATTGATTGGGGGTACCCAGGCCTGGTAGAAACCATAGATGTATTGAATAAAAACGGCATAAAAAATTCCGGGGCTGGGATGTATCTTGATGAAGCGGAAACCCCTTCGGTAATAGATGTAGAAGGAAAGGGGAGGGTGATTGTTTTTTCCTGCGGGCTTAAAAGCAGCGGAATCCCTCCTGAATGGGCTGCATCTGAGCGAAGACCTGGTGTAAATATGCTGAAAGATCTATCCGATAGTACGGTTAAGCATATTTGTAGTGAAATTAAAGCTAAAAAAAGGCATGGAGATGTGGCAGTTGTATCAATTCATTGGGGAGGCAATTGGGGGTATGATATCTCAAAGGAGCATATAGAATTTGCCCACAAGCTTGTTGACAGGGCAGGGGTGGACATAATATACGGACACTCTTCCCATCATATAAAGGGTATAGAAGTCTACAAAGAAAAACCTATTTTCTATGGATGCGGTGATTTTTTAAATGACTATGAGGGTATAAGTGGCTATGAAAATTATCGTGATGACCTCAGTTTGATGTATTTTTTAAATGTAAACAGATTTAGTGGCAGGGTTATAGATATTTCGATGGTACCTATGCAGATAAAAAAAATGAAAGTGAATAGGGCAGGAGTAGAGGATGCCGAATGGATAAAAGAT
>QKCP01000106.1 GCA_003246855.1 Ilyobacter polytropus
GATGCCATACTCTTATAAAAAATTTTAGTTTTCAATCTTACAATACGTCAGCTACTTAAAGTATAAACATAGTTAAATTAAATTATGATATCGTTACCACATCCTGATATATTTATACCATTTTTCGATAATCCTGTCAACAGTTTTTTGGTTATTTTTTAATCAATTTCCCCTCTTTATTGATCACGCTTTGTCAGGGTTTGATTTTAAAACTAAACAAATTAAAAAATTAAAAAAATTATTAGACAAAACTGCATTTTTAGAAATTATAAAAAAGAAGCGTATCATACGCTTCTCACACTGTCCCTCTCTATCAACTTATATCCCATCATTTTTCTTAACGCAACTTTATTTTCAAAACTCTCAATCAAAAGTTTTGCTGCTTCCTCTCCAGATTCTAAGTACTCATATTTCACAGTTGTTAGGCCAGGATTATATATCTCAGCTATTCCAGAATCCCCCATCCCAACAACAGAAATATCTTCTGGAACTTGGTACCCGTTCTTTATAAGATAGTTTATAGCTCCAATTGCCAGACTATCTGTTACTGCAAATATTGCACTTGGTTTTTTTTGCATTATCTTCTCCATCGATGGTTCTACTGAAGAAACTTCAAAGTTACCAGTAGCTATTAGTCCTTGATCTATTTCTATGTTGTTTTCAAATTGGGCATCTATATACCCCCTTTTCCTTTCCAAACCTACAGCTACGTCACTTTCTTCTACACCTATGAACCCAATTTTCCTGTGCCCCTTTTTAATAAGGTATTTTGTCATATCCTTTGCTGCATTGTAGTCTTTATGTACCACAGACGGGAAACCGTACTCACCTGCATCTTGCCCTATAAATACAATTGGTACATCAAGCTTTTCAAGGAGCTCAGCATGCTCCTTCGATACCCTGGTCGCAACAAACAGTATGCCGTTTACCCTCTTTTGTTTAAATACCTTTATGAATTCTAGTTCTTTTTCTAAGCGTATCCCCGTATTAGCAAGGAGTGTTGTATACCCTTTTTTGTCCAAAAACCTGGTTATTCCCTCCACTACAAGGCTTGTTGTCCTGGAATTCAACCTTGGTATTATTACCCCTATAAGATTTGTTTTCCTATCCTTAAGCCCTTTCGCCACATCACTTGGCATATAGCCGGTTTCTTCTATTATTTTCTCTATCCTCTCTCTCACCTCTTGCTTAACATATCCAGAGTTGTTCAGTACCCTGGATACAGTAGAGGTAGATACCTCGGCCAATTTTGCTATCTCTTTAATAGTCATCTCTCACCTCGTATGCTAACGTTACCATATATTGATGTAATTATATACCATCCTTAAAACTTCTGTCAACCGCTACGCTTGTCTTGTTAAAAATAAAATAGGCGGCCTCAAACTTAGGCCACCTCTATAGTTGATTTTTATTAAAAATTTTCTAATTCTTTCAGTGTCGGCAATGCTGCTATGGCGCCGTACTTAGTACATGTTATAGCCCCTACCTTGTTTGCAAATCCGACTATCTCAGAAGCTTTCGCCGCATCAAGCATAACTCTTTTAGGATCTTCTTCTTTGGATAATTTATACAAAATAGCCCCAACGAAGGCATCCCCAGCACCTGTCGAGTCTATCGATTTTACTTTCACGCTCTCAACAATAGTTTTTTCACCATTCACACTCAGAAGCGTTCCCTCTTTCCCCAACGTAACTGCGATAGTCTTCACACCTATTTTATGGAGTTCATCAAGGGCATTTTCCAAGTTTTCATTTCCACTTATAATTCTGGCCTCTTCATCACTGACCTTTGCAAAATCTGAAATAGCCAGGCATCTTTTGCTTTCTGCAACGAACTCTTCTCTCCTATCCCCGAAAAGGGCATCCCTCCAGTTAGGATCAAAAGATATGAAAGCTCCCTTAGATTTTGCATAGTCCATAAGAGTGTAATAAGTATCTTTTAGTTTACCACCAAGAAGGGCTGTAGCAGATCCAAAGTGAAATATCTTGGTTTCGTTTATCTCTTTCAAATCTATTTCAGAAAAAGACAGGTTTTCATCTGCTCCCCTGTTAAATATAAAGTCTCTTTCTCCGTCATTTTTCAGAGATACAAAGGCTAATGTAGTAGGCATGATTCTATCGAAGTAAAGCATCTTTGCATTAACGCCAACTTCTATAAGAGTCCTCTCTAGAAATTTACCAAAAGAATCATTCCCAACCTTTCCTATAAACGCTACTTCTCCGCCAAGTTTTGAAGCTGAGGCACAAACATTTGCAGGTGCTCCGCCAGCTTTTTTTTCAAAATTTTCTCCATCTATAAGATCGCTGTCTACATCTCTGCATATAAAATCAATCAAAAGTTCTCCTATACAAACTATACTCGGTTTCATTTATTCCCCCTCAACTTAAATATCCCACTTTTTTACATTCAATTTTATGTCGCCGTCAGAAAAAAACTCTACCCCCTTGCTCTCTTTGTCAGGGAATATTCTGGCGGTAAACACCTCTTCTCCATCATTTATAAATATTTCAACCAGCGATCTATCCATAAATATATGAAAATTTATCTCGTCTGAATCAAAGCTGCATTTTCTAACCGTACCGTGCTCAACATCATAAAGCTCCCCGGAGCTGCTCCTATCAAGAATTATTTTTTTATCCACAGCACTGTATTTCACCACTGTTGCTTGACCCTTTCCAACCCTTAAATTTATCCCAAATTCTTTTGCACCAATATTTTTTACGCTGCAGCTCATCTCAAAGCTGTCTCCAGACACCCCAGGATAAATCCTGCTTCCAGACAGCTTGTCTTCTACCTCCACAAGCTCTTTCCTCAATTTTGACAGCTCAGGCACAGGTTTCTGGATAAGTTTCCCCCTTTTTAAGCTTAACTCCCTCGGAAGACTTAAGCAGTGCGCCCAACCCCTGTTATCCGTGGGATACTCCACATCAGGAAGGCCAACCCAAGCCACCATTATTCTTCTGCCTCTGTCGTCTGACATTGTCTGTGGAGCATAAAAATCGAATCCCCTGTCTAGCTCATAAAAGCCACCATGCTCAAGTTCAAGGGTATCTAAATTTAAGTTTCCAATCACATAACCGGATTGATAAATGTTGTTGTAACTATCCCCACTGGGATCTATCCCCTGCGGGGAAAAAACAAACACTCCTTGCTTATCTATCTCAAAGTAATCAGGACACTCCCACATATAGCCAAAATCCTGAAATTCAGTTTTTATCTCCCCTTCAAATTCCCATTTTTCTGGATCGACAAAACTATACAAAACTACAGCTCCTGTCATGTTTTCCCTTTGCGCTCCTATTACGGCATAGTACTTTTCTCCATGCTTCCACACCTTAGGATCTCTAAAATGTCTGGTATACCCCTCTGGCTGATTTTCCAGTATCGGCCCAAGCTTCTCAAACTCAAAGCCATCTTTTGATACTGCCAAACATTGGTATGTCTCCCTATTCCCCTCTTCATCTTTAACATTTCCTGTATAAAAAAGGTGCAACTTTTCGTTTATCTCTATCCCGCTACCGGAGTAGCATCCATTTTTTTCATACCGTTCACTCGGGGCTAACGCTGGTCCAAAATCCTCCCAGTTGGCCAGATCCTCACTTGCGAAATGGCCCCAATATTTTGAGCTATGGCCTGTATCAAATGGATTCCACTGATAAAACAGATGATACTTGCCTTTAAAATAACTAAAACCATTAGGATCATTTATAAGCCCTACAGGTGACATCAAGTGATAGTTGAGTCTGTGGTAGTCCTCCGATACTTTTTTCCTGGTTTTTATAACTTCATCTTTTGCTTTTTTAATCAAATCAGGCATACCTGCACCTCTTTTTTATTTTTGTCATAGCTTCATATTTCGGCTTAGACTCACAACATTTATAGAAAACTCAGAAACCATTAAAATAACTTAAAAAAAATTTATTCTACTGTTTTTTTAACTTTACTCTCATTATCACATCACCCGTTTTGACTTTACCTGATTTTTTTTCTATCTCTTCTACCATATCCATATTAGATACGATTACAGGTGTCTTAACAGATTTCGCATTTTTTTCTAAGAATTCAAGGTCGTATCTAACCAGTTTTTCTCCTTTTTTTACAGTTTCCTCCTCAACAAGCCTTTCAAAACCTCTTCCGTTCAAGTTAACTGTATCAATACCAAAATGTACTATCAGCTCCAACCCACCCAAGGTTTCAAATGAAACTGCATGATTTGTCTCAAATATACTTATATCTTCTGCATCACATGGTGCACATATAGTATCCCCACTTCCAGAAGGAATTATAGCAATCCCATCTCCTATAGCACCACAGGCAAACGCCTCATCTGGAACTTCAGAAAGCTCTATTATTTCCCCGTCTATTGGTGCGAATAATTCTATAATTTCATACCCTTCTGCTCTCTTTTTGAAAAATTTTGAAAAAAATCCCATACCCTGTCCTCCTTAAATACAATAGCTAGACATAATTAAAAAACTGCAATCGTTACCATATCTATCTAAAAATTTTTGCACGCGTCTACTTCATTTTTGTGTTATCGATACCATATCTCTGCCTATTTTATACACTTTTTCGTTATTTTTGTCAATGTTTTTTTGGTCATTTATTCACCACGGTCTCTCCCAGTGCTTTTTCGAAAAATAAAAATAGAGGATTGCTCCCCTATGCGTAAAATCTATCGTGGATTTCCTCTTCTATTATCTGACCGTAGAGCCCCTCTATTATATGGGTGAAGTCCTCTAACACAGGAATTATTTCAAAATCTACTATCTCAAAAAACATTATCTTATCCTTATTTTCGTAAGCCTCCCCAGCTCTTTTAAAACAATCGGAATACTCGTTAAATAAAATTTCAAACTCCTGGTTACCTAGATCTACAGCTGTATTTTCCTTAACAGAGAAAAGTATATTGCTAAACCATTCCAGACTCTGCATTACGTCGACAAAGTAAAAGTCTCCGAATATATTTTCCCCCTCTTGAAAATAGGTCATTGATACCTCGGAGTTTTCGGCCAACTTGTCCAAATACTCATCAAACTGGGACAGGGCCTCTAATATTATTGCCCTGGGACTCTTAGTGAATACCTCCACAAGAGATATGTCATTTACTTCTATATTATCATTAAGATTTAGCACCCTTCCGTTTATAAACATGCTGAAAATTAGCCTTCCTTCCTTGTACAAGGCTTCGTTTACCTTGTCCATTATCAGACTAAAGCTCTCAACTTTGTTAAAATCTACGCTAAATTCTTTATTGTCTATTAATATCTTCATAATCGTCACCTCAATCTAAAATTTAAGTTCTGTCTCCAAGGCTGTTTTAGCAATTGCCAAGCTAAAGATAACAATCTTTTGAGGCTCTCCACTTCTCCTTATTTCTTTTATAAGCTCTCTCACTGTAGATCCAGTGGTCACGATGTCGTCAAATATCAAAATAATTTTTCCATCTAAAGCTAAATCTCTAATTTCAAAGCTCTTCTCTATGTTTTTATTCCTTTCCTCTCTGGAAAGAAGCTTATACATATGTTCGGTATTTTTTACTCTTTTTGCTTTAAAATATGGGTACCCTAGGCATTTTAATATCTCCTCTACCTGGTTAAACCCACGTTCTAGCTTCCTAAGCTTACTTATGGGTACAGGCACTATTACTTCTATATTCTCTTTTTTTATGATATCAATGAACTGGCCTTCTACAGCATCTGCAAGTACCTTAGCTATTCCAAGTTTGTTTTTAAGCTTGTACTCTGATATCAATTTTCTAAAGTCACTGTCATAATTCCATATATAATAAAGGTTGCCATTTTTTTTCAAACTAGAACCTATACTTAATTTATGATGACAATTATAACATAAATACTTCAGTTTGTCATTTGCTTTCTCACCGCATACAATACACTGGGATTTAAAAAGTATTTTTCTAATACTCTGGATTAAGCTTTTCATCTTTTTCTAGTACCTTTGCAGAATATATCTCTGTATAACCACAATTCAAACAGGTTTTAAGGTAATAGGTCCCCAGTTCAAGCTTCAATCCTGGTGTTTTCTCTGCAAAAAAAGTTGTTTTAACTTGATATTTTTCATGTCCACATTTGATGCACTTAAAATCCAATCTCATCACCCCAAATACTATTTTTTATCCAGGTTACCTCTTCTCCCATCAACGAAACCACATCAAATCTATAGTTATAATCCCTAAGACCATTTTGATTAAGATATTCCATAGCACTTAGGTAAATCCTTTTTCTTTTCTTGCTGTCAACCGACTCTTCACCGTAACCAAATTTACTACTGGATCTGTACTTAACTTCAAAAAAAACTATAGTGTCCCCTTTTTTTGCTATTATGTCTATCTCACCGTTTTTGGCATAAAAATTTTTTGCCAAAATTTCATATCCTTCCTTCTCTAGAAGTCCTCTTATTTTCTCTTCTGCCAGGTTACCGATTTCCCTTTTCACAATAATAGCCCCTCTTTTTTAAAATTCTAATATTATCTATTAAATTTTTTTAACACTGTATAAATAGACTTTCCTTCATTTAAAAAAGTGTTTTTGCAAGAATTTTAGTTAAGAAACTTTTCCTGTGTATGTCAGTACCGCCATATTTCAACAGCGCATCCCTGTGTTGTTTTGTCCCATAACCTTTGTGCTTTTCAAATCCATACTCAGGGTAAATCACTGCATATTTTTCCATTATCTTGTCTCTGGTCACTTTGGCTATTATAGAAGCTGCTGCTATACTCAGGCTTTTAGAGTCCCCTTTTACAATCGCTTCTTGCTGTCCGCTATACCCTCGTATTTTGTGGTTTCCGTCTACCAAAACTTTTGAAAATTCTACCCCTTCTTCTATCAGCTCAGAGATGGCATTTTTCATGGCTAAAAAAGTGGCATTCAATATATTTAGCTTATCTATTTCAGTAGAATTTACTATCCCTACGCCAACTTTACAATTTTCAAGTATGGCATCAAAAAGAAGCTCCCTTTTCTTTTCACTTAGTTTTTTGGAATCATCTATCATTTTAAACTCCGGGACGTACTTTTCTATCACAACTGCTGCTGCAACTACCGGTCCAGCCAGAGGGCCACGGCCAGCCTCATCTACTCCAGCCACAGTCACGCCGTTAGACTGGTCAAACTCGTACAATTCGTTAAAGTTTTCTTCCATCATTCCTCCAGTTTCTTATACCAAATACTCTTCTACTCCATCAAATTTGAAGTTTTTCAAAACAGACCTAAAGTCATCAGGCAGTCTTCCTATAATCAAAACATCTTCCCCTGTTATGGGGTGTACAAACTCTAGTCTATAAGCATGAAGCATCTGTCTGTTGATTAGTTTAGATGCCCTCCCGTAAACAGAGTCCCCCAATATTGGGTGGTTTAGGTAGTTCATATGCACCCTTATTTGGTGAGTTCTACCGGTTTCTATCCCTACTTTTACAAGGGAATATCCTTCCACTTCCGAAATGACCTCATAATTAGATATTGCTGTCTTACCATTTTTTTCCACCACGGCCATTTTTTTCCTGTCTTTCGGGTTTCTTCCTATCAAGTTCTCAACCCTTCCGGCTTTTTCTGAGAAATTTCCCTTGCAGATCGCCATATAGGTCTTGGAAACTGTCTTATCTTTAAACATCTCCGTAAGTCTCAAATGAGATTCATCATTTTTAGCTACTATTATTAGCCCGCTGGTATCCTTGTCCAGCCTGTGCACTATCCCAGGTCTGATAACTCCATTTATTGTGGATAAGTCCTTTATATGATACATGATGGCGTTTACAAGGGTCCCGTTATAGTTTCCTGGTGCAGGATGAACCACTATCCCAGGCTCCTTATTTATTATCAAAAGGTCTCTATCTTCGTAGACTATATCAATGGGTATATTTTCTGGAACTATTTCAAGTATTTCATCTTCCGGTATTCTTACAATTACAACCTCGTCACCCTTTAATTTAGTTCCAGCTTTAATCTTGGCCTTACCATAAATCTCAATATTCCCATCCTTTATGAGCTTTTGTACATACGATTTTGTAGAATCCTCTAAGCTTTCTTGGATAAATACATCTAATCTTTTTTCCCTATCTTCAAACTGTGCTTCCAAATTTATTATTTCCTTTACACTCAAAAAACCCACCCCAAACTAAAAACTTACAGAAAATTATAACATTTTTTTTTAAACATTTAAATACTCAAGTTACTTAATTTTTTAGTTTTTCTAATTCGCAATTAATTAGATTTAACATACTCTTTTTCAACTCTTGACTGAATTACTGCATTTGTCTACAAAATATTTTTTAATCACAGAGCTTTTAAAAACGAGTTGCACAGTGAAAGTATTTTAAAATAAAAAAATCCCCACAAATCTTTACTGATCACACAAACTATTCAAAAAATCCCGCTAATTTTAATTGATAAAAAAATAAAAGGCACAGGTTTGTGCCTTTTATCAATTATTTATTTTTTAGGTAGTTGTCTACAGCTTCTGCTGCTCTTCTTCCTTCATTTATAGCTTTTACGATAAGTGATTGCCCACTTCTCATATCTCCAGCTGCAAATATCTTGTCATTGCTTGTTCTGTAATTATCGTCAGTTTTTACGTTTCCTCTTGCATCCAACTCTATTCCTAGGTTGTTTATAAGACCTTCGTGTTCAGGATGTACAAATCCTATTGCAAGAAGTACAAGGTCTGCATCTAATTTAAATTCAGTATTAGGAATTTCTTCCATCATTTTTCTTCCATTTTCTGCTAACTTCCACTCTACTCTGCTAGCATGGAATGTTTTTACATTTCCGTTTTCGTCTCCAGTAAACTGTTTACTTAGGATGTTCCACTCTCTTATGCCAAGTTGACATTCTCCTCCGATGCAAACTTCAGCTTCTTCGTGAGCAGTATTAACTTTAAGCACTTGTGGGTAGTTAGGCCAAGGGTTGTCCTGAGGTCTGTCTAAAGGTGGTTTTTCCAATAGTTCAATTTGGTATATATTTTTCGCACCTTGTCTTAAGGCTGTTCCCACACAGTCAGCACCCGTGTCTCCCCCACCTATAACTACAACTGATTTGTCTTTAGCGTCTATTAATTCCTCTTCAGGTATTTCTACACCCTCGATTCTTTTATTTTGTTGGATAAGGTATTCCATTGCATAGTGTATACCTTTAAGATCCCTACCGAAAACAGGCAGGTCTCTAGCTAATTTTGATCCACCAGCAAGTACTACTGCATCGTACTCTTTTTCCAGGTCTTCTACACTTAGGTCAACCCCAACATTTGTGTTGTATACTAATTTTACACCCTCTTGTTCTATTTGCTTTACCCTTCTGTCAACTGCCCATTTTTCTATTTTATAGTCAGGGATACCGTATGTCATTATCCCTCCAGCTTTCGAGTCTCTTTCATACAAGGTTACTGTATGACCAGCTCTGTTAAGCTGCTGCGCGGCAGCTAGACCAGCAGGTCCACTCCCTATTACAGCTACTTTTTTGTCTGTTCTGCTTTTAGGAGGTTTTGGAACTATCCAACCATTTTCCCACCCTTTTTCAACTATATTTAGCTCTATATTCTTTATAGTAACAGGTTTGTCGTTTATTCCAAGTACACATCCACCCTCGCACAGCGCTGGGCAAACTCTTCCTGTAAATTCAGGGAAGTTATTTGTGCTGTGAAGTACTTCAAGAGCTTCTTTCCATTGCCCTTTATGTGCAAAGTCATTCCACTCAGGACATACATTCCCTAGCGGGCATGAAAAGTGACAAAATGGTACTCCGCAGTCCATGCATCTAGATGCTTGTTTTACTAAATATTCGTCAGTATAAGGTTGGTATAACTCTTTAAAATCTTTTACCCTTTCTTCTATAGGCCTTTTTTGAGCCTCTTCTCTAGGTATTTCTAAAAATCCACCTAATTTTCCCATTCTTTATTTCACCTTCCCTTGTGCAAGAAGTTCCTTGTATCTTGGAGATGCTACTTTTACAAATTTATCCAAGTTTGCTTCCCAAGATTCAAGTATCTCTTTTCCTCTGGAACTATCTGTGTACTGCACATGTTTTTCTATCATAGTTTTTAGTTCAGCTATTTCCGTTTCAGTCTCTAGCTTATCTACATCTACCATAAGTTTATTTATTTTTTCTTGGAAGTCTCCGTTTATATCGTAAACGTAAGCAATTCCTCCACTCATACCTGCAGCGAAGTTTTTACCTGTTTCACCAAGTACGGCTACTCTACCACCTGTCATATATTCACAACCGTGGTCTCCTACTCCCTCTACAACTGCGTGCACTCCTGAGTTTCTTACACAGAATCTCTCTCCAACTACACCGTTCAAGTAGGCTTCGCCTCTTATTGCTCCATAAAGAATTGTATTTCCACCTATGATGTTTTCTTCAGCCTTGAACCCGTCTACTTTAGGGGCTTTTATTATTATTTTGGCACCGAAAAGACCTTTTCCGATATAGTCGTTTGCCTGCCCTTCAAGTTTAAGAGTAAGACCTTTCATTCCAAATGTACCGAAGCTTTGACCTGCATAACCTTTAAAGTTTACTGTGATTGTGTCTTCAGAAAGACCTTCAGCTCCGTATTTCTTAGCAATTTCTCCACTAAGCATTGTTCCGGTACTTCTGTTTATGTTGAATATATCCATATCGAACTCTACTTTGTCCCCGTTTTCCAATGCAGGTTTAGCGTTCTCTATAAGTTTTCTGTCTAGTATAGTGTCTATTCCATGATCTTGAGCTTGAACACATTTTGTAGCTATCTCAGCTGAAACTTTAGGTTGATAAAGTATTTTACTAATATCTAAACCTTTAGATTTCCAGTGTGTTATAGCTTCGTTCATCTCTAGAAGCTCTGATCTACCTACCATTTCATCCATAGTTCTAAATCCTAGCTCAGCCATTATCTCTCTTACTTCTGTTGCTATGAATTTAAAGAAGTTAATTACAAATTCAGATCTCCCTACAAATCTTCTACGCAGTTCAGGATCTTGAGTCGCAACCCCAACTGGACAAGTGTTTGTATGGCAACTTCTCATCATTACACAACCAAGTACTACAAGCGGCGCTGTTGCAAATCCGAATTCTTCTGCTCCAAGTAGCGAAGCTATTACAACGTCTCTACCAGTTTTCATTTGTCCGTCTGCTTGTACTCTTACTCTACCTCTAAGATCATTTAGTACAAGTACTTGATGAGCCTCTGAAAGTCCTAGCTCCCAAGGAAGTCCTGCACGTTTTATAGATGATAGAGGAGCAGCTCCAGTCCCTCCGTCATATCCAGAGATAAGTATCATATCAGCATGCGCCTTTGATACCCCTGCTGCTACAGTCCCTACCCCAACTTCAGAAACCAGCTTAACACTTACCCTAGCTGCAGGGTTTACGTTTTTAAGGTCAAAAATAAGCTGTGCAAGGTCTTCTATTGAGTATATATCGTGGTGTGGTGGTGGTGATATAAGGTCGATTCCTGGAGATGTATGTCTAACAGAAGCTATCTCCTCACTTACCTTATGTCCTGGAAGGTGTCCCCCTTCTCCTGGTTTTGCACCTTGTGCCATTTTTATTTGAAGTTCATCTGCATTTACAAGGTAATGTGTTGTTACTCCGAATCTACCAGAAGCTATCTGCTTGATTGCACTTCTTCTATTGTCAACAAATCTAGCTGGATTTTCTCCACCCTCTCCAGAGTTTGACTTACCTCCTATAGTATTCATAGCTATAGCAAGTGCTTCATGCGCCTCTTGAGAGATAGATCCGTAAGACATAGCACCTGTAACGAATCTTTTCATGATGCTTTCGATTGACTCTACTTCTTCAAGCGGTATAGAGTTTGTTTTCTTGAATTTGAAAAGTCCTCTTATCGTTGCTTGTTGTTTACTTTGGTCGTTTATAAGTGATGCATATCTTTTGTATTCGTCGTAGTTTCCTATACGTGTTGAGTGTTGTAGTGTAGACACTGCCTCAGGGCTGAACAGACGTTTGTCTCCGCCTTTTCTCCACTTAAACTCCCCTTCGTTTGGAAGCACTTCGGATCCAGATTCGTACGCATCCATAACTTTTTCTACTCTTTTCTTGATACCTTCTTCAACAACATCTATCCCTATACCCTCTATTCTAGAAGGAGTACCTACGAAGTATTTGTTTACAAATTCTGTAGAAAGTCCTACAGCCTCAAATATTTGAGCTCCTCTGTAACTTTGAACTGTAGATATACCCATTTTAGACATTATTTTAAGGATACTTTTTCCTACGGCTTTAACGTATTTTTTCTTTTTCTTTTCAGCATTATCAGCAGTTAGGTAAAGCTCGCTGTCAACCATGTAGTCTATAGCTTCTAGAGCTAGGTATGGATTTACAGCAAGTGCCCCGTAACCAATTAGAAGTGCGAAATGCATAACATCTCTCGCTTCTGCTGTTTCCACCACTAAGTCTACACCATTTCTCTTTCTTGCTTTGATTAGGTGGTGGTGAAGTGCTGCTGTGGCTAATAAGCTAGGAATTGGCGCTTCATTTTCCCCAATTTCTCTATCGCTTAATATTAGGATATTATTGCCCTCTTCTATTGCCTCTTCAGATTTTGCGAATAGGTTTTCAAGCCCCTTTTCAAGCCCAGCTTCTAGGTCAAAAGCTATTGATAAAACTTTTGTTTTGAATCCGTCTTCATTTAGGCTAGCTATCTTGTCAAGTTCTTCATTTAATAGTATAGGAGTTTCTAAGGTTATAACTTTAGCCTTATCCTCTGTATCCTCTAATATGTTCCCTTTTACTCCAAGTTTTGTTGTAAGGGACATAACGATCTCTTCCCTTATCGGATCTATTGGCGGGTTTGTTACCTGCGCGAATAACTGTTGGAAATAATTGAAAAGAATTTTTTCCTTATCAGATAATACAGCAAGAGCTGCGTCATTTCCCATTGATCCTATGGCTTCTTTCTCATTTTTTGCCATAGGGGCTATTACTTCGTAAAGATCTTCCCTTGTATATCCGAAAGTCATCAATCTGTTGAAAATAGTTTCGAAGTTGTTTTCATATCTAGCTTCTACAGGCGCAACATCTTCTATTGATTTTTTGTTTTTAGCCAGCCATTCCCCGAAAGGTTTTGACCCAACTATTCTGTCTTCTAACTCTTCTTGAGAAAGTATTTTACCAATTTCGGTATCTATCATAAGGATTTTACCAGGTCTAAGCCTTCCGTTTTCTTTTATGTTTTCAGGTTCTACCTCTATAGTACCCGCTTCTGATGCAAGTATTATGACGTCATCTTTTGTAATAAGGTATCTAGATGGTCTTAGTCCGTTTCTGTCAAGCTTTGCAACTATTTGAGTACCGTCTGTCATTGCAAGTGCTGCAGGTCCATCCCAAGGTTCCATAAGACCTGCATAGTATTCGTAGAAATCTTTTAGTCTCCCTTTGATCTCAACATCTTTTTCCCATGCTGCAGGTACAAGTATAGAAGCAGTTTCTACTAGCGACTTACCAGAAGCCACAAGTAATTCTACTGCGTTGTCTAAGTTAGCAGTGTCACTGCTTACAGGGTTGTTTATAGGGAATAATTTTTTTACTTCGTCCCCTAGTATCTCATTGAAAAGCTCCGGCTCCCTTGCTGACATCCAGTTTACGTTACCTTTTATAGTGTTTATCTCCCCGTTGTGGGCGATATATCTAAAAGGTTGTGCAAGATCCCATGAAGGGAATGTGTTTGTACTATATCTTTGGTGAACAACCGCGATGGCACTTATCATTCTCTCATCATTTAAATCTTTGTAGAAACCAGAAACTTGGTCAGCTAAAAGCAGTCCTTTATATACAACTGTTCTGCATGACATAGATACAGGATAGAAGTATTCTTGGTGCTCTAATCCAAGTTTTTTAATCTCATTTTCCATTCTTTTTCTAATTATATATAGTCTAAGTTCAAAATTCTTTTCATTTTCAGCTCTTTTTACAAAAACTTGCTTTATGAAAGGTCTAGTTTTTTCAGCTGTTTTACCTACGTTAGATAGGTCGACAGGTACGTCTCTCCAAGTGATTAATTCCTGTCCTTCTTCCTTTATAACGTCTTCTACTACTTTTTCACATTTTGCTCTTTCTTCTGCGTCTTGAGGGAAGAAAATCATCCCTACACCGTAATCACCAAAAAGAGGAAGATTTTCTACTTCTGCCCTATAAAACTCATCAGGGATCTGGATAAGTATACCAGCACCGTCACCTGTTGTAGGGTCTGAACCTACGGCTCCTCTGTGCTCGATTTTTTCTAAAACCGTTATTCCCTTTCTTATGATGTCGTGGCTTTTCTCACCTTTAATACTAGCCACTAGACCAATTCCGCAGTTATCTTTCTCAAATTCAGGGACATATAGTCCTTGCTGTTCTGGAATTCCTATTCCCCTTTTCATTAATCCTCCTCCAGTTCTATATATTAATATCAATAAGCTAAACCTGTAGAAAACAATAGCACACATCAGTGTGCCGAGCAACAAACATTATTTAGCTATTTTTTACACATCAATAAACTTATTATATTGTAGCCGTAAAGGCGCGAAACAACAAAAGATAAATATATAAAATAAATCTTTTTTCGTTTTAACATAAATTAAGTATATATATATTCTGAAAATTTTTTCTCTCCAAATTCTGTTTTTTTGGAAAATTTTTTGGCCCAACAAATGGACCTCTTCGCATTAGAGTGTCAAAATAAACATCTGTCACCGTACCAAAACATAGGTAACAAAATACTATTTTTTTTAACACCGTTTTTTAGAGAGTGTTACCATTATACATGCACTTGGCAACGTTTAGATAAAAAACTGATTAATTTTTTTTAATTTTGAGTTGCTTCCTGTTCTTTTTTAATGCAAATTTTTCTAAATAAAAATACAAAAGCTCGAAACCTACAAACTCGTGTCCAAGCTTTTGTCTTAAGAATTTTTTTATTTTATATATTTTTAAGATAAATTTATTTGGCATGCACTCTTTAAAAGGATGCCTTGTTCCCACTTTGAGACTTCAGCCTGAGATTTATCGCCACCCCCATGCCAAGTATAAACCAGAAGACAGGTGCTACAGACACTAGGCTATCATTAAACATTGCCGCTGCCAAGTAAGCTGTTACAGATAAAAAACTTGCTAAACCAAAAACCTCGTAGAAGTCATCAAAATTCCTGTTCCAGTATATAGCTATAGACTGAAAAAAATAACTAGCAGCCATAAGTAGGAAAAATACAAGGGATGGTATCCCAGTGTTTATTCCTATCTGTAGGTACTGATTATGTGGTTTGTCAACTATTATGCTTTTTGTTTTAAAAGCCAGTAGCTTTCCGAAATAGTCCTCTTGCGGGAAAACTATCGAGTAGGTGTCCGGCCCGAACCCCAATAATAGGCAGTCCTTTAAAATTGGGATACTCCTAGACCATATATATACCCTTTTACTTCCCTTTCTTATAATCTCGTCAAATGCACGAATCCTGCTTGGGGAAGCTATATCTTCTACCCTGTCGCTGGAATTCAGAGTTTTAAAGCCCCCATCTTTTACGACGAACTCATAATTGATATTTTTGTGCCTAAACAGCCACAGATCTTCATATTTTTTATTTCTGGTAAAGGTATACCCCTCGAAGTCTCCGCCGAGTACCCTGTTTCTGCCGTCCTTTTCAACAGGAACCAGATTCCCGATACCGTCTCTGAATACGAGCTCTCCATCCGGATAGCTTATCACAAGCTTCTTGTCCAGTGCTTCTATGACAAGTGTCCCGTCGCCTTCACTTACCCCCCTAAGTTCCACACGATCCCCCGAGGCCATATTATATAGCTTGGTCCCAAGTGTATTTTTAGAGACAGAGTTCATGCAAAATACCATTAATAGTGACAACCCTAGTATAGAAATAGTTTTACGTTTGTGCTCCAGAAGCTTTTTCCAGAAAAATAAAATAAACAGTAAAATCGTAACTTGCCCTGCAAGCACCCCCGCCCTAGACCTACAACCTATCCAGTTGGCAAAAACCAAAAGATAAAACCCACATGATAGTATTACCTGCCATCTCTTCTTGACAAAAAAATACGTGAGCAAACTGAAAAACAGCAGCATAACCATATATGATCCCACAAAATTTGTATTGTACATGGTCCCGTATATTGTGTACTTCCCAAATGTAAAGTTTAAGCTGTCCACAAGCCCCTCGTAAGCTTTTGGAAGTATAAACAGTTTCCCGAACCTGGACTTGAATAAATCATACCCGAAGTATTGAAATATACCTACGAGCCCTGCAAAAAATGTTGAAAAGTAAAGCGCCCCTATGGCTATCTTAAAATCCGTCTTATCATTTAAGATATTTATAGAAAAAAAACATATTATCACATAAGAAAAAAGCACTGTGAATCCTTCAAACCTGTCCGATACGCCAACCAGGGCAACCTCACCAAAAGGCGAGAACACCGTGGAGAGTATCACGAACAATAGATAGCCCCCCATAAATATATAGATGTAAGAACTCTTTACAGCCTTCCTTATAAAAAGCACTACCAGCATCAAAAGCGCGGATAAATTTATAAGTAACGCCTTGTAATAGGAGAAAAAATCATAGTTTTTCTCTCCTAGAGGCCACGCAAAATAAGCCATGCTCCCGAACGGGGTATCATATACTTTAAGGTAGACTATGAGCGGTACAAATGCCAATAGTAGTACGAGCGGCAGCAGTGCCAGCATCCTATTTTTGTCCATCAATATAAACCTCTTTCAAAATATTTTTTATTTCAAATCAGATATTAACATATTTTCCATATATTTAACAAGCTGGTTTCCCATAATTTTACTGATTAAGCTAAAGATTAATTATCTCTAGGTGCACGTTTTTTTAAGTAGGCGTCTATGCCACTTTCAAGGTTGTATCTTGGCTCAATTTTAAGTATATTTTTTAGTTTTCCATTGTCTAGCCTAGATCTTTTTATATCCCCGTGCCTTTCACGGTCATAAAAAACCTTACCTTTATACGATAGCTTTTTAGCCATGTGCTCAAAAAGCTCGTTTATACATACCTCGTTGTTTGTAGAAACGTTGATTACCTCATTCTCTAAGTTATTCTTTAAAGCCATATAGTTTGCCCTTGCTATGTCCTTTACGTATATAAAGTCCCTGGTCTGCTCTCCGTCACCCTCGATTATTATACTGTCTCCCTTTATCATGTTATGCGAAAATATCGATATGACACCCGCTTCACCGCGGTTGCTCTGTCTCTCCCCGTAGACGTTTGAGTACCTGAATATCACGTATTTCAATCCGTAAAGCTCTGAGTACAATTTTATATAGTTCTCCCCTGTCAACTTGCTTAATCCGTAAAAAGACTGTGGCCACGTGTCGTCACCCTCGCTCAAAGGAAGAGTTTTGGAATTCCCGTATACCGCAGCACTGCTTGAGAAAAGAATTTTCTTTACGCCATACTTCACGGATAGGTCTAGTATATTTATTAAGCCCAATATATTTTGTTCTGCGTCATAAACCGGATTCTCCATGGAGTCCCTCACACTTATCTGGGCTGCATGATGTATTATGCAATCTATATTCTTACCTTTAAACAGCGATTCCAGCTGTACTTTGTCCCTTAAATCAAATCTATGGAATTCAACATCAAAATCCTTTATATTCTCGTATTTCCCACTTATCAGGTTATCCACTACTATTACCTCATAATTTGGATCTAATAAAAATTCCTCCACCGTATGGGATCCGATAAAGCCCGCTCCTCCTGTTATTAAAACCCTTTCCATCATTAATCCCTCCTTAAGGTATATTGCATACACTTAATTATACTGTAAAAAATCATTTTTCCTGATATACTACGAAAGGATTTTCATAAATTTATGCTATACTTTAATTAAACATAAATTTATCTTTATACTAAAAAATACATCCTATTTTTTTCTGCCTTTTCGAGTTTTTTCAATTTTATGTTGAATAATTTTATTAAAATTTAAAATAAGCGGCAACTTAAGTTGATTTATAAAAAATCTAAAACATCTGTTTCATATACCGATAACCCTTAAAAACATTTGACAATTGGGTTAAACTGTGATAACGTACGATAAATATTTATTTTTAGGAGGATATGGATGTCTAAAGGTGGTGCACGTTTAGGTGCTGGTAGAAAGCCTAAGGAAGATGGGTTAAAAGTAGCCAATTTCAGACTTTCTATAGAAGACTTAAAAATTCTGGACAAAAAAGGAATTGGTAAAAATTCCAGCGAAAAACTCAGATATATTTTAAGTAAATTTAAAAGTGAAAAAATAAATATATCTAAAAGAAGAAAAGCCTACAACGTAGAAAAATTCATGTCTTTTGAAGAGGCTGATCTAAAGTTCCATAAACTTTTATCGTACTGGGAATCCCTCGATAAAAACAAGTTTCTCTTAGAGAGTAATTTAAGAAATGATCTCCGCCTGAAATTTGAAATAAAGAACAGAAAGGCTCTGGAAACTATGGAGTACTTTGATGAACTGAAAAAATTGGAATGGTTTTTACAGGATATAAACTTTATCTGGACAGGGGCTGAACTCTCAAGGGTGGATGTCCAACTGAAAAAATTGGATTATTCAGTTACTCTTCCTGTAACTAATGATGGGAATGAATTTATAGTAAAGTATATGGATGAAGTCATAGAAGAAACCGTAGACGAAATAGTAGCTATATCTTTAGACGAAGAGGATACACTTTCATATTTTTATGAAGATCTGCAGGATATTTTGTTTAAAAAAAATCATCCTCTAAACTTAAGTGAAAATGTATACTACAAGAAGTATATTAATGGAGATATCTACAAAACTCTTGAGTTCGACAACATCGTTGTAATTGAACTCGAGTATCAAAGCAAAGACAAAACCGCAGTTTTAAACTCAATAAAAGATTTGATTAGCATGGCTTGAATCCTGAATTTTATAGGATTCAAGCTTTTTTTCTCTTGTATTATTTCTTTATTATAAATTAGCTCAATTTAGTAAAGAATGGCATTGATTAAACCTAATATAAAAAATTTGTAATTAATAACTTGAGTTAGAATTAAAGGAAATCCTCTTGATTTTTTTTATAAATAAATAAGCATACTTGTCACTTCGAATAATATAATTTCTATAAAAAGCAATTTATTTTTGCAGGAGGAAAAATATGAAGCTGCATTTGATTTTTTTTACTAAGTCTACCCAAGCCGGTGGTGTGCAAACACTTATGAAAACCATTGAAAGAGAAACTATAAAAGAAGGGCTTGAAGTCAACGAAATATATCATAAAAATCCTTGGGCAGAACTGTATGATGAAATTAAAGGAGTTCAATACATTAAATTAAATACGGCATTTGAAAATAAGTCTTTTAGGTTAAATTTTCTTTTAAACATTTACTTTGCAAGAAAGCAATTAAAAAAGCTGGTGTCCAAAGATGATAAAATAATAATATTTAGTCCCAATTATCTTCTATACATACCTAAAAAAATATTAAAAACCAATACTGTGATTTTAGTTCAGACAAATAAGATGGAAGTTTATTTCACAAAATACTCTAAGCCTATATTTAAAAAATATTCTAAATACTTAGATTATTTTGCAATTTTTACTCAGTATGATATGGAAAAATTAAAAAATATTTTCCCCGATACAATTGAAGATATAAAGGCTAAAGTTAAATACATACCAAGAGCCTGCACTATAAGCCCTCCAGAAAAAGAAAAAAAAATAGGGAAAAACTTAATTGTTATCGGTAGAATAATGGAAGATCAGAAAAATTTTTCCGGACTAATTGAAGTTATGAAACTCCTGCCTAAAGGCTTTTATTTAAATATTTATGGGAATGGTCCCGAAATTGAAATAAAAAAATTACAAGCAAAAATAGCCAATTTTAATAACATAAAATTTCATGGTCCTACCACAAACGTGAAAAAAAAGTTAGAGGAAAGCAACCTCTTCCTTATGACTTCATTTTACGAAGGCTTTTCGAATACACTTGTAGAAGCGAGAAGCCAGGGACTGCCAATTGTTGCATATGATACCTTTGAGGCCCTTCAGTGGCTGGTAAAAGACGGGGAAAACGGCTTTATAATTCCGTTTGAAGATACACAAAAATTTGCTGATGCAATTTTGAAAATACTTAGCTCAGAAACTAAGTATTCGGAAATGAGTAGAGCAGCTATTAAAATGTCGGAATCAACTGAGTATAGCAAAGTTATGGCAAAGTGGATGGAAATTATTAGATAACTTCCATTTACTTTGCTTAAAATTTAAATTCAATATAAATAAAGTAAATATGGAATTATGAGTATAATCTGTGATATCAATAAATTTGTATTTAAATTTATTGATAAAAATAATTAAGATATTGAGGTGATACTTGGATGAGTGAACTTTTAAAATACGAGGATAATTTCTCAAAAATAAAATTCATAAAGTCTAAATTAGTTTATGGAGACTTAAATTTTAATAAAACTCCTTTAATAACAATAGCTATTCCAACTTACAAAAGACCAGATTTGCTAGAAGAAGCTATAAATAGCGCTTTAAACCAGATTGACTTTATTGATTACGAAGTTATCGTTGTCGATAATGACCCCGATTCAGATACTGAAACTGAAAAGTTATTAAAAAGTTATAACGATCCTAAACTCCTTTACTATAAAAACGAGAAAAGCCTTGGAGCTGCAGGCAATTGGAACCGATGTCTAGAACTAGCTCGCGGGAAATGGTATACAATGTTACACGATGATGACTTATTATCAGATAATTTTTTAAAAGAAATGCTAAAAGTTTTAAATAAAAATCCAAAAATTTCTCTTTTAATCCCAGGCCACGCCCATATGGTTGAAAGAAATATATCACATAAAAATAATTTCTATTAGATAAAAGTAAAGTTAACGAAAAAAATAGTATCCCTTGAAAGAAAATTAAGAAAGCTTTCTGAGTTGGATTATATCTTGAAAAATCCTATAGGTGGACCTGTTGGCATAATTATGGAAAAAGAAAACGCAATTAAACTAGGAGGATTTAATGAAAAAAACCGTTTTTCTATGGATTACGTTTTCTTCACAAAATACTGCATAAAATATAACTCCTATCTTTACAATAAAAGTCTTTGCTCATACAGGATTTCAAAAAATGTAAGTTTAAAAGAAGGGGTAATGGTTTTCACTGCAAAAATTCATTTTGAAATGATACACGAATTAATAAACAAAAATTTTTTTAGAAAATTATTTTTTAAAAAACATCCCGTATATTATGTTTTAAAATCAGTTGAAAACACAAAAAATTTCTGGGGAGTTAACGTCAAAGAAGAGGAGCTGAATTTTTTAGGAAAAAAAAGAATTTGAATCCTATCTGGCATTCTTTTTATTTTGTATTTAAGCAAATTTGGCAGTTAAAAAGTATCATATTTTAGCTACTAAAAATTAAACATGCTCCATTTAGACTCTTAGCTGAATATTATAAAAAGGAGGTGATCTTTTTGAATATTTTATTTATTGTCCCCGCTTTAACAGGAGGGGGAGCCGAAAAAATAATAGGATATCTTTCAAAAGCTTTTCAGGAAAATAACAACAACGTATATATTACGACATTTTTTGAGGCTCCACCTGATTATTTATTCAAAGGGGATTTGATACCTCTAAAAGATCTATCTAAAAAAAAATTTTTTT
>QKCP01000079.1 GCA_003246855.1 Ilyobacter polytropus
TTTCATCCTTACTTAAACCTTTACCTGAAAAATTTAAATATTCTTTTGCAGCATTTCTCGGAAAAATTGGATACTACTCTATCAAAAAAAGAAGAAACATGGCAATTAAAAATATACAATTGGCTTTTCCAGAAAAAAGCTTAGAGGAAGCAAAAAAAATTGCTTTAAACTCCTATATAAATATGTCAAAAGTTTTTTTATCCTCATTTTGGTTACCAGAAACAATAAATAAACCTGGTAAAATTACTTTTGAAAATATGGAGATACTTGACAGTGCCTATTCTGAAGGCAAAGGTGTAATTCTGGCAACCATGCACATGGGGAATTTTGAAGCTGCTTCATACCTTGCACATAAATATCCTTTTTATGCCATAGCAAAAAGACAAAAAAATCCCCTAGTAAACTCGTATATAACACAACAAAGGGAAAGCTTAGGTATACATATTATTTTGAGAGACAAGGGCATAACAAGAAATCTCATAGAAGCTCTAAACAACAAAGGAATCATAGCCCTCTTATCCGACCATTATGGAAATGGAGTTGAAGTTACGTTTTTTGGAAGAAAAACTAAAGCTCCTACAGGGGCAGTAAATTTAGCGCTTAAACGAGATATCCCTATTATATTCGGGCATTGCATTCTAGATGAAAACAACAACAATATTGTTGTTGTAAAACAAAAAATTGAATTAATTAAAACAAATAACATAAAACATGACATTCAAATTAATACTCAAAACCTGATCCACATAATGGAAAGTGCTATAAAGGAATATCCTGAGCAGTGGATGTGGTTTCACAATAGATGGAAGGATGAAATATGAAAAACTGGTATTTTATAATATTTTTTATCTTTTTAATCGGATGTACAAAATCACCTTATAGTATAGGGGATCCCCAACTATTTAAACAAGCTGATACTTCTAACTACACTCCGGATAGCGTAATACCTGTATCTAAACATAATGATATCTCTAAATATTTTATGGACTATAGCCTTGAAGAAGACCCAAGAAACTTCTATTTCTTTTTTTCTCAAGAAAATGTATCTTCCGCTGAATTTTTGGAAAACAAACTAATTTTAGGAAAATCTGATGGAAGAATTGAAATATGGAACATTTTTGATAAACAGCTAGTGAATAAAATAAAACTGTCTGATTCAGAAATTACTAAAATATATGTAGAAAAAAATTATAAATACCTTATATGTGGTACAGAAAATGGATATATATTTATTCTTGACTTAAACAACTTAAAAATTTTAAAAAGCTACAAAGCACATGAATTAAAAATTAACGATATCCTTTTAACAGATGACCAAAAAAATTTAATAACCTGTAGTGACAGCTATTCTTTTGTAAACTCTAAAACCCAGGATATTAAATACTATACTAAATTAGAAAATAACAACATACGAGTTTGGGATTTTAAAACTGGAATCCTTGTTAAAAATTTAAATTTCCATACACATAACATCTCCGACATGGCTCTCATAAACGAAAATATCTACTTGCTAACCTCTTCTTGGGATGGTAAAATTGCCATATGGAATACAGCCGATTTTAGCCTTACTGATAGCTTCTGCTATGATGATTCAATAAAAACCGGAATAGGATACTATAAAAATAGGATTATAAGCTCTAACCTAAACGGAGAAATAGAGGTTTGGAATTTAAGAAATAAACAACTCGAGTACATTTTAAAAATAGGATCAAAAGGTATCACCAGACTTTTAACAAAGGATAATTATTTGATATCAAGCGATACAGACAATGTAATGAAAATAATAGACCTAGATAATGAAAAAATTATTTCTCAAATTACTGATAAAAATTCAATTTTCATAAAAAATATAGATATCGATTCGAACCAAAGATTCATATTCTCAATAAATGAAAAGAATGTTATCAAAGTATGGAAAAAACATTTTCAAGGTGAAAAAAGATTTTTTTTAACCCAAAAAGACGTATTCACTCAAAAAAATAAAATACTTATCCCTCAAAATACCTTTCTTGTAGGAAAGGAAAAAAAAGACTATTTAGAAATATATTGGCCTGAGAAATACAAAGGCCTAGCTATTAATATGGGTACTTTAACTCCCAGAAAAAAGCTGATGAAAGATTTTGGCGTATGTCTGATAGATGACGTAAACTTATATAATAAAAACTTTTCAGAGAGCTCGGTAAACATAAAAAAGGGAACTATTTTCACTGACGTTTATTATTTTGAAGGAATAAACATGGTGTATGTGATCCCTAGATACACAAGAGGATTTATCCCGACAGAAAAAATTGACATTGCAAAAAGAACTTATCTTAAGTATAAAGTTAAGGAGAATTGCTATTCCTATTACAACATTGACAGAAAAAGAAGAAAATTTTTAAAGAAAAATGAAAAAGTAATTATTGAGTGGGTCATAAACAGTAAAAATTATGGATATGCCGATAAAATAGGTTGGATTAATCTCAATAATTTAAAATCATATTAAAAACAAAGAGACAGGTTTGCCTGTCTCTTTAATTTTCTATCTCAATTTCCCTTGATTTTGTATAAAATAAGCGGATATATTCATATTCAAAAGAAGTTCCAGTTTCATAATAGGAAAACGACAAATTGCTCTTAGTATCTAAACCTTCCACTGCAAGAACTTCAGGATCATTTTGACTAAATTCAAGTATTTCCAACGGATCTAAATAAAGTGTCGTACCTCTGTCAAACAAAATCCCAGATAAATCCCTAAAATTTGACGGTCCAAAAACAGGAAGTATCAAAAATGGTCCAGATCCTATGCCATAAAATCCAAGAGTTTGCCCAAAATCTTCATCACGTCTCGAAATTCCAATTTTAGTAGAAAGATCCATAATACCTAAAATTCCAAAACTAGAATTTATCACAAACCTACCGCCGGTGGCAAACATATCCCCCCACTTAAATTGTAACCCGCTATTTATAAATGTACTTATTTCTTCTAAATTTAAAAAAAAGTTGGTGACCCCCTTTTCTACAACGTTAGGTGTAACAAACTTATAAATATCTGTAATCGGACTTATAAAATATTTATCCAACTTGTAATTCAAATAATAAACTCTTCTATTTATAGGTTCTAAAGGATCATATACGTCAAATAAGTTTACTTCCTTGTCTTCAAAACTCGAATGCTTAATTCCATCAAACTCAAGTTTTCTCTTGTAATAGGATTCATCTTTATCTGAATAACTGAGTACCGACAAGAGTAGATAGAGTCCAAGTATTATTTTTTTTTTCATAACTCTATCCCCCTTCCATTTAAAAAAATTATATAATCTTCTACATTCTCCTTGTAAAACATATTACCGCAGTGTCCCCCGTATGGGTACACTTTTATCCTGCCTTTAAAGATATATTTTAAAAAATTTAAATCTTCTTGGCTTAAAATCAACTCATCTTCATTAGTAAAAACCGCTATTTTTTCACTTTTCTCCAAATAATCTTTTATCTGCCTTATACCAGTAGCCCTTTTTATATTTTCAATATTATCTTCATCGTATTTCGACATGTAATATGGTGAAACTATATTTTCAAAATAATCTATGAATCCATATTTTATAAGCTCTTTAAAGTATTTATTTAGACTCTCATACCTTGCTATATCAAATCCCTCTTCTACATACGCTTTCGAATTGCTGCTAATATCAGACGCAAATGCTAAATCAACCGAACTCAATCTATACGCTATCCCTATAAGTGCTGCCAGCTCCTCATCGGGAAGTTTCTCCTTCTTGAAAAACTCATAAAAAAAATCCCCGACAAAATCCATGCCGTCGCCTATTTCTCCAACTGACCCTACTACTTGATAATACTTTGCAATCTTATCCAATATGTTTTCTACTACACGATCTATATCGCTTACCCCATTCGGCATATTATCAACATAACTATCGAATATAGTGGCCGAATTATATAAACAGACTGCAGGGTTAATCATGAGTATTTTGGAAAAACCGATCTCATTTTTTTCATCGTCCAGCTTGGAAATATATGCAGCTTGAGTAGCCCCTAGGCTATATCCAGCAAGATAGAATTCACTTACTTCTATTTTCCCTTTTATTTTATCATACGCCTTCTTAATTACCCTATAGACATCCTCCGAGTCTTCCTGTAATATTCCAGGTATATGGCTGCTAGATGCACTAACTATAAAATTTGGGTAAGTAGGCGAAGAGATTAAAACCACATGGTACCCAGCACTGTAAAATATCTTTTGAAATCTTTTAAGCTTAATGGAGTTATATCCTGTACCGGCCCCGCCTATTACAAATATAAGTGGAGCTTTTTTTTTCTGCTTGGCTAAAGAAAATTTAAATCTATTATTATACCAGAATATATCAGGAGTATCCCTTTCAGGAAACACACTGATGCTGTACTGTTTCACAGGTATATTTTTTGGAAATATCGGCAAATATTGGTGTGGAGTCCCTATTACAGTACTTTCAAATCTATTCTTCAAAGGGTAATTATAGGTTTCATCCGCTGCAACAATTAAGAAAAGCAGATGCCATATTATCAATATGATTTTTTTCATAAAAATTCCGCCCCCTTAAATGTAAGTGCTTATAAATACTTTATAAAAAAAAGAGGAAATACCCTCTTTTTATCCTAGCCAATTTATCATATTTTTTGTATACTCAAAGCTTTTGCCATTTAAAAAATCATTGGGATTCTCAAGTTTGCCGCAAATAGCAGGATGATTATGAGTTATAACTCTACCATTTTTTATATATCTTCTATACTTCTCAGCCTTACTCCCCCACAACAAGTATATTATCCCCTTGTTACTCTCATCTATATATTTTATCAAGTCCACAACAAAATTCTTCCATACATCAATGTGTGCCCCCGGCTTGCCCACCCTTGTTGTAAGTGCTGTATTCAAAAATAACACTCCGTTTCTACTAAGTGACTCAAATAGTCTGTTAGGTGGCAGTATGGGAAATTCACCAGAATTTATTTTTATCCTCAACTCCTCTATACCGAGAAGTTCCTTATAATAAGTTTTATATATAAGCTTCAACATATTCTTAAGTGAAGTATTTACCTGTTTATCATTCCAAGAATTTGCCTTCACTTCAAAAGCTAAACCCGTCGCAACACCCTCCTGTGGATAGGGATCCATACCTAAAAGCAACACTTTTTTTTCCTTTAAATCCATTTGCAAAGCCTTGAATATATCATTTTTATCTGGCGTATAATGATCTTTTGACACCACATCCAGTATCCATTCTAACTGAGAAATCTTTTCTCCAGTAAAAAAGCCGTCATAAGATGGGTGTATATTAAACTCCCTCATTATCTCTCTTTTCTCCATATCTACCTTTCCCTTTAAATTTTTCCTCTACCCATTTCAAAAATTTTACCTGTATGGGATAGGTCAATATTTCTGGAAGCTGCTCAACCACTAACCTCTCCACTATCTCATAATCAGGAAGCTCCCCCAAAAATGAGATATCTGCATAAAAAAGTCCTCCAAACCCTGTTTCGCCATTCTCCTCAATAGAATAATCAGCTACATACTCTAGAGTATAATCTAGCGCGCCAGTTTCCTCAAAAAGTTCCCTTTTAGCGGTGTTAAAAATTTTTTCTCCAGGATCTCTATGACCAGCTGGAAATTCAAAAGTATCCCTGTCCTTATGCCTCACTAAAACATATTTTCCCATATAATTAGTTATTATTATTGCATATTTCAAAACACTATTTTCTATTTGCGAGGCTTCATAAAATTTTATCACCATCTTATCCTCCTCTTTTTATAATTATACCAAATAAAATACGGATTTTCTACTTGATATTTCATATAATTCAATATAAAAAGGGTTTCTTTTAACTTCTATAATTATTATCTAGTTTGGTATAAAAATCATGC
>QKCP01000046.1 GCA_003246855.1 Ilyobacter polytropus
GGTATAAATTTTTGAGTAGTATTTTGTAATTGCAAATAGGCATATTTATACCTAAGGAGGGATTAACATGTTAACAGAACTTAAAAAAATTTCCAATCAACTCACCATGCTTAGGCTCCTTCTAATCCCGGTCATATGGTTTTTGGCTTTGAAAAGATTTCCATTTTACCTCATAGGAATCGCATTCATTGTATGCGGTGCGACCGACATTCTAGACGGATATTTTGCCAGAAAGTTAAATCAAGTCAGCAAATTTGGAAGCAGACTAGATTCTTGGGCCGATAACCTTCTTTTAATTTCTGCCATAATTTGGGTAGCAATGCTGATGCCGGAAGTTTTTACAGAAAACGCCGGTCTGATAACATTCTCCCTGCTGTTCTATGCCTTGTTTTTAATTGTCGGAATGATTAAGTTTCGCCGTTTTGCAAACCTCCACCTCTATAGTTCCAAGGCATCTACTACGGTTTTGTACATTTTTTTGGTCCACGCATTTCTTTTTGGCGGGTACAACAGGGGCTTATTCATATTCGTTGCAATCATCTCCATAATTTCTGCCCTGGAAGGTTTACTTATACAAATAAGCACAAAAAATGTCAACGAGAACATGGGTACTGTCTTTTTAGTTTTACTGAAAGAAAACCACCCATTTCACATTTGGCTGAAAAAACATCTCTTTTAATTATAGTAAATATTTAATAAGGAGGTTATAAATGGAAAAATCTAAAGTTTTCTTCACCGACCTGAGGACAACCCCAAAACTCAATCTTTTGGACAAGTTGGAAAAACTTCTAGAAAGAACTGGAATAGAAAATATAGACTTTAAAGACAAACTGACAGCTATAAAAATACACTTCGGTGAGCCTGGGAATCTAGCTTACATACGGCCGAACTATGCCGCTAAACTTGTGCATATAGTAAAAAAATTAGGCGGAAAGCCCTTCCTAACAGATGCAAACACCCTTTACTCGGGAAGGCGCTCAAACGGTGTGGATCACCTTGAAAGTGCCTACGAGAACGGCTTCAATCCTCTTGCCACAGGTTGCCATGTCATAATAGCTGATGGATTAAAGGGAGTGGATTACCGCGAGATAAAAATAGATCAGGAGCTTTGTAAAACAGCCAAAATAGGTTCCGCTATTGCGGAGTCCGACATTCTCATATCCATGACACATTTCAAGGGGCATGAAATGACAGGTTTTGGAGGCACTTTGAAAAACCTCGGTATGGGTTGCGCCTCGGTAGGAGGAAAGTTGGAACAGCATTCTACATCCAAACCAAACATAAAAGCTGAAAAATGCATAAGCTGCGGGCAGTGCCTGAAAAACTGCGCCCACGACGCCATAGTATGGGATGAAAATAAGAAGGCAAAAATAGTCACCGGCAACTGTGTAGGGTGTGGACAATGTATTGTGGTCTGCCCTGTAGGAGCTGTAAGAGTGCTGTGGGAAGCAGCTTCTGAACTTCTGAATAAAAAGATAGCCGAATATACCTATGCAGCTATAAAGGGGAAACAATGCCTCCACATAAGCTTTATAATGAACGTATCCCCGGATTGTGACTGCTGGAACTCAAACGACGTACCGCTGGTACCAGATATAGGCATTGCAGCATCCTTTGACCCTGTGGCCCTAGATATGGCTTGCGTTGATTTAGTAAACGGAGCCCCTATCATATACGGATCTAAGCTAACAGACAGTCACCATGAACACGGAGACTTGATCGGCGAGGATAAGTTTAGCCATGTGCATCCTAATACCAATTGGAGGATCGGACTAAAGCATGCCGAAAAAATTGGCGTCGGTTCTATGGAATATCAACTAATAAAAATTTAGTATCTATAACAAAGGAGGGCTGTTATGTCTAATGCAATCGGAAATTACAGTATTTTGAGATTTAACAAAACCAGAGACTACATGTTGGAGTTCGCTTTTATATCAGTCGGAGTGATGATCCCGCTATTTTTCCACTTTTACGGGTTGCAAGGACAGGTGTTTCTTCCTATGCACTGGACAGTTTATTGTGCTGGGCTCATATACGGTAGCAGGATAGGAATGTTTACCGGGTTTACTATCACAATTATCAATCATTTAGTCACAGGGATGCCTGCTGCACCTGTACTACCGCTTATCACACTTGAACTAAGCGCCTACGGCATGATTTCAGGAATTTTAAGGAAGAAAACTAGTTTGCCTAACGCCCTCATCGTAATTTTTTCCATGATTTCAGGAAGAACAGTCTATCTTGCAGCGGCTATCCTCTTAAAAGGCTTTTCTCAAGCCTGGCCTTTTGCAGTTGGAATATGGAAGTTAGGACTTATATCATCAGTAGCTCAAATTATATTAATCCCAATAATCGTAAAGGGCCTAAGGGGGAGAATGTAGTTGTTTGATAAGGTGAGTATTTATAGAGTAGGAGATAAAATAGGGAAGCTGTTTTTCTTAGATAAGCTTCTCTTTTCTTTTTCAGGTTCAGGAGTTTTGGTGGAAATATTGTCAAAAAATTCAGATTTATCAACCCTCTACAAAACTTGGCTGGAAACTAGGAGTTACTATGACAATTTAAAAATTTGTTATTCCACATGGGAAAATAGGCAAAACTTGCCGGTACAAAAAAGAGTGTACACAGACATATACTTCGATATGAATATTTCAGATGAAATGGAAACCTATATTTTGTTAGACAAAATAGATGAAGAATTTCTTTTAAAAAATGAAAGGTTTTTTAAGGATTATTTTTTAGACTTTCCTCATGAATTTGATATCTCGCTTGACTCAGATAAATTATATGAAAGTAGTCATTTTTTAAAGAACCAATATTTCCCGTGTTTATCCATAAAACTTTCCAACGATAAAACTTTGACGGGGTTTGCGGGTGGATATTTCGAGCTTTTTAACCTTGGTGAGGATGTAATAAAAACCAAGATTTCTGGCAGAAAAAAGTTTCCAGAAGGCTTGTTGGAACTATGTGTCCGGACTTATAAAAAAAACTTTGCAGGTCTTGTAGACGGAATAGTTTATATACCTTCTACCAAATATGGTGTACTTATGGAGCGATTTGCTCATGAGTTTTCCTCAAACTGTAAACTCCCTATACTATCCATACTGGAAAAAAAACACGGATTAATGGAGCAAAAAAAGCTTGATAAACTTTCCCACAGACATCGAAATATGTCGGAGGCCTTTAGATGCAGGTTGCCTGGCAGCATCCCTGGTAAAAGCATATTGCTTTTAGATGATGTATGGGCAAGCGGTGCTACCATGTGCAAAACCTCAGAATACCTCTACTCCCTAGGAGCTAAAAAAATTTACGCTTTAGCAATTGTAAAAAAAGATAGGCAGTTCAACTAATAAATAAAATACCGAACTGTTGTGCTATTTAAAACACCGATTTCTATTTTTAGATAAGTTTACTTATCAGAACAATAGAAGTCGGTGTTTTAAATATTTTTCTTATTTCATTTTCCATTAGCTCCCTACAAACTAAAAAAGCTTGGATTGTCTCCAAGCTTTAAATCAAAATTTCCGGTATTACGACCCACTCCAAGTGCCATGAACCGTTTGTTCTAGAGATGCAACTTATCCCGGAGTTATGGAATTTCAAAACCTCGCTGTCTTTTTTTAGTCCCAATATCATGGATAAGAATTTTTGTAAGTACGGCAGATGTCCTATTACGGCTACCTCTTCACCTTCAAAGTTTAGTATGTCTGATATAAGGGGTTCCACTTCGTCTTTAGGTTTCATGTTTTCATATTCTACTACTTCGCCTTCATAATCTAGCGCCGCCAAAAATATCTCTGCTGTACTTCTAGCACGGGTCTTTGGGCTGTGGTATATCCTCCCTATATCATGCCTTATATTCTTAAAAAAATTCGCAATCATTCTGGTATTTTCTATTCCTTCTAAGGTAAGGTCTCTTTCCGGATCCTCTTCGGCACTCTTAGACTGCCCGTGTTGCATCAAATAGATTTTCATAGAACACCCTCCTCTAAATTTCGGCACCTTTTTTCAAGTACAGTTTTAAAACTTCTATTTCTTCCAAGCTCATATACTTCTCCAAAAACTTATCCAGGGCAGTTTTCCCGTAGATATTTTTATGATTTACATCTGATCCACCATTAACTAGCTTTTCTATTATATCTTTTGATTCAGAGTAATATATGGCTGTCTCGCCTTTTTCATCTTCTATGTCCAGGCTGGCACCATTTTCCAGTAGGAACTCTACCATGGCAAGGTTTCCCAGCTTAACTGCTTCAATAAGTGCCGTGCTTCCGGTGTTTTCACACATGTTTACATCCGCCCCCTCATTTACCACCTCTTTTAGGAGCTCAAAAAGATTTTTCTTGGCAAGTTGTATAAGGGTATGCCTTTTACTAGGTCTTAAACCTCTCTCTAAAAATATCCTAAAGTACCTGCTTCTGTTTTCTTGCACAACTATGTCTAACGGGTTCATTCCACTTTTGTCCTCTATAAATATATCAGCTCCGCTTTCCAATAGGTAATCCACGTACTTGTCCGGGGCCAGTTTAAGTGCCCTGGTAAGTGCTGTATCCCCATCCTTATCGTTTCTGTAATTTATGTTTTCCCCCATTTTTATGAGCGTCTTAAATATCTCAAAATCTCTTTTTTCAGAGCTTATTGCCTTTATGAGTAGGCTATCCCCACACACATCAACAATTCCTAGTTTGGCACCATTTTCCAAAAGGTACTTAAAAATTTCATAACTTCCAGTTGCACATGCCACCACTATCGGAGTCCTTTTTTTTATGTTGGGCATATTCACGTCTATTCCATTTTCAGTTAAAAAGCTAACAAGCTCTATGTTTCCGCTTCTCACTGCTAAATAAAGTGGGGATTCCTCACCATAATCGGTTCTTATGTTTATATTAAACCCGTCCACACTTAAGATTTCCTTTAGCCTGCCGTAATCTGGGGTTTTCATCATGCATATTTCCAACAGTTCATACTCCAGGTCTTCTATATAGTTTTTTTCAAACTTTCTTGGTATAAGGAGCTTTTTCTCAGTAGTTTCCCCCTCATTTATAACGACATCATACTTTATTGAATTCATCTTGTACCTGAAGCACAGAGAGTACTCTCCCACTTCTAAATTTTTTATGCTTATCTTTGATCTCCCCCTCATAGGGGTGACGTACTCACCATCTAAAAATAAGTCCCCAGATACTAATAAAGGGTTTTCCACTATTAGATGGCCGTAGTATTTTTCCACACTCCACTCTTTACTCTGATCAGGTTCCTCTTTTTGTAGCTCAATATACTTTTTATAGCAGGCTTCGCAAAGGGTAATTAGGTCGTATATGCTCTCTTGGCCGATTCTTTCTATCGTTTTGTGATAAACATCTACTCCGATACTATTTTTACACAACACGCATTCACCGTTATCGACTTCCAATCTGAGCTTTTTCGTAAGTTCCCACTGCTTACTCTTAAAATAATCTTCGTATACCATCTTTTCCCCCTTTTTATAATTATTGAAAGTAACGAAGCACCTACTAATATTTTATTGCATATATTGATTTTTTTCAAATTTTGACTCTGTTTTTCTTTAACCTTTTAATTTAACCCGACTTAGCAATAAGCACTAGAGACACCATTATGCTGTTAATGATTAAAAAAAATTAAATTATTTCAAACTAATACTTAACAAAACTAATACGTTATTTTCACCTCAAATTTTATACTATCTGACTTTTGACATAGCTTTGATATAATTTATTCTTGAGTTTCAACTTTAGCAGTGTTCACGTTTTGACTACCTAAAAAGGCTCCATCAACGCTATGTAGTCTTATCATGTTAACTATTTCCGGGGAGTTTATTGGCACTCCTGCGATGCTGACCACCTTGTCATTCTGCTTCGCGTAGCCGTTCTGAACGGCAAGCTCTATGGCGCTCTCCAGCATCGAATCAGAGCTTTCTGCCATCTTGCCTCGTATTGGAATTACCCCCCAACACAATGCAAGCTTTCGCATAACTGATACATCTGGTGTTATAGCTATAATAGGCTGTTTTGGTTTAAACTTGCTTATAAAGCTTGGGGTATTTCCTCTTAAAGTTGGGGTGATTATTGCAGTACACCCTGTTGCCTTAGCTATGTCCTTTGCTGCCCTTGCAATGGAGCAGGCCGCACCCTTCTCGTTCATATGAAAAAGTTCTCCTTGATGGGTATAGAACTCCTCAGAAGCTTCTACTTCGCTTACTATATTGTGCATTGTCCTGACAGCTTCTATGGGGTACTCACCTGAAGCTGTCTCACCGGAAAGCATCACGGCGTCGGTCCCGTCAAATACTGCATTGGCCACATCGCTCGCCTCTGCCCTGGTGGGCCTGGAGTTTCTTATCATGGAGTCCAGCATCTGGGTGGCTACTATTGAAAGTTTGTACTCCCGATTACATTTTTTTATTATCTGTTTTTGTACCAGGGGCACTTTTTCAGTCTCTATCTGCACTCCCAGGTCTCCCCTTGCAACCATTATCCCGTCTGATACATCGATTATGTGGTCTATGTTTTCCACACCTTCCTCGTCCTCTATTTTGGCGATTATCTTCATTTCAGAATTGTTTTTTTTGAGCAGCTCCCTGATTTCAAGGATATCAGAGGCTTTTCTAATGAAAGAAGCGGCTATAAAATCGAAACCTTCCTCTATCCCGAAAAGAATGTCAGCCACATCTTTTTCGGTTATTGCAGGAAGCTTGTTTTTTATTCCCCTTATGTTCACATTCTTTTTTGAACCTATTATCCCTCCTGATTTTACTATACACCTTATCGTATCTCCTATCACCTCTTCCACTTCAAGCTCTATGATACCATCAGCTATATATATTTTATTCCCTTTTTTGACCTCCCTTGGCAGCGAAGTGTAGCTGATGCTTACCGCATCTACAGTACACTCGCGGCTGTCAACTGTAACTAACAGCTTTTCCCCATCTTCCAGCTTTATGCTGCCCCCGTCTTTTACAAGTCCGGTCCTTATCTCAGGCCCCTTTGTGTCTAACAGCAGACCAATTATTGTGCCTGTTTCCGCGCACGCCTGTTTTACCATGTTTAATGCCTGCTTCTGGGTTTCATGCGTACCGTGGCTAAAATTAAATCTTGCTACATTCATTCCGGCTCTTATGAGCTCTTTTATCTTTTCGACACTTCCAACAGCAGGCCCTATGGTGCATACTATTTTTGTTTTTCTAGTCTGCATCTTTACACCCCTTTTATAGGTTTTTAATCTCCCGTAATAAAATAAAAATACTTCTTGTCACGAATCATCTAAAGTCTTTAAGTAATGTTTTATTATGTCTAAAATTTTATTTTTTTAACTCTATAAACTCTTTATTTTACTCCGTGTCCAAAATTATTTTCATATAGTTTTTATTCTTCAAAATCGCGGCCAAAACATCCGTTTTTCATTGTAGGATTTAGATGGTTATGATTTTAGTTGATAAAGGAATCGCTCACTGTGTTTATAACTCTTCTACCACCTTTTTTAACTTTTCCCGAACTTGCATAGCGACTTCACTCAAATTAGGGTTTTCAACAGCCAGCATAGATGCAACCGGGTCTACGGCGGCCACTTCAACAACTCCGCTTGAAAGTTCCTGTACGACCACGTTGCATGGCAGCATCGTCCCTATCTTATCTTCAGACAGCAGCGCTTTATAAGCCAGAGGCGGGTTGCAAGCTCCCAGTATCCTGTATTTTTTAAACTCTACATCCAACTTCTCCTTTAGAGCCTTTTTAACGTCAATTTCTGTAAGGATGCCGAATCCCTCCTTTTTTAGTCCCTCCTTCACCTTGATAATTACTTCATCAAATTCCCCATCAACAGTTTTGCTGAAATAATATTCCAAAGCAATCTCCCCCTTTTTTAGAATAAAATAAATCTAAATTATTCAATACATATTAATACAAGGATTATCCTTTATTTCCTAGAATAATAAATTCAAAAATAACCCTAGTCTTTAAGAATCCATCCTTTAAATGCCCCTATGGAGTTTTCTATTAAAAAATATATACATATCCAACTTTTTCTAGTCAACCCACTCTGTCGGCATCCGCGAAAAGTCTTGGATTTTTTGTTTTCCAATAGATATATTTTTTATCTACCGCAACTCTTTAAAATCCAAGACTTTTTAAGGAGGGTATAATATGTTTAAGTTTCTTTTTTTACTGCTGGGATTCGTTCCGCTTCTGTATGGCGCTAATTTTCTGGTGGATGGCGCCTCTTCCCTGGCAAAAAAATTTAAAATCTCCAGCATGGTAATAGGGCTTACTGTAGTCGCTTTCGGTACCTCTACCCCGGAGCTGATCGTAAACGTATTCAGTTCTGTGCAAAAAGTAAGTGATATCAGTTTGGGAAACATTATCGGTAGTAACATATTTAATATTGCCGCTATACTTGGTATAACATCTATGCTAAAGAACCTAACTGTAAAAACAAGCACCACTTGGAAAGAGATTCCCATGGCACTACTGTCTGCTATTTTGGTTTTTGTGATGATAAATGACTCTGCAATTGAAAATGATAAAGTCTCAGAGCTTTCCAGGATAGACGGGATAATTCTGCTGTCATTTTTTATTATTTTCATCTCATATACTTTTTCTATTATGCGTTCTGGAAGTTTTGAGGAAAATCTATCTATAAAAGAATATTCTATGCTTAAATCAGTCACCTTGGTAATTGTAGGCCTTGTCCTGCTTATAAGCGGTGGAAGGATTATTGTGCTATTTGCTGTGGCTGTTGCTAAGTCTATAGGTATCTCGGAAAGAGTGATAGCTCTGACCATTGTGTCGATAGGTACATCCTTGCCTGAGTTGGCCACATCTATTTCAGCAGTACTTAAAAACAACGTAGATATGGCAATCGGTAATGTTGTGGGTTCTAATATTTTCAATGTTTTTCTAGTCCTGGGCCTAGCTTCTACAATTTATCCCATACAGCTTAAAGGCGGGGCAATTTTAGACCTGCTGCTCAATATCTTCCTGAGTTTTCTTCTGTTTGTTTTTGTATTTTCTGGTAAGGGGAGAATGCTAGAGAGGTGGGAAGGTATTATATTCGTTTCCATCTACATAATCTATTTGACATACTTGATAATTCACTAAACTTTTCAGTTTGAGCTTAGTCAGAAAAACAAAAAACTGCCCGATTAAGTCTCAGAGCAGTTTTTTGTTTTTGAATAGTATATATTCAATTATTGCCAGTATTACTATGATCGCACACACAATCCAAAATGCCACACCGTTATCCACTCCAGGTACTCCTCCTACATTTATTCCCAAGAGTCCGGTTAAAAATCCCAGGGGCAAAAATATAGTGGCTATTATAGACATTATATACATTGTCTGATTCATCTGGTCGGCTATCCTGTTATTAAGCTCTTCCTGGGTGACCATAGCCCTGTCTTTTACCGCGTTGACATCTTCTACTATTCGCATGAGCTTCTCATATATCTCATGGAGTTCCATTTTGTCCCCATCTAGAAGATACCCACTCTTTTCTCCCTGCAGGGACAGCAGCATCTCCTTCTGCGGCACTATGAACCTCCTTATACCTATTAGCATCCTCCTGAAAGAGGCTATTTTCGGCCTAAGCTCGCTTGCGTGGGCGACTAGCACCTGGTCCTCTATCTCCTCTATTCCTTCGTATATATGTGATACTATATCGTCTGTCCTATATGTCACCCTGTACAGTATTCTTATAAGTATTTCGCTCGGTGTAGCTGGCCGATCTAGACTCTTCAGTTCTTCCCTGACGTCCTCTACTGCACGGACTCTCTTCTGCCTCATTGTTATTAACCTGTTATTATCAATCCATGCGTGCAGGGCTACCATGTCCTCCGGGTCCTCGCCTGGGTTGAAGTTTATAGCCCTCATGGTTAGAAGTATCCCGTCATTCATTGAAAGGGTCCTGGGTCTTGTGTCGTCATCTAAAAGAGCGTCGCATACGTGCTCTTCCAGACCGCTTCTCTCGTAAAGCCATCTCTTGGTATTCTCGTTCTTAAAATCAAGGTGCACCCAAGTTTTAATTCCTTCATAACTTTCCACTGTACTGAGATCCGAGTTCTCCCAAACACCAGCTTCATTTAGATAGTACGCAAATATAACTCCTTCATCATTCATGATGTACCACCTTTCAGTAAAATTTTACTGTATCGCCTTTTTATACGGCCTGCACTATTTGATTTCTTCTTTATTTTTAAAAACAACGGTTCTGTAAGGGAATGGTATTTCTATTCCCTCTCTGTCAAACCTTTGTTTTATGCTCTTGTTTAAGTCACATTTCAGCCTAAATCCAGATGGGCTGTCCTTGGTCCATACCCATGCTTTTAGGTTCACCGATGAATCCCCGAAGCCTACCAGCCTTACATTTACCGGTGGTTCCCCTGCTTCTAGCTCCTCTGGTGTCCTGTTGTCCAAAAACAACTCATGTTTAAGAGCTTCTTCTGTAATTATATCCATGGCCTTTTCTACATCAGAATCGTAGCTTATTCCGATTTCTACATAGTTGCACACCTTGTCCTCTACTATATTAGAGTTTTCTATTATCTCGCTGCTTATTACTGAGTTGGGCACCACTATCCTTTTGTTTTCAAAAGTCCTTATTAGGGTGTGCCTGAGCGTTATATCTTCTACTACCCCAAATGTGTCACTACCCACAAACTTTATCCTGTCCCCTATCCTAAAAGGCTTGAAGATGGCTATGAATATACCGCTGACTATGTTTGAAAAGGCCTGCTGGGATGCAAACCCTATTATTATAGCAAGTACGCCAGACCCGGCAAAAATCGATACTACCAGGCTTCTAAAGACAGGTATTGTATATATAGCAAAGAGTATCCCTACGAAATAGATTATCCCGCCTAAAAAGTGCTTTAGAAAAGTAAACTGGGTGGGATCCATTTCTTTCAATTTATGGTTTTTATCCATCATTTTTTTTGAAAGCTTGACCGATAAGACCGTAAAAAATATAACCAATAAAAACGATATCAATCTTATTAATATATCTATCGGTGTATTATTGTTTAATACCTTCATTAATGTATCCATCACTTTTATGCAGCTCCTTTTTGTTTAAAATTTATTGTATTTAAAAAACCTCTTTGGCAAGACTTCTATAGATAATACCTAATTTTAGTAAAAAATCCTTCTTAAAAGCATGATCCTTTAACCCGACTAGTAGAAGCTAGATACATTTTCTGCCAATTACTCATCAAAAAAGCAATACCAGTTTTTATAGTTGTTCTTGACCCTATACATGGCTATGTCAGATTTTTTAACACGGTTTCATACCCTAATTTTTTAAGTAATAGCAGTTGCTTGTCTGCTGTTTGTCGTTCCCCATTCAACAATAAAATCATTGCTTATCTCTCACTTTCTTAAACTGTATGACCTATCCTTTAGCTGCTTTCTACTAAATTTAAACCAATAGGTTTTACAATATCCAAGTAAAAGTCTGGTATCTATCATACTGAGACCTTTCTATAAAATTTGATAACATCCGTTTGTAGCTAGTATTTACTGCGAGACTCTTCTTTTAATCATGCGTTTTATCAAGTCTCCTGACCATTATCATCCCTTGATTTTTAAATATTATAGCATATCTCATACTTTAAATAGTAGTATGAATTTATTTACAAATAATAAAAAACTCTCCTGTTGTCCAAGACTTAATTCCGCTTTGAGATAAAGTTCCGCTTGGCAAATCACACGCTTAGTTATATTTAATTTTATTTCTCAACTCAGATATCTGTGAACCAAAGCTTTGACGCTATTCCCAGTTGACCTTTAAATTTAAAAAAACATTTTTATTTACTGTTAAAAGGATTTTTACTTTTTGTTTGCAATAACTCTATTATGTGCAGCAGAAACATTAATAAGGAGGGAATTTTATGAATGATTTTAAAAGTATCTTTCAGTTTACCTTATCAAGCCAGTTGATCTCTGTTATAGGTGCAATTCTGATACTCGTAATTGGTCTTATAATAGCTTCCTTTATTGCAAAAAAAGTTGGAAGTCTTCTCCAAAAATCATTTGCAGGGAAGTTCTTTCAAGAAAAGATTGCTGGAGACAACAAGGAGCAGGCTCAAGTCTTCTTAAACATCATCATTAAGTTTATCTACTATATCATCGTTATATTTGTTATTATCGCAGCAGCTGAAAAGTTGGGGCTTGGAAAGTTTACAGAGCCTTTGACAGATTTTTTAAATTTCATATTCCTATACATACCTAATGTCCTCGGCGGTGCATTCCTACTTATTATCACTCTGGTGCTTGCCAAATTAGCAAAAATATTAACTTTAAAAGCTTTTGAAAAGATTGAACTGGACAAAAAACTCAAGGTAGGAGAGGGGGCCTCTGTGACCAAAATTTTTGGTGACTTGGCGTACCTGATTGTATTTTTGATATTTCTGCCAGGCGTACTTTCTGCTTTAAGGCTTGATGGAATCTTAGAACCTGTTACCAGCATGCTCGATAAATTACTCGGGCACATACCTAATATCCTAGCGGCTGGTATCTTTCTTTTAATCGGATGGTTCTTAGCCTATAAAATAAGGGATATCGTACAAAACATCCTAGAATCCTTCAATCTTGACGGGCGTCTCAAAATAGGTGAAAAAAAGGTATTCGAGGGGAACTTAAGCAAAATTCTTGCAAACATCGTCTACGTCCTAATTCTTATACCTGTTATATCAGCATCTTTCAGCTATCTCGGCCTAGAATATATCACGGAACCTATTATCAAAATGATCGAAGTAATCTTTACCTATCTGCCAAAAATAGCTGGCGTTTTGATCATACTATTTGTTGCTTCTTACTTCGCAAAACTTATAGAAGGAATCGTTACAAACCTTCTAAAAGGACTTCATTTTGACTCGCAACTAGCTAAGATAGGTTTTAAAACAAAAGAAGACGTCTACTCGAAATTAACAGGAAAAACTGTAAAGATAATTATACTTTACTTTGCCATCATTCAATCCATCGACATACTCGACTTCACTATACTAAAAGACATAAGTCTGAACCTCACATTTCTTTTAGGTAAGATACTCCTCGGAATGCTAATTATAACTATCGGGGTGTACTTATCAACTTTTGCTTCTGACTTGATTAAAAAAACAGAAATCAAAAACAAGGAGTGTCTAGCAGTATTTTCCAAAATTGCAATAATAATATTTGTCGGCGCAATGGGACTTAGACAGATGGGTATTGCAAACGAGATCATAAACATGGCTTTTGGTTTCACGTTAGGAGCTGTCGCACTCGGTTTTGCAGTTGCCTTTGGTATAGGTGGAAGAGACATGGCTGCAAAAAAACTAGAAGAATTAGATAAAAAATGGAAAGAAAAAAATGAGTAAATAAAAAAGCTGCTGTTAATTCAGCAGCTTTTTTCATCTTAACTTATTGTTCCTGTACTAATAAATTTATAAATTATTGCATTTATTATAATAACTTTTTTGAGCACAGAGTTTTTTCAGAACTTTTAAACATAAGTTCACAGAGAAAAACTTTAAAATAATTCTTTTGTAACGAATTATTCAAAAGATCTAATATCTAGATTTTTTTACTACTTTATAAAACTCTTTATTTTACTCAATGCCGCTATGTACCAAAATTATTTTTATTTATCTTTCCATTCGTGTCAATTCGTGTGTTCATGATTAAAATTTTTTTTTCATTATCAACTTTAAATCAAGTTAATAATTTAACTTAAATCTCTATAATTAATAATTTATAATTGAATAAATTTCTGCCTGAGACTTCAATTTTATCTAAAAGCTAGGCAATCCCCTGAGTGAATGCCACTGTACGCTTGTTCTCACTGCTCTCTTTTGCAAGTTCTATTACCCTTATAACGTTTCTAGCCTGCTCAGGTGTCACAAATAGCTCTGCTTGACCTGTTATGGCATCATAGACGTTTTTATAGAAGAGGCGGTAGTCTCCTACTTCACTCTCCACCTTTCCTCTGAAGTGTATCCCCTCTATGTCTGTGTTCAGTGTGCCCCATATACTTTCAGGTTCTTTCCCCCAATCCTCTAAGCCATCAGGAGTCATTCCATTTGCCAAACTACCCTCCTGCACATCCATGCCGTACTTCACGAAAGATCCGTTTTGTCCGTGTAGTATAAAGCTAGGCAGTTCCTCCCTTACAAGCATGCCGGCCTTTAGTGTGACCTTTAGCCTGCCATAGTTTAATATCAGCTCAAAGTTGTCGTCTATGTGAGCCCCTGTCCTCTGCTTTCTGATATCTGCCGTTACCTCTTTCGGCAGCCCGAAAAGGCAGAGTGCCTGGTCTATAAGGTGAGAACCCAAGTCATATAAATTTCCAGAGCCCGGCATGTCTGATTCTTTCCACCTGTCCCTTACAGAATTCCTAAACCTGTCAAAATGAGACTCATACTCAACCAGTTCTCCCAGGAAACCTTTTTCGATAATTTTTTTTACCGTTAAAAAATCGCTGTCGTACCTCCTGTTGTGATGCACGCTTATTATCTTTCTCAATTTTTTTGCCAGTTCTATAAGCTCATCCGCTTCTGATGTGCTCACCGTAAACGGCTTGTCAACAACTACGTTTTTACCCGCCATAAGGCACCCCTTGGCAACCCCGTAGTGAGATTCGTTTGGCGTGGCTACCACCACAAGCTCTATGCCGTCATCTTGTAATATGGATTTTAAGTCTCCGACAATTTCTGCTGATGGATATGTCCTCCTTGCATCGGCAGCCCTTTCCTGGTTATTGACCAGTATCTTAGAGATTTCTAATCCAGGAATACTTTGTATAATCGGTGCGTGAAAAACCCTTCCGCCCATACCATAACCTACCAATGCTACTTTTAACTGCTTTTTTTCCATTTTCCTCCCCCTAAATCACTCCGATTTGTAAAAAACACCCTATGCTGTCATAAATGTTGAATAGGTTTAAAGTTTCTTAATAGTTTTCTATCTAAATATATAATGATTTTAAATCAAAGTCAAAATTCTTTAAATATTTTCTATTAGAATAGGGCGCATTTTATAGATCCTGTAATATATCTCAACTCTTAAATGAAAATAAAGATATTGATATCCACGTCAGTTTAATGATATTATTATAATTGAAATAATATGGCGCACCAGGCATGCCTCTACCAAAAAACTTTACTAAAGGGATGCTGGGAGTATTTTAACGTTAGCTTTTTTGATATGTTAAGGAGAAATATATGCTTCACGAAATATCGCCTAACCGTTTTGACCTCGGATTTGACAATACCAGATCTGCCTCGCCGGAAGATCTAATACTTTGTTTTGAAGAAAACAGTATCCTGGTAAAGTCAGATGGGGATAAATTTTTTATACCTCAAAAAAAAGATTTTGGAGTTTTTAAGCTTGATCCTAAAAAAATATATATAGGGGAGCTGGACGGAAACGGATGTTTCCTTGCAAATCCTCTACTAGAGATCCCTGATGGCTTCGTATACCTGACCCCTGTCCAAATAAGGCAGAAGCTTGAAAAAATGCATAAATGGGTGGTGGCAGTCGGGATACAGCTAAACAGCTGGTACCGTGATAATAAGTTTTGCGGGAGATGCGGTGGCAAGCTTTCTAAAAAACACGACGAGAGGGCTCTTCAATGCGGTGCCTGCAACAACATAATATTCCCCAAGCTTTCACCAGCTATAATAGTTGCCATTACAAAAGGGGACAGGCTGCTGCTTGCAAAAAACAGACTTAGTCCAACAAATCATTACAGCCTTATAGCCGGTTATATAGAAGCAGGAGAGACTGTGGAAGAAGCGGTCAAGAGGGAAGTAATGGAAGAGGTCGGAATAAACGTAGAAAATATAAGGTATTATAAGAGCCAGCCTTGGCCATTTTCCAGCTCTTTAATGATGGGATTTACGGCCGAGTGCATAGGAGACTCTGAAATAGTACTAGACGAGAAAGAGCTCTCCGACGCAGGATGGTTCCAAGCCTCCGATCTGCCAGAAATCCCGAACAGGGACTCCATTTCAGGTGAGCTAATCAGGCTATTTAGAGACGGGAAAATATAAAAATCATAAATAAAAAGACCTTCCCGACATAGTGTTAGGAAGGTTTTTTTATTTCTCAAAATATATGGGATATAAAAAAAGCTGCCTAATAGGCAGCTTAAATAAACTTGATTATAAAGATTTAATGTTAGAAGCTTGAGGACCTTTTTGTCCTTGAGTTACTTCAAAAGTAACTTCTTCACCTTCTTCTAAAGTTTTGAATCCATCTTTTTGAATTTCAGAAAAGTGTGCAAAACAATCTTTTCCATCTTCACCAGTAATAAATCCAAATCCTTTTTCTGCATTAAACCATTTAACAGTTCCTTTTAACATAATAATACCTCCATAAATTTTGTATTGAAATTTAGAACAAATTTTAACTAAAATTCTTACAAAACTCATAAAGTATTGAATAATATTTAGAAATAAATTCCATTCCGAATCACTAAAATAATTATATCATAGATATTAAAAATAAGCAAGATAATTGTACCAGATGCTTTATACCGTTCATATTTATCCTAATTATTCAATATGTTCAAATCCTTTACTCATCGTTAATATATCATTCTTTACTTTAAATATTTTTTTGCCTGTACTCCACAGTATACCTGTTGCTGTCATGCATGCCCTAAAGCTTAGAGTTTTTGCTTCTAAGCTAGCAAGTACCAATTAGAAAATGCCCTAATTTAAAGATAAAATAAATATTTAAAATCAACTTATCCCTTGAAAACAAGAGAACTAAGTGCTACAAATATATAAAGATACGATTTTAAATCGAATATTACAGTTTGGTTTTAGGAGGAGTACAGTGAAAAAAATAACCTCATTTAAGGTAATGGATATATTGGAAAAAGCCATTGAGATGGACGACGTAATACACCTAGAAATAGGTGAACCGGATTTTGATACTCCGGAGGAAATAAAAGAGGAGGGCATAAGAGCTATCCGCGAGGAAAAGATCGGGTATACCCACAGTTTCGGAATGAAAAAGCTGAGGGAAGCCGTTGCAGAGTATTACAACTCGCATTACGGCACCAGTATAAGATACGATAACGTAGTGGTTACCTCAGGTACAAGTCCGGCCCTCATACTCGGCATAGAAGCAATTTTAGAGTACAGCGGCAAAAAAGAGATCTTGGCATCCAACCCAGGATATGCTTGCTACCCAAATTTTGTAAGCTTTTTAAACGGTGAGCTTATTACATATGAACTAGATTTAAAAAATGGTTTCAAACAGGATATTCAGGCTATCAAATCAAAAATTACAGACAATACAGCGGCCATACTAATAAACAGCCCGTGCAATCCAACTGGAGTTGTCATGTCGCCTGAAGATTACAGGGAACTAGCCGGACTCGGTGTAACAATTATTTCCGACGAGATCTACCAAGGGCTTGTCTATGAGGGGAAGAGATATGACAGCATCTTGAACTATACTGAAAACGCCATAGTTTTGAATGGATTTTCCAAGTTATTTGCCATGACAGGATGGAGGCTGGGGTATGTCATTGTTCCTGATAAATACCTAGACCTTACACAAAAACTGGCTCAAAATTTATTTATCTCTCCAAACACAATTTCCCAATACGCAGCTATAGAGGCTCTTACCAACTCCAATGTGGAGAAAAAAATAGACGCCATGGCAGAGTCGTACAATACAAGAAGGCTTTTTGCACTAGACGAGCTACAAAAGCAGGGATTAGAGATTGCTGCCATTCCACAAGGGGCGTATTACATAATTATAGATGTAAGAAAGTTTACAAATGACTCCTTAAAATTTTGTTATGACCTTCTAATGAACGCCAGGGTAGCTGTTACTCCTGGGATAGATTTCGGCAGCAATCTCGAGGGATGTATACGAATATCCTACGCCACATCAATTGAAAACTTAAAAGAAGGTATCAATAGATTAGGGAAGTATTTAAACTCTTTAAAAAATCTTCCTCATTTCAATGAGGTATAGTAAGCATTTGATTAAAAAATTTTAAGTTTCTGTTTTGTTTCGTATAGTATAATATAAATATGGATTGCAAGCATAACGTTGTGTAGTTAATGAGAATAGGGAGGAACGCATATGAAAAAGTTTTTAACTATATTGTTGCTTTTAGTTGCTGTTGCTGCTTGCGGAAAGAAAGAACAACCTCCTGTTGAAACTGAAAAAACTGAAATTACTACAGAAATGAAAGACGAAGCTACTGAGGTCACTGGTGCTGTTAAAGAAGAGGCTGCTGATGTGACTGGTGCTGTTAAGGAAGAGGCTGCCGATATGACTGGTGCTGTTAAAGAAGAGGCTGCCGAAGAATAAAATACACTTCGATTTCTAATAGCAAAACAAAAATGGCTTTTTTAAAAGCCATTTTTTGTTCTATGTATGGCCTTTTACTTATCAGTTTTTCGTTGAAAACAACTTAACTTAAAGGTAAACGAATGCAAAATATACCAAATTCATAATTACCTTGAAGAAGAAAATTGACCTTTATGTTATTTATAAAACATGTTGATAATTTTGAAAATTTATACTATAATTCATACGTGTGAACGTTTTTGAATTGTTTTGATAATTTTTGGCTGAACGCAGTTTCGAAAACTCTATATTAATTTTAAGGGGGTATTAAATGAAAATTGCCGTTGCAAGCGACCATGCTGGATTCGCTTTAAAAGAAGAGGTAAAGACTCTTTTGGAAAAAAAAGGACACGAAGTTTTAGACTTTGGCCCTAACTGTGAAGACCCTTGCGACCTGCCGGATTTTGTTTATCCAGCAACGTTAGCTGTTTCAGAGGGAAAAGTTGATCGTGGGATTTTTATAGATGGAGTAGGTTACGGAAGTGCCATGATTGCAAACAAGGTGTACGGTGTCTATGCTGCTGTCTGCCAAGACCCTTTTTGTGCAGAGCTTGCCAGATCTCACTCTAACACAAACGTTCTCTGCATAGGGGGTAAAATAATCGGTTCTGCCATTGCACTGAAAATCGTAGAAGTGTGGATGGAAACTCCTTTTCTAGGAGATGTGGAAAAATATAGAAGACGTGTCGACAAGGTCCTCGCAATTTCTGAAAAGCATTTAAAAAAATTATCTGATATATAAATTACACCCCCCAGCTCAATTTATGAGTATGAGGGGTGTTTTTTCTATATACTATTCTTTGCTACTAAAGCAGCATTTTTCCTCCTGCCATTGTCAGAGATACTCCGGTAATATAATTCGCATATTCTGTACTGAGGAATAACATAAATTTAGCTACTTCGTCAGGCTCGGCCATTCTTTTTAAAGGGACGTCGCTTACCAAGTGTTTTTCATACTCCTTTGGTGTCATTCCTTCTAACGGTGCACGGGTGCGTATCGCTTCTTGTAAAAGTTCGGTGTTTACATAGCCCGGGCATACCGCTGTAACTGATATGCCGTATTCACCCAATTCCTGGGCGAGTACCTGTACCATGTTATTTATGCCAGCTTTACTCACTGAATATACTCCGTTTCCGTATTCACCAATCTTTGATGAAATGGATGATATATTTATAATCTTGCCGTTTTTTACTTTGTTTTTAATCATGTTTTTTGCCACGCAACGGCTCAGTAAGTACACAGACTTAAGATTTACGTCAATCACCCTGTCCCATTCATCCTCTTCTAAGTCAATCATTTTTTTTGATACAAGAGTTCCAGCGCAATTTGCCAAAACGTCAATTTTTCCATAGTGTGTCTCTACCTCTGTAACAGCCTTGTCTACCTGCTCTTTAGATGAGACGTCTGCAACCACTGTAAGTGCCTTAACACCAATTTGTTCTAACCTCTCGTCAGCTTTTTTCAGCTTGGATGGATTGGAACTGACTATAGCCAAATTAGCCCCATGCTTTGCATATTCAATAGCTAACTCAAGACCTATTCCACTAGAGGCCCCTACAACTAAACAAGTTTTTCCTGTAAAATCAAAATTCATACCTTACTCTCCCTTTTCACACTAACTGAGTTATAGTGGATCTCGTTTAATGATATATGTCGATCTCATATTTCAGTTTACCATTAAAATAGAATCCTGCACAATATTTTCACAAAGACATCTCGAAACAATTTTTTGAATTTTATAATAAAAAACTTCTCTACCACAAAAAATATTTAAATACTGTAATGCCTCTTCAACTTTTTCTATGCTCTAAGTCAACTGAATTTATTTGTTTTTCCCCATCCCGCTAAGGTATTAGCGAATAAAGTTTGTCATGGTACGTGGCTTAGTTTCCGGCATTTCAATTTTACCCTTCGAGTTTTCAATAACTTTTAATATCCATGCAATATTTCTTCCCAACTTTGCCATAACTTCCATGCCCTCAGTATCCAACTTGCATTCTCCCTTATCAAGGCCATGCACTGCTCCCCAATAATCTGAAGTCGCCAGAACCATCTCCATGGTATTCAAATAGGCATTAAGCTGCTGAAAGGTTTCAAGACCACCAGAACGTCTCAATGTTGTGATAGACGCCCCAACCTTATGATGCAGTTTTGAGCCCGCTGCAAGAAAGGCTCGATCAAGAAAACACTTCATAGTCCCAGCAATGCCTCCATAGTATACAGGGGATGCAAGAATAATACCATCAGCCGCCGTCATTTTATCTATCCACTCATTTACTTGGTCCTTCAATATACAATAACCACTCCCGGTTTCCAAACAGTTATAACAGGCAATGCAGCCTCGAATCGCTTCGCTGCCTACCTGAACAATTTCAAGCTCAATACCTTCATTTTTAAGTTCTTCACCAATAACATCCAGGCATTGTTCAGTATTTCCTCCCTTACGGGGACTTCCATTAAACGCTACAACTTTCATTATATATTTTCAGCTCCCTTCATATCCCATATGATATAAAATAAATCTATTCTTACATTCTAGACACCGCTAGTAATTCAAATTTTTAACTTAATTATTTATAAAATCTAACTGCTATTTTTCCAAATTTAACCTTATTATACATTGTAATAAAATTTCCATTGTCGAACCAACTAAAAACTTT
>QKCP01000058.1 GCA_003246855.1 Ilyobacter polytropus
TTGGTAAAGTAATAAAGGTTATAAACGACATATAAAAACTTAAAAATAATAAAAATCTAACAATTAAATCGCTACAATTATAGAATTTGTTTATTTTATTTATAATATCCTCTTCTATATCAAAAATGAATCTGAAGATTAAATTTTCAGATTCATTTTTTTTATGATAACTTTTTAAAATCTTCTTTTACTACAAAACGAGGGGATTATTCCCCTCGTTTGAAAATACCATTACTTAATTCCAGATCCTTGCATACAATTAATTTACTTAAAAATTTATTTTAAAAGAGCTGAAGCTATTACCATTTTTTGAACTTCTGAAGTCCCTTCATAGATTTCGGTTATTTTAGCATCTCTCATCATTCTTTCTACAGGATATTCTCTTGTATAACCGTACCCGCCATGTAATTGAACAGCCATTCTTGTTACTTCTCCTGCAATATCTGCCGAAACCAATTTTGCCCGAGCTGCCTCCACTGTATATGGAAGTTTATTTTGTTTTTTCCAAGCAGCATTATATACTAATAGTCTAGCTGATTCTGTTTTAACATCCATATCAGCTATTTTAAATTGTGTATTTTGAAATTTTGAAAGTGCTCTCCCAAACTGCTTTCTCTCTTTTACATATTTAATAGTTTCATCTAGGGCTCCTTGAGCTATACCTAATGCCTGAGCAGCAATTCCTATTCTTCCGCCATCTAAAGTCATCATAGCTACTTTAAATCCTTTGCCTTCTGCACCTAACAAGTTTTCCTTAGGTATTCTGCAATCTTCAAAAATAAGTTCACAAGTTGCAGATCCTTTTATTCCCATTTTTTTCTCTTTTTTACCTATACTGAAACCAGGGGTGTCTTTTTCAACAATAAAAGCGGTTATCCCTTTAATACCCTTAGATTTATCTGTCATTGCGAAGACAATATAAATTTCTGCCGGCCCTGCATTTGTTATGAAAATTTTAGAACCATTTAACACCCATTTATCACCTTCAAGTTTTGCTACCGTCTGTTGTCCGCCAGCATCTGTGCCTGCATTTGGTTCAGTAAGGCCAAATGCTCCTAATTTCTCGCCTTTAGCTAACGGAACAAGATATTTTTTCTTTTGCTCCTCTGTCCCAAATTCATATATAGGATTAGCACATAAAGAAGTATGTGCCGATACTATTACTCCTGTCGTTGCGCATGCTTTTGACAGTTCTTCTACAGCCATTGCATACATCAACATATCTCCGCCTGCACCTCCGTATTCTTTTGGAAAAGGAATCCCCAGAAGACCTATTTTAGACATTTTTTCAACTGTCTCATATGGAAATCTTTCCGTTTCATCAACTTCTCCAGCAATTGGTCTGACTTCCTTTTCAACAAATTCTACAATCATTTCTTTGAACATTTCATGTTCTTTTGCTAATCCAAAATTCATAAAAATACCTCCATATATTTTTATTTTATTCATGTAATTTTTTTAAATTAACAATACTTAACTCTAAAACACAAAATACTTTCAGCTCAATTTTACTTAGCCAGTCTTCAATTTCTCAAAATTAAAATTATGTAAACTAAAATTTTTGTAAAATTACTCTCATAGCCATCGTGAAAATTTTAACTTTTTAATTTAAATATATTTCTATTCTCTAATATCTATACTAATTTTTGAACATAACGGTAGCTGTACCTGATAAAACTACTTCTCCTTGCTGATTTGTACAAATCGTTTTGAGTTTTAAGATATTTTTACCTTCAATCTTTTCATGCAATTCTACATTAGCTTTTATAGTATCTCCTATGTATACCGGACCCATAAATTTTAATTCTTGTCCTAAATATATAGTCCCTGGACCTGGAAATTTCGTGCCTAAAACTGCAGAAATAAGTCCAGCTGTAAGCATTCCATGGGCAATTCTTTTTTTAAACATTGTTTTTTTTGCATACTCTTCATTTAAGTGTATGGGATTGGTATCACAACTTATACCTGCATACAGATATACATCTGTTTCAGAAATTGTTTTCTCAATACTTTCATTCATACCCACTTCTAAATCTTCAAATTTCATTACTTCCCTCCATTTATAGGTTTATTTTCAAAATAAAACCACTCAAAGCTCCCTAAAATTGTGCCAATAGTTTTGATGTCTCACAACGCTACCAAAGCTGTTGCTAAATCACTTTCTCTTCACCTAATTTAACAAAAATTCGTTTTTGAAATTTTGGAATCCAATATCAACTTGGAAAATATAGATTCTATAAAAAAAACAGTAAAATATTGTGTTAGAAATTCCCTGACAGCTTTCATAAATATTGCAGTGTAAGGGACTAATCACAGAAGATTTGGCAGACAGCGGAGCAATAATGGGAACTTCAATTACAGATATCCCCATCTTCGTAATTTTAATTAAATAAACTTGAATTTTTAATAAATTCAAGTTTATGGGAGTTTTAAATTTAGTTGTGGCAAGGCTGAATATGCTCTAGTTTAGATTTGATTTCTAAAAGTTTGGAGCATTTTCTAATTAAATACGCCCCTTTTAAAAAAGATCTCTTTATTAAAAATTCATTTTCTTCTTTAAAAGCTTTTTCCAATATTTTTTCAGATTCAAGTATCTCTTTTAAACAATGCTCGATTTCACTCTTTACTTTATTTAATGAAGTTTTTTTCATTCACCCTCCATAATTAAAAAGTCTAAAGCAACTAGAATTATAAAAAAACAAGTGATAATTTCAAAAATATTCTTTCATTTTTAATAGTTTCCTACCCAATATTTTTAACAATTATAGCCGTCCCCATACCTCCACCTATACAAAGAGAAGCAAGACCATAATCAATTTCTCTTTTTTTCATTTCATGCAAGAGGGTAACCGTTATACGATTCCCGGACGCTCCTACCGGATGACCTAAAGCAATTGCTCCACCATTTGTATTAGTCTTATCTTCAAACCACTCTACATCTAAGTTATTATTCTCAGCCAGTTGCTTCATAACCCCAATAGCTTGAGCTGCAAATGCTTCATTTAATTCTATGAGACCTATATCTGTCAGATTAAGATTTGCTTTCTTTAAGGCACTTTCAATAGCAGATACTGGGCCCATCCCCATAATTGAAGGGTCTACACCGGCTTGCCCCACTGATATTATCTCAGCCATTGGAGTTAATCCATATTTATTGATTGCGCTTTCAGATGCTACCAACATGACACTAGCACCGTCATTTATTCCAGAAGCATTTCCTGCTGTGACTGTCCCATTATTTTTAAATACCGGTTTAAGTTTTCCAAGTTTCTCGATAGAGCTATTTTTATTTGGATATTCATCTGTATCAAATATGAAACTTTCTTTTCTGTTTTTTATTTCGATAGGAACAATCTCATCTTTAAAACGCCCACATTCTACCGCTGCAATAGCTTTTTTCTGCGATTTAAAAGCTAACAGATCTTGCTCCTCTCTTGAGATGTTATATTTTTCAGAAACATTCTCAGCAGTTATCCCCATATGGTAATCATTGAATGCATCTGTTAGCGCATCATTGACCATATGATCTATAGTTACAAAATTACTCATTTTACGTCCTGTCCTAACATCTTGCGGTATTAAATATGGAGCCTGTGACATCGATTCCGTCCCGCCTGCAATTATTAAATCCGCTTCTCCAGCTTTAATACTGTTATACGCCATCATAACACTCTTCATACCGCTTCCACATATAATATTAACAGTGTAAGCCGGAACCTCCACCGGAATCCCTGCCAATATAGAAGCCTGCCTACCAACACCCTGTTTATGACCAGCCGGTAAAACATTTCCCAAAACTACCTCATCAATTCTTGATGGATCTACCTCAGTTTCTTTAAGAATATCTTTTATTACTGCAGCTCCTAATTGTGCAGGAGACAGATTTTTTAAGGAACCTAAAAAACTTCCTATAGCTGTTCTTTTCGCTTTTATTATATAAACTTTATTCATTAAAACCTCCTAATTATATTACTAGTCCACCTGTAACGGCTATTGTTTGTCCTGTAATAAATTCAGATTCATCACTTGCCAAGAAAAGCACAGCATTTGCAATGTCTTCTGCTTTACCTAATCTTCCAAGAGGTGTTTTCCCCCTCATCATTTCTAATACCTTTTCCGGCAAATTTTCGGTCATAGGAGTTTCTATAAATCCAGGTGCGATACAATTAGATCTTATTTTAGCACCTTTTCTTGTTAATTCTTTTGCCCAAGTTTGAGACATAGTTATAACTCCACCTTTTGTTGCCGCGTAATTTGTCTGTCCAACATTTCCATATAATCCAACAACTGACGAAAGCGTGATTATAGACCCTTTATTATTTTCAATCATTACAGGAGAAACTGCCTGGGTAACATTAAAAACACCTTTTAAGTTAACATCTACAACCAAATCCCATTGTTCTTCAGTCATTTTGTTTAATAAAGCATCTTTTGTAATTCCGGCATTATTCACTAAAACATCAATATTTCCGTATTCTTCTTTTATTTTAGCAACTAAATTTTTAACAGCTGTTCTATCAGTTACATTTAATACCTCGTGCTTAATATTTGGGTCAGAATAATTTTTTTCTACCATATCACAAGAAATTACAACTTTAGCTCCCTCACTTGCCAATTTTTTTACAATAGCCTCACCTATACCTCTAGCACCACCTGTAACCAGGCAAACTTTCCCTTTAACTCTCATTAAATACTCTCCTCCTTTAAAAGACTGAATTCATAGATTTACCCAAAAAAAATTACTTCATTCATTAATTTTAAATTTTCAAAGATAACCAATTCGAAATTCATATAATTAGAGAACATCTTTTCAAGTCTATTCCAGGCGCAATTTCTGTTAGATTTATTCCTTGTGATGGCTTCAAATCTCAATACCATTCAAAAATTAAACTCACTCTACCTTTGTGTCCAAGTAGATTCAAATAAATCTTTTTAATTTTCCTGGTCCGAACTATAGATCAAACTTAAATTCTTGTGCAACTTATTTTTCGAGCATCCTCTTTTTAACTCTACAACTATCTTCCATAGAGCTTAAGCTCTTTAAAAACTAAGATTTACAATGTTCGACTACCTTCAATCAGCGTAACTGCTATTTCAGAAAATATAATTTTAAGAGTTCCAATACAAAAGGAAAACTTTTTATAAAAAGTGAGAACTGATTCTGTTATCAGTATAGCTTGCTGCTTTTATCTTTGTCAAGTTTTTGATATCATAAAAATATTTATGTTCATTTTTTTTGATTTTATCCCTGTAAAAATCCTGTCAAAGCACAAGATTATACACCTTACCCACAAATTCAAATTCTTGAAGCAATGCTTGTTATAATTTTAATAACACTCTACTAAAGTAGTGAGATTTGATTCTAAAACACTTGATATTAACTAAAAAAATTCCAATATATAGTAAAGCAAATCCATTTCAAAATAACAAAATGATATTCTTACCTTAATTTGTTTGTTGTTGAAAATGCGAAGACTTTTATGTATAATTTAGCTATAGATTTAAATTTTTAAAAGATAATACGTAGAATTAATTCACCTATCTTTATAAAGGAGTTGTTAGATGTCTAATGGTCATGATAAAATTATAAGAACAGCTATTGAACTTTTTGCCCAGAATACTTTTGATGAAGTTTCTGTTTCTCAAATTTGTAAACAAGCAAAAGTTTCCAATGGTTTATTTTATAAATACTTTAAAAATAAAGAAGAAATTTTTAAGCATTTATTAGAAGAAACTAGCAAAAGGATACGAAACTATTTTCAAAATATCAACGGAAAAACTCCCGAAGAAAAGCTTATAGATTTTATTGAGATAAATTTCGAATTAACAAAAAAAGAATTGTCTTTGGTAAAAGTTTATAGGGAAGGGCAATACAAATTTATAGAATTTGAACAAAAACTAAGAATTGTATACTTAGAAGCTTTAAAAAAAATTTTTAATCGTGAACTTAATGAATTAGAGTATATTTTTGTTATGTCAGGAATTAGATTTATAAATGTTAACTACGTAGTTAGGGGTATTGAAAACAACTCTAAATTTTTAGCTAAAACTATATTAAACGGCTTATCTGATAAATCGGAATTAAATTTAGATAAGCTTAAAGATAAAGATTTTTATCTAAGAGTTCCCTTTAATAGCGATAATTTAAAAAATAAATTACTGGAAAGAGGAGAAATTTTATTTGGAACGAAAGGTGTCTATGAAACTAAAATTTATGATATAACTTCTGACAGTAGTGTAGGTATAGGCAGTTTTTATTATTACTTTAAAAATAAAGAAGATTTTTTGGTAGAAATAATTATGAATACAAAAAACACTTTAATGTATTTTTTAAAGGATAATTATGATGAAAATCTTTCTCCTATAGATAACCATTTAATGTTCTTATATTTGATGCAAGAATATTTTCAAAAATCTATATACAAATATAAACTTTTAAGAGAAGTGGAGTTTATAAAAAGCTATATCTCTTTAGATTTCTATATAAGTTTAGAAAATTTTTACATAGAAACCTTAAAAACTTATAATCTTTCAATTGAAGAAAAAAGAATAATAAGTTCAATTTTAATAGGTTTATCTCATTATATGGGAATCGAATTCTTTTTCACAAAAAATTTAAATGATAAAATGGAATTTTTAAAGAGCATGAAATCATTTCTTCTTAACGGCATTCATGTAGAGTAGCTCAAATTTGTGTCTATGAAAGCACTTCTCACTATTATAAAATTATTCTAAATTTTTTTTGCATAAATTCAAGAACAACTTTAAATTTTAAATATGCTTATTTTAATTTTTTGAAAAAAATTATCCCCTAATAAAAAGACTTAAATGCATCGCACTAAAATCCGAACTTAAACAAACATCTGCTAAATATAACTATTTTACAGTCGCTTCCTCTTATTTGTAGACTATTTTATAGATTAAATTTCTCCATTCAAGTTCTATAAAGTATTTTATTGTTTTCCAAGCAAAATTTACACCTAAATGTTCTAATTAAAATAAGTCTTGAAAAAATTTCCTGTAAAATATAAGGATTTTTGAAAAATTTGTATAAAGTTACTTTATAGAGAGGGGAGGATTGTATGAAAAAAATAATACTGGCTTTTATGATTTTATTTTCGTCCGTATACACAATGCCGCTTACAGGTAAAAGAGTTGAAGTAAGTGAGCCTGTGGAAGGCAGCCTGGTATCCGCTTCTGAGAGGCTCGTCGTTAATGAACAGGTGGAAAAATCCATAGTATCCGCCTCTAGGTTTCTAGAGGTTAACAAAAGTTCAAAAAATATCGTGGCTGCATCCAGAGATATAACGGTTTCAGGAGATGTTGAAAACATCCTGGTATCTGCTTCAAAGACGCTTTTCATTAACGGGAATGTCGGAGATTCTATAGTAGCCGCGTGTGAATTTTTCAACCTGACTGGCAATTCTGGAGATGTAGTTGTGGCAGCTAAAGAGGTAGATATAAACGGGGAGATAGACAACCTTTTTGCGGCAGCTGAGTCCGTATACATAAGCGGAACTGTAAAGGGGGATGTCTACGCTAGCACTGACAGGGTTGAGCTTGTAGGAGATGGCAAGATTTTGGGAAACATCTATTATCCGGAAGAAAAACCCAAGGTTCACGGAAGGGAGCTTGCTAAAAAAGGTTTTATCTTTATCCGGATCATCTCCCTGGTACACTCATTGCTAGGAATCTTAATATTGAGTGCACTGCTTAAAAAGTCATCTCCAAGAATGGCAGAAAAACTATCTGAAAACCTGTTTAAAAAAGGGATAGTTTCATTTTTCATAGGGCTTATTTTTATGATTATAGCTCCAATATTTATATTCGTAACTATCCCAATTTTCGGTATGTACAGCTTTGGTCTTATGCTCGGCTACTTTTTTATAATGATTTTGTCAAAGGTATTCTTGGTGTTGGCAGCTTCTGCCCGTTACAACTACCTGACCTCAATTGTAGTAGTGGTAGCTCTTAGCTTTTTCTACCCTATAAGCTTTCTTTTCTCAATAATAGGGCTTGGACTCTTCGTAATATTCATAAAAGATCTACTTATAAAAAATCCAGAATTAAGGCCGTAAGACATCTCAAAAACTTTTCTGTAGAATATATTTTGCAGAAAAGTTTCTTTTTTGGCATATAAATTTTGATATATTCAAATGTACTTTCCGCCTTTTATATGTTAAAATATACGATACATAAATGGGATGATTTTTTGCAGCTTCAAAAACTATCCTAAATTTTAACTAAAAATAAAATGATTTAATAAAGCCATACTTAAATTTTCATCAAAACATGATATAATATTCAAGTTCAAAACAACTAAGTTTTATCAGCTTTTCAAGATAGTTAACTTAAAAATTAATAAATAAACCTAGAAAGGAGCATTTTAAAAAGTGAAAACACACAAAATAGCTGTAATAGCAGGAGACGGAATCGGTCCAGAAGTATTAGACGAGGGAATTAAGGTATTAAATAAAGTTGCAGAACTAAAAGGGGATGTAAAGTTTGAATTCGTTCATTTCCCATGGGGTTGTGAATACTACCTAAAACATGGAAAAATGATGGATGACGATGGTATGGAAAAATTAAAAGAGTTTGACGCTATATTCTTGGGGGCAGTTGGGTTCCCTGGGGTTCCTGACCATATATCTCTTTGGGATCTACTTCTTAGAATAAGAAAAGGATTTGACCAATATTTAAACTTAAGACCTGTTCAACTTCTAGAAGGCGCTCCATGCCCTTTAAAAGATGTTAAAAAAGAGGACATCGACATGATAGTTGTAAGGGAAAACAGCGAAGGGGAATATGCTGGAGCTGGAGACTGGCTTTTCAAAGGAAAGCCTGAAGAGGTTGTATTGCAAACTGGAGTATTCTCTAGAAAAGGTACAGAGAGAATAATAAGACATGCTTATGAGCTTGCCAGAAAAGAGAAAAAAACTCTTACAAGTATCAGTAAGGCCAACGCTCTTAACTACTCAATGGTATTCTGGGATGAGGTATTCGAAGAGGTTGGTAAAGAATACCCTGACGTAAAGACTTACTCTTACCTTGTTGATGCAGCAGCGATGTTCTTCGTAAAAGAGCCTCAAAGATTCCAAATTGTAGTTACTTCCAACTTATTCGGTGATATAATAACAGACCTTGGCGCAGCAATAGCTGGAGGTATGGGTCTTGCAGCAGGGGCAAATATAAACCCTGAGAGAAAATACCCTTCTATGTTTGAGCCTATCCACGGGTCAGCTCCAGACATAGCTGGAAAAGGAATTGCAAACCCACTGGCTTCTGTATGGTCGGTAAGTCAAATGCTTGACTTCTTCGGATATGAAGACTGGGGGAAAAAGGTGTTGGATGCCATAGAAGCTGTACTGGTAGAAGCTAAAACTTTAACTCCTGACTTGGGTGGAACTGCAAAAACTAATGAAGTAGGAGATGCTGTAGTAGCAAAACTGCAATAAATCTCGTTAGCGCAAATTCTATATCTTCTATATAAAAAATAGTGTGGCTTAGCCACACTATTTTAATTTATCAGAGACAAAGTCCCCACACTTTGCTATTCTTGTTTTCATCCCGCAGCCTGCACAAGTTTCGCGGCAGTCAGGCGTAAGTGCCTCTATTTCAGCTTTTTCCAACTCTCTTAAAAAAAACTCCTTTGTTACACCTACATCCACTACCTCCCATGGTAGCTTATCATCAAAGCTCCTCTGTCCTAGGTATTCTTTAGGGTCGATGCCTAGCTCCTCCATGCACCTCATCCAAACGTCAAATTTAAAGTGTTTTTTCCAGCCATCGAACTTTGCACCGTTTTCATAAGCTAGCTTTATAAGTTTCCCTATTTTTTCGTCCCCTCTAGAAATTATACCTTCCAAATAAGATGTCTTCATATCATGTATCTTAAGTGTAGTATACTTAGTCTTTTGGAATATTTCACGAAGCAGAGCATGCTTCCTTCTCATCTCATCGAAATCCATCTGGGCTTCCCATTGGAATGGAGTATGCGGTTTTGGCACGAAATTTGAAACGCTCACTGTTATATTAAGCCTTTTAGTATGTTTTCTGCAAGCATTTACAACCTTTACAACTAGGTCGCGCATCCCCTTTATATCTTCGTCAGTTTCAAATGGCAGCCCGATCATAAAATAAAATTTCAGGTTTTGCCAGCCTGCAACTATCGCAGCTTCTGCTGTCTCTATTATCTCTTCCTCATTTACACCCTTGTTTATTACATCCCTCAGCCTTTGGCTTCCTGCTTCAGGAGCAAATGTAAATCCAGTCTTTCTCCCAGATTGTATACTCTCAGCTACCTTTACAGATTGCGGGTTCATTCTGAGGGAAGGAAGTGAAACTCCTATGAAGTCATCGCCGAACCTCTCTTGCAGTTTTTCCAGCAGCTCCCCAATTTTTGTATAATCACTGCTACTCAATGATGAAAGTGAAATTTCTGAGTATCCTGTGGAGTTCATAGTTTCTTCTATTAACTTAAGATTATTTTCCAGGGTTCTTTCTCTTACTGGTCTATAAATTATCCCAGCCTGACAGAATCTGCAGCCCCTAGTGCAGCCCCTCTGTATCTCGGCTACCGCCCTATCATGCACTATATCTATGTATGGAACCAGCTGCTCAGAATAAAATTCCGTCTTATTCAGGTCTTCTACCACAGCCTTTTTCACCCTTCCTTCTTTATGAAGGCTAGGGATATATACCCCGTCTATATCCTTTATCAATTCAAGCTTTTCCAGCTTACTCTTAGAAGAGTTCTCTACAAATATTCTGGCTATCTCCGGCATTACATCTTCCCCGTCTCCTATAACAAAAAAATCCAGGAAATCCTGCATGGGAGCCGGATTCATGGTGCATGTCCCTCCAGCCATCACAAGTGGGTGCGACTCATCCCTGTCCTCTCTTAATATAGGTATTTTAGCCAGCTCCAATACGTTTAGAACATTCGTATAGCTCAGCTCATATGATAGAGAAAATCCCACAATATCAAACTCAAAAAGCGGCGTTTTAGACTCTAGGGAAAACATCGGGATGTCTTCTTCTCTAAGAAGCTGCTCCATGTCCTCCATTGGACAAAATGCCCTTTCAAGCGAAAAATCTTCAACCCTGTTAATTATATTATAAAGTATTCTAAGACCTACACTAGACATTCCTATTTCATATAGATCCGGGAATACCAGGCACATCCTAGCTTTGAATTTATCCTTGTGGACGCTGTTCAGCTCATTTCCCAGATATTGAGCAGGCCTCTCCACAGATAAAAGATGGTTCTTGATGTTTACCATTTTTCCCTCCCTGATTTAGTTGTTGCTATCTATCTTTTGAAACTCTCTAAGTTTCATATTGTCTGTACTTTTGTTATGGTGTTCCTTCGCAAGTTTTGCAAGGTCCATGTCTATATCTTTAAGCAATTCAAACGCATCTCCATGGTGCTTGCCAAGTTTATCACTGCTGCCATAGATTACATACTTAGCCCTCTCTATAAAGCCAATATCGTTTTTCCCACAGTCGTGTAGTAATGCCAGCTTCCTGTAGGTAAGGTTATTTTTCAACACCTCATTTTGCATGACTTCCTTGAGAACATTTATTGAATGAAATTTATCGTACTTACTCATGTTGTTAAATATTTCATACTCCTTATTGTTCAAGGTAGCTTTCGCCAGCTCGATATCCTTGTCTTCTATCTTTGGGAAAAAATAGTTTATTCCCTGTTTTATCCTATTCAACATTCCATCTCCTTAGTCTATTGTTCTAACGACGATATCCCCATACTCTTTTCTCAGTTTTTTTATATTCTTACCTCTTTTTCCTATAAACTCGCCTTTTTTTTCCTTTAGAACATAAAATATATGTATATCTCCAACCTTCTCTATCTTGACCACGTTTTCAATGTCTATGCCGGAAACCCTTTCAAATATCGAGTTCTCAAGTTCATCTGACAAAACCACCTTGTGTAGTACCAGGTATTTGGCTGGAAATATCTTCTTCTCTCCGCTGAATACATATCCCGACATTATCCTAACCTGTTTCGGCATAAAAGAGTTCCCTTTGAAAATAAGCTTCTCACCTTCGTAGCCTACCTCGACACTCCTAACTTTTTCCTTAAGGAGTTTCCCTTTGTAATCAGTAAACTCGCTTACATCATAGGTCCCACTTATCTCTATGCAAACCTGCTCAAGCTCATCTTTGCTCCTGTTTGTCTTGCTTTTAGGGTAAAAATAGTGGTATTCGCGTCCCTTTATAAGGTCGGGTATTACCAAATCGCTCAATGTTTTCTCTATTTTTAACACCTTCACCCCTTGGGAAACCTTATTAAAGTCATCCCTTAGTTTTTCAAGATCCCCATTAAAGTTGCTGCTTATATAAAATAGATTCTCGTCTGCACTTACGCCGGCATCTGTCCTTCCAGCCTGTTGTATCCCCTTGCTCCACGTTATCCCCAGTCCTAGTAGTGTGTCCTTAAAGCTTCCCTTTACGCTTTTTTTCCCCTTCATCTCGTCAAAGCAATCAAAACTCTTCCCAGAATAAGATACAAAAAATAGGTAGCCAAATTTCTTGCTTTTTTCAAGACTTCTTATATCCATAGCTTCCCCTCTCTAGTCTGCACTCATGTTTAATGTGAGCGGCTCCACCCTTATTGTTTTATCCGGGTTATTCATATTAGGTGACACATTTTTTAGTACTATCTCTAGGTACTCCCAGTCATTATTACTATCACTGTCTTCATTGTCATAATCAGGCTCTGCTGCTCTGCTGTCCTCAAATATTGAAAGGCCACCGTATTTGTTGTATTCTACTTTGCTAACGCTTTCACTTTTATTCTTACTGTGCACCAAAACACTCAATAGCTCTATGTTCTTAAAGTTCTTCTCATCCTCTCTACTCAAAAATTGGTAATCCATAACCTTTCTTGTAAGTGGGTCTTTAAGTACCTCCCCATCCCCATCGTAGCAGGTGTACCCATCGTCATTGAACTCTATATACGGGAGGCTCGTCCCACCATAGTTTATGGCTCTATTCTGAAGGTAGCCTATATCCGTCATGATTTTACCACAGGCATTTTCAAACCTCATCTCCTCAAGATAGGATGAGTTGTACTTAAAAAGCATGAATAAAAGAGAGATTATTGCTACCGTAATCATAAGCTCTATTACCGTATAGGCAGACCTTTTCATCTTACTCCCCTTTATAATCAAAACAGCCCAAAATATTCACACCGCTAAACTTCGCTATGGCCTCCGTGTTTTCTTTCAAAAAATCCTGGTCATTTATGTTATCCCTATTGTTCAAGATTATCCCATTTATTTTTATGCTGTTTTTTTCAAGGGCATACACAGTCAGCAAAGTATGGTTTATAGTGCCTAAAGTATTGTTCGACACTACTATAGCTTCGCAAGTTTCTCTGTACTCTACTAGCAGGTCTAAATAGGTGTAGTCATCCGTGTATGGAACCATAAGTCCGCCTGCACCCTCTATATAGACCACATCATTTTCTTCCAGCAGCTCTTCTATCCTAGCTTTTACTCTATCTACTTCGACTACCTCCCCGTCTACCCTTGCAGCAACGTGTGGCGAAAGTGGCTTGGTAAAAAAATATATATTTACCTGGTCAACACTTTTCCCCATAAGTTCGGCATATGAGTGGGAATCCGATCCCTCCAGGTTTTCCCCGAAAGTTTCCGATCCAGTCTCAACAGGTTTCAAAATAGCCACCTTTTTCCCACTTGCAATCTCTTTTTTCAAAAGCTCCTTTGTAACGTAAGTTTTCCCAACCTCTGTATCCGTGCCGACTATGAAATAAAGTCTCCCTTTTTTAACCTGTTTTCTGCTTACTGAGTGGCACTTCCTGCACCTCGGCTCATAGTCCTCATCGGCCCCAACCAACACTAGTGGGTCGTTTTCTGACGCAGGAGTTCCATTTACCAACCTTTGCGACCTAGAAGCCGGGTTGCCGCAAACTACGCAGATGGCGTTGAATTTATCCACGTGTTCCGCTTTTGACATTAGTACGTCCATAGGTTTGAAAGGCTCGCCCTTGAAATCCTGGTCAAGTCCGGCGATTATTACCCTTTTACCCATATCGGCAAGCTTATCCACAAATCCTACCAAAGCTTTTCCAAAAAACTGAGCCTCGTCTATGCCGATCACCTTGCTATCCCCGTAGAATTCAAAAAATATACTCTCCATCTCTTCTACGCTAGAAGCGGGTATACCCTCTATAAAGCTTCTGCTGTGCGAAGCCAGCCTACTCTCATCATATCTATTATCACTGGAATGCTTAAACGCAACGACTGTTTGGTTTGCATACTTAGCCCTTCTGAGCCTCCTTATGAGTTCCTCACTCTTCCCTGAAAACATCCCCCCAGTCACTACCTCTATCCACCCTGTTCCTTCTGTGACAAACAAGTGCATCCATACCACCTCTTAATTTTTTCAATTTTAAATTATATCACAGCTGAAGATTAATTTCAATCTTTATACGGGCTTATAAAAGCCTACCTATTTTTTACAGGAGCTTTATTCTAGTTAAACAGTTATAGTTTAAAATAAGTGCATAGCAAGCATAATAGGGGGTGAAAAAATAATGCAAAGAATAAACACTGTTGCTACCGAGCAGCTTCTGAAATGGGAGCACCTGCTCCAAGATGGTTTTATGGACATATTAATAGAGGCCCTTGACTTTATCTTCTAAAAAAGTTTAAGGGCCTCTATTTTTTATGCTATAAAAATCGGTTTTTCTGCCTTTTCTATCAGCGTTATCCCAGTCTTTTTGGTTATCTTCTCGTATATTAGCGAATGTTTCAGATTCCCCATTACAAGTAAATCCCTAGACTTCAGGGCCTTTAATATCTCATCAGGAATTTCACCCCGACTGCTAGTGTAGGTAAAACTCCCAACGACCTTGTCTGTATATTTTTTTAGCTCTAGGTCAGGATCTATGTTTACCGTGAGTATCTCATATTCCTCAAATTTTTCAAAAATATTCATAAACCTGAAAAAACTCTTATTAGATTTTAAATCCATGTCATTCGCAAAAAGTACACCTTCAAATCTGTACTCCTCTAATTTCGGGATAAGCAGAATCGGTTTATTGTGTTTTTTCAGTATCTCCTTAAATTCACTGTCTATCATATCTTTTTTATCCAGAATCAGGAGGTCGAAATACTTTAACTTCTCTAGTAACTTGTCGACCCCACCTTCTTCGGAATAAAACTCCACTTCTCCAAATTTTTCAACAAATTTTTCTTTTATCTTTTTAGACAAGGCTTCAGACTCTAATCTTTCCTCCTCTATTATCTCCGATACCTCTGTGCCTATAGCCAGTTCTCCGTCAATTATAGTTGGAATTATTGCAGGTTTTAGATGTATCCCTGCCAGCTCCATCCCATAAGTTCCTTTGAGCAGTTTCCCAAAGCTCAAAAGGTGATCCACATCCTCTGCCCCTTTAAAATATATTAGAACTCTTCTAAGCATACTCACACCCCCTATTTAACATTTACTTCTTTACATAATCTTTTTTTGTCACAAATTATTCAAAAAATCTAATACCTAGACTTTTTTTATTACTCTTTAAAAACTCTTCATTTTCCTCCGTGCAGCTCTATCTCCAAAATATTTTTATTTATCTTTTGATTCGTGCTAATTCTTGCGATTCATGGCTAAAACTAATATTTTTTCGTTATTTCTCTGGATGAATTCAATCTTTTATCCTGAATTCTATAGCAAAAAACATGCTACCTTATGTACACTTATATTAATATTTTCGGATTTTTACCTAAAATACCTCTATCTTTCAAACAAATTATCTTATGTCCTATAAAAATTATATCCATATTAACTTATATAAAAATAGCACCTGCTTATAAAATAAATCCACTTATTTTATAAGTCATGGGTAAAAAAAAGATAGGCCTTTGCCTATCCTGCGAATAACAGTGCCGCTGCACCATATATCCCTCCATCGTTTCCAAGTTGTGCCGGAACTACCTTCACACCTTCTAAAACTTCTTCAAGAGCATATTTTTTAATTTTTTTCATAAGTGGCTCGAAAAGTATATCCCCTGCCATGGCTATACCTCCGCCTATAACTACGACCTCCGGATTAAGTATATTCAGTAGGTTTGCTATTCCTAGGGCAAGATACTTTACCTCAAAGTCCACTAGCTCCATGGAGAACTTGTCTCCACTCTTAGCGGCGTCAAATATATGCTTGGCCTCAAGCTTCTCTAAATCCCCTTCTATAAGCTCCCACAGGAGGTTGTTTTTGTTTACCGTAAGCCTAGATTTGGCTTCCCTCATAAGTCCGGTTGCAGATGCATATGTCTCCCAACACCCTTTTTTACCACAGCCACATAAATTACCATTTTCAACTACCTTCATGTGCCCGATTTCTCCAGCAGCACCAGTAATTCCAGATAAGAGCTTGCCTTCTATTATTATTCCTCCACCTATGCCAGTCCCCAAAGCTATCCCAAGGACATTTCTATTGTATCCTTTGGCAGCACCCTGCCATGCCTCACCTAAGGTTATAACGTTCACGTCATTTCCTATTCTTGCCGGCACTCCGAGTTTTTCCTCAAGAATTTTCCCAACCTCTAGGTTCTCCCACCCTATTAGGTTAGGGCAGCTTTTTACGATCCCAGTGTTGGTGTCAGTAGGCCCGGGCACACCCATTCCTATACCTTTAACATCTGATTTTGATATTTTATTTTCATCTAAGAGTCTCTCCACCTCTTCTACTACTCTCTTAAGCACATCATGAGCCCCTCTATCAGACCTTGTCTTTATGGAGTTTACCCCAACTAACTCGCCTAGTTCCGTCAAGACCCCTATCTTTGTATTTGTTCCACCCAAGTCAACCCCGACTACATACTTGCTCATTTTTACCTCCTTGCTGTCCACTATTCCACACAATTATAACCTGTAATCATTCTAATGTATTATGTCGAATACTCCGCCCTCTTTATCAGAGTGCACAGTTTCCCCGCTAGATATGTGTTTCCTCCCCTTAAAGTCACTTTCAGAAACCCGTGACATTATCCTGCAGTTCCTCTCTATTATCACAGATGAAGGTATGTGCGCGAATTTAGCTATAAGGTTTAGTCCAGAAAAAAGTTTTTCCGGTTCCTCCTTGTTTGGCGTATAATCCCTCCCCACACCTATTATGCAGTTTTCTCCCACAACGACCTTTTTATCGATTATAGCCCTGTCGATTACGCTGCCTTTTTTTATAATTGTATCGTTGAATATTACGGAGTTTTTAACCACTGCACCGTCCTCTATTACCACCCCAGGTGATATCACCGAGTTTTCCACCACACCCTTTATTGTACATCCGTTGGAAACAAGGGAATCCTTAGCGCTTCCGGCATTCCTAAACTTTACCGGAGGCAGTGACTCACTTTTTGTATATATTTTAAAGTTTTCCTCGTGCAGGTCTGCCGGAGCATTTTCCAATGTGAGTTCTATATTGGACTTCCAGTACTCATCCAAGGTTCCCACATCCCTCCAATATCCGTCAAATTTATATGCGTACACATTGGACTTACCTATAAGCTTCGGTATTATATCATTTCCAAAATCAGAATCCCCCTGTGGGCCGCAGTTTTCTATAAGTATATTTTTTAAAAACTCCGTATTAAATATATAGATCCCCATAGAAGCAAGGTTACTCTTTGGATTTTGTGGCTTCTCTTCAAAATCTACTATCTCATTTTTATCATTTACTGACAGTATCCCAAAGTTGTGAGCTATTGAGTAATCCACCTCTTTCACTGCTATCGTTACGTCTGCATTATTTTTTTCATGTTCAAGTATCATATAACGGTAGTTCATTTTGTATATGTGATCCCCAGCCAATACAAGAACATAGTCGGAATTCTGATCCACAACATAGCTTAGGTTTTGGTACACTGCGTTGGCTGTTCCCTTGTACCATCCGGTTTCACCCCTTTGATAAGGCGGGAGCATAGTCAACCCTCCACGTCCCCTGTCCAAATCCCAAGGCCTACCTATCCCTACATGATCGCTCAGAGACCTCGGCAGATACTGGGTAAGTATCCCCGTGGTGTATATCCCTGAATTTACGCAGTTACTCAGAACAAAATCTATTATTCTATACTTTCCAGCGAATGGAACCGCCGGTTTTGCCCGGTGCTTAGAGAGTATATCTAGCCTAGTGCCCGCACCACCAGCTAAAATCAAAGCTATTGTTTTTTTTGCCATTCGTTGCACCTTCTCTTTCTATGATTGCCCCATAAGTTTATTTATATCTAGTATTCTAATAATACCCTCATCTACGGCTACCTGTCCAGTCAAATAATTATCTAAGTAGTCGCCACCCTCTACTTCTTTCACCTCATCATCCTTTATCCCATAAAGGCCCTTCACTTCATCAGTCGTTATTCCAAACTGGGTATCCTCTACATCGACGACAACTATTACGCTGAATTTATTGTATTCTACAGGATCTAAATTAAGCCTTAGCCTAGTATCTATTATCTGTACTATGTCTCCCCTCAGGTTTATCACCCCTTTTATATAGTTGGGGACATTGGGGATCTTTGTTATAGACTGCATTCTTATTATCTCTTTTATGTTCGACACCAATAAGGCATAATTTTTTTTGTCCAGAGTAAACACCAAGTACTGCTTACCCTCTTTTACTATACCAAGGACGTCCTCCATAAAATCATCTTTTTTCTCTTTCATCTAACCCCCCCACCTATCTACCTTCGAAATAATCTATCATCTCTAAAAATCTTCCGGTCTCTTTAAATAGTTGGTCTACAAGTTTCGAGTTGCTTTCTGCAATCTGCACCGTTAACCTGCTGACTTTTTCTATCTCATCTATAGAATTTTTTATACGCTCTATCTCTATGTTTTGGTCACAAGACTTATTTTTCATAGACTCGATTATCTCTTCCACCTTTTTTATACCCAACAGCATATCTTCAAGCTTTAGAAGGGTGTCGTTTAGCGCACTTCTCTCCTCTTGTACCACTCCTATATTATAGTTAATCTGAGATTTTATCTCTCTAGAAGCCTCGCTACTCTTAGCTGCCAAATTTCGTATCTCTGATGCTACAACAGCAAAACCCTTGCTCTGTTGTCCGGACTTAGCTGCTTCCACAGTGGCGTTCAGCGACAGCAGGTTGGTCTGAAAGGCTAGCTCGTCAATTATATCTAAAATGGTGTTTATCTTTTTAGAGCTCAAGCTTATTCCATCAATTGTATTTTTCAATCCGTGCGACATAGTTTCTATTTCGCTTATCATGTCCCCGGTGTTTTTAGTAACCTCTTTCAGCTTACCTATCTTTTCCGTATTCATTTTGTTTATACCTTTTATTCCATCACTTATCCTATAGGCATTTCTTATGGCGTTGGACTGTTCCAAAGTCTTACTCTCAAATTTTTTGTTGGAAAAAAGTATATCCCTGGAAAAATCCGAGATGTAGTTGGTGGTATTTTTTATATTGTTTAATGTCTCCTCAAATTTTTCTAAGAACTTGTTCAAATTGGTTGCCAGCCCCCTAACATCAGGGCTACCTTTCACCTGAGTCCTTATTCTGAGGTTTCCTTTAGCCACACCTTCTAAATCCTCAACTATTTCCGATACCGGCTGTACCACCTCGTGCGCCACAGAAAAAGAAACTATTATCAAAAATAACACTATAACAATGAGCACTATCCCCAGAATTATAACTGCCCTGTTGAGCAAAGTCAAAAATTTGTATGTATCCAAAATTCCTACTATAACCCAGCCATTTCTTAGCTTATGTATTATCATCCTTCCCTCGTCACCGTAAAATTTATAATTTTCTATGATGTGCGAGTCCCCGGGTGCTATTTCTCTCATAGTTCTAATTAAAAGTGGGTCTTCCAAATCCAAGAAGTATTGTTCAGTTTCGCTCCTAGACATATATACGTAATCATAATCTTGGTTTAGCAGGAATATCCTTCCCTCTTTATAAAAACTCTGATTTTCCAAATCATTCCTTAGTCTTTCAAAGTCAAATGCTATCCCGTATGCTCCTACGAGCTCTTCTTCTATGTATAACTTTTCTAAACAGTATATTACAGACCTGTTCAAAATTTCTATGTACTCTGGTTTTGTCCAGTAATTTATGGTTTTTATTGCAGGATCATTTAAAAACTTTTTTACTAAGGTGTCAGTTCTATCTCCACCGCCAAGTCTGGAATATACCCCCAAACTCTTTTCATAGTTGAAGACGTGCTCCTTGCCAAAATACTCTGGCTTTAAGTAGAGGTATGCGGCCTCTAAATTATACTCCTTTGTAAGCAACTCCAGTTTATTTTTTATTAACGTATCGCCCTCGGATATTTTCCTGTCAAGGTCAAATTTCAAGAGCATGTTAAGCGCATCTAGATAATTCTGGATTCCCTGTATATCTTTCTCTATAGTATTTGAATAGTATTCAACAGAACTCAATACTTTCTCATTCATTGCCGTATTCAAATTATCCTTTGTAGTTCTAAACGAAATCAACACCAGTATTATCAAGGATATCACCGATACCCCTAAGAATCCAAACAATATCTTATAAGATACTTTTTTCATGAACTCCAACTCCTAACCTATTTTTCGGGATTCCTTTTTTCCGTTATCTTAAAGTAACTCACCATTTTCAAGAAGCTTTTTATCCTCTTATACAGTAGATGCATCGATGCAGATGTTTCTTCAGCTATGCTAGCATTTATCTGCGTTACTTCCTCTAAATCATTTACATTCTGATTGATTTGAGATATGCTCTTTTTCTGTGCCTCGGCACTTGCATTTATGTCATACACAACGTTGTTTATCTTCTCTATATCCTCAAATATTATTTCTAGATACCTTATGGTATCTTCTACTCTTCTTCTACCATCCTCTATGTTAGAAACACTGTCCCTTATGAGATTTTTTATCTCCTTGGATGACCTGCTACTTATCCTTGATAGCTTCCTTATTTCCCCGGCAACCACGGCAAACCCTTTCCCCTTTTCACCGGCTCTGGCTGCTTCAACCGCAGCGTTTACAGCCAGCAAATTTGTTTGGAAAGCTATCCCGTCAATTATATCTATTACTGTTTTTATCCTGCTAGAATCGGTTATTATAGAATCTATGGACAACCTGAGTTCATTCGAGTACTTCGCTATGTTCTGTGCATTTCTCATGGTAGCCTTGACCATCTCTTTGGCCTCTTCCGTCTTGGCTGCGTTTTCAGTCACAGATAAGTTCATCTCTCTCATGCTTTCTGATGTTTCCTCCAGCGAAGCCGCTTGGAAACTTGTCTTTTTTGCAAGGTTCTGGTTGGAACTGTTTATCTCCTCTGCCGCAACCTCCATATTCCTTGCACCCTTTTCTATTTCAGATATCAGCTCCTCTAATCTTAACATAAACTTATTAAAGCTATTTCCAAGTACCATCATCTCGTCCTTGCTTTTTACATCCGCCCTGATTCTGAGATCCCCTTCAGCAGCATGCTTAAGTTTATCTACGAAATCTTTTATCGGCCTGGCTATAGATACAGCTACTAAATTTGAGACAAAAATAGTTAATACTATCATAAAAAGAATGATTAGCAGTATATCCAACTGCAAGTTTCCCACCTTTTTACTGATGTCCCATTTTGTTGATATACCGAAAAGCATCCACCCGTTCCCAAGCTTATAGTATACCAAATTCTGGTCTTTCTCTGGCTTCAAAACATCTGATTTGATGGAGTTTTTTATAATGTTGCTAAAGTAATCCGCATCCCCATCCTGCACATCCTTCATATTTTCAGAAATATAAAAAGCATTGGGATGATAAAGATAAAAAAGCTTCGAATCGATAAGACTTATATATGAGTCCTCTCCCAAATTTATAGCATCGAGCCTGCTTTTAATCCTACTGTAGTCTAGGTCACTACCTATAACGCCTAAAAAGTTCCCTTTTTTATCAAACAGGCTCCTTGAATAGGTTACTATTTTTTCTCCGAAATTTGGTGAATATACAGGTTCTGACCAATATTCTCCTGATTTTTCAGCATTTTCCCACCAATTTTGAGATTTTATATCCTTGAGATTTATGCTCAAATATTCTTTTCTATCCTTTGAGTAATAATAGCTAAATCCATTCGTATCTTTAGTGTCAAAATACACAAAAATATTGAAAATATCTCCGTCATCAGCCAGGTTTATCGCTATGTCAGAAAGTTCTTCTAAATAGGAAGATATCCCTCTTTCATTTTTTAAGTCTTCTACTGTGACTTTTTCCTCTATCATTTTTTTCAAAAATCTCAGTTTAGCTTCTACGCCTTTTATATTTTCTTCCATGCTTTCCCCCTCGCTGGAAACCATGGAAAACATTTTTTCCCTATACTCCTTTTCTATTGCCTGCCCGCTCTTCAAAAATAACAAAAAACCAACTAGCAGAGAAACCAGCAAAGAACTTATGATTATTCCGTAGCTTATCTTATAAGATATCTTTTTCATTGTGCCTCCCTAGCTTTTAAAGCTCTCCAAAAGTTGTACCGCATATATATCACTGTTTTTGAAATTGTCTATGATTTTATAATCCTTGACAACGTTTCTTATCTCAAAAAGCTCTTGATAAACCTCTCTTACATTCTCCCTGTGTATCTCTAAATTTATGTAAAATTCGTTCATTGTCTCATACTGCCCTTCACTAAAAACCCCTTTTAGGGTGAAATATGGTATGCTTATGTTGGAGAAAAGGTTCAATATCTCGTTCTTGTTGAGTTTGGAAGAATAGTTTAGTATAATTCTACCATCTTTTTCCAAAAATTCCACCTTTCCGCTTAACTCTAGAACTTTAAGGACCTTATCCCTGACCTTAAAGTTGTAGAGCTCAAAGTCGTAGTTGTTCTCCATGACCTTTTCCAATTCCATTTGCAACTCTGTCAATACTCTGCCCTTCTCTTGCAGTTCTTCACTGTTACCCTCTTCTATATCCAAACCGCCTTCGTACTTTTCCTTTTGAATTTTTAGGTACTTTTCGATTGTATCCAGGGCTTTAACTGTTTTTTCTCTCAACTTGTCGTTTATCTCCATACCTTTGCTGTTTACGTCTATAAAAATATCTTTTATCCCCATAACAAAATCAGAGTTCGACTTTATGCCCAGCATCGAACTGGCCACCTCCAGATTCTTCAGCTTTTTTATAAACTCGTACAGGTCGTCTCCAGCACTGCTTATCTTTTCAAATAAGGATTGGGCTTCAGCTATCTCTTTTATTGTATCCTCAAAGTAAAGTTCTAAAAGTTCATTTTGCATAGCGCTCCCCCTTTCCCCTGTTCGACTAAGTATTCATAGAGTTTTCTCGGATCCATTATAAATGCTATGTCGCCGTTACCCAAGATCGTTGCACCTATGAATTTTCTTGCCTGCTCATAACTCAGATCCATTTTCTTTATTACAACCTGTTCTATATCCACTATCTCATCTATCAATATGCCAAACTCAATACCTGCAGCCTGCACTATTACGGTTATCGCTTTAAACGGATCCTCAACAGCGTTTTCAACGTTGAATATTTCATGCAGCCTGACCAAGGGATAATGCTCACCCCTATGTACTACGTACTCGTCTTTGTGACTAAGCAGCAGGTTTTCACTCTCGAGCTGCATGGTCTCAGATACAGATAGTATGGGCAGTACGTACATGTACGACCCAACTTTTACTGTTAGCCCGTCTAGTATTGATATGGTGAGAGGCATTATTAGCTTTATAGAAGTATACTTGTCCTTTTCACTTTTTATCTCTATCCTTCCGGAAAGGTCCTGCACCTGCTTGCTAACTATATCTAAGCCTACACCTCTCCCCGAAACTTCAGTGGCCTCTTCCTTGGTACTAAATCCCATGCTGAATATATAGGAAAAAAGCTCCTCCTCGCTCAAAATCTGCCAGTCCTCAACCAGATTTTCTTTTTTTATCTTCTGCAATATCTTTTCAGTATCTATACCTTTGCCGTCGTCATACACCTCGATTACCACTTCCCCCTCCTCATAGTAAGCTGAGATACTTATTTTCCCCTTCTCGCTCTTACCTTTGTTTTTTCTCTCTTCATGGTCCTCTATCCCGTGGTCTATTGAGTTTCTTATCATGTGACTTATCGGGTCCATTAACTTTTCCAATATAGACTTATCTATCTCAGTTTTTTCTCCCCTTATCTCAAAATCAACTTTTTTCCCTAAATTTCTGCTGACGTTTCTAACTAGTCTTTCAAATTGAAAAAACATGGCATTTACAGGCAGCATCCTTATTGAGAATATATCCGTTTGCAGCTTCTTTATTACTTTTTGGAGCTGACCAACCAGCTCTTCGAAATCATCCTGCCTGTCTTGCGAAAGTTCGTTTTTAAAAAACTTAAGGCTAGAATGGGTGCTTATGAGCTCCCCTATATTGCCGAGCAAACTGTCCAACCTCTTGGTTTTTACCTTTATGCTCTCTAAGCCTTTGAACTCAACGTCAGCTTGGGGCTTTTTTTGGCTTTCGGCCTCCTTTTCCCCCACGGCTTTAAGCTCAAAATATTTGCTAGGAAGGTAGTTTTCTATATTCTTTTCAAACTCTGCCCTGTCACTTATCTCAATTAAAAAACTGAGCTTTATGGAGAGGCTTTCAGGCTCTAGATCGTTGAAGTCAGGAATGTATAAAAATTCCTGCCCTTTTAATTTTGAAAGCATGGATAAAGCCTGATTAAACTCCTCTAGATCCATAGACGCACTGGTACTATTTTTGAAGTCCACTATAAGCTCAAACACATTTGGTTCAGACTTTTCAGCAAGTGGCTGGAAGAGGTTATCCTCGTTAATGTTCTCCACCACTTCCAGTATCTCCGATATCAAGGATAGTTTGTCTGCCTCGTTTAGCCACCTCTGCTCTAATGAATGGAAAAGCTCCGATTTGTCCTTCATGTTGTACGTCAAAAAATCCCCCTTTAGAGTGTGGAGGTATCTTTTGATATTTTTTTCCAGTTCCTCGTTCTGTTTCTTCTCGTAGCTTATAAGATCTACTTCCAGTTTGTTTTTTATCTCTTTTACCTCTTCGATAAAAATCTCCCTGAATTCACTTTTATTTATATCCATATGCCTGCTTCTCCTTATAACAGTCTATACTTCATGTTCCTAATTAATTTATACCCGTAGCCCCTTTTTTTCCTCTTAGGTTGTTGTAAATTTAAACATTTAATGATAAAATGAATAAAACTTTACTTGGAGGGGAAAAAATAATGAAAAGAAGCTTATCGGGAATTCAACCGAGCGGTATTTTACATCTGGGCAACTATTTCGGTGCTATAAAACAGTTCATAGAAACTCAACATGAATTTGAAGGATTCTATTTTATTGCCGACTATCATTCCCTTACATCTTCACCAAACCCTGAAGATCTGAAAAAAAATTCATATAATATAGTTTTGGACTACCTTGCCCTGGGTCTAGACCCGGAAAAGTCAACCATATTTTTGCAGTCGGACGTCCCTGAGCACACGGAGTTAGCTTGGATTTTAATGAACGTAACCCCTGTGGCTCTCCTTGAAAGGGCTCATTCCTACAAGGACAAAGTGGCTAAGGGTATTGCTCCTAACCAAGGACTTTTTACCTATCCCGTGTTAATGGCCGCAGACATCCTTATGTACGATGCCGATGTGGTGCCTGTCGGAAAAGATCAAAAACAGCACCTCGAGATGACTAGAGATATCGCTATAAAATTCAACCAGACCTACGGAAAAGAGTTTTTTAAGCTGCCTGATCCGGTAATAAGGGAGTCACTTGCGGTTGTACCTGGTACAGACGGACAAAAGATGAGCAAGTCATATAACAATACGATTGAGATGTTCGCTTCCAAGAAAATCTTGAAAAAACAGGTCATGAGCGTAGTCACCGACTCCACCCCACTTGAGGAACCAAAGGATCCGAACAACAATATAATGCAACTGTACAAACTCTTCGCTTCTGCTGAAAAGGCGGAAGAAATGAAGCAAAACTTCCTGAACGGCGGATACGGATACGGCCACGCAAAAAAAGAATTGCTGGAGGTCATCCTAGAATACTTCGCCGAAGCCAGAGCAAAAAGAGAAGAGCTGGAAAAACATCCTGAGTACGTTGAAAAAATATTAAAGCAAGGCGCTGAAAAGGCTAGGTCGATCGCCATTGAAAAAATGAAGGAGATCAAAAAAGCTGTTGGACTTTTGGGTAATATCTATTAAAATAACCTTCGGGGGGCATAGGCTCCCCGATTATTTTTTATAAGAGTAAATTTTATGTCGGCTACACTTATCACCGGGCATTCTTGGCTAAGTGTAAAGTTCCTCACTACCTATTATATACTTTTTCACCAGATATTCAACCTCCAATAGAAATTTTCACCATATTCCCCCTATATTTTTCAAATTTTAGGCTAAAATTTGAAAAAGCTGCCATTTTTGGCAGCTTTTTATCAGTCGAAATTCACTTCGACAAGTTCGTCCGAGTATATAAAATCATAAGGCAGTACTAAGAGTCCTCTGTCTGAATCCAAATCAAGTTTTCCTCCAAGCTCCTGGGCGGTTCTGTAAAAACTATACCAGACAAACTGTGAACAATAAAGGTGTTCCTCATTTTTCTTATTCAGGCTAACAAGATATTTTTTCCACTTTAACTCATCCATGTTTTTCAAAAATGCATCCTCGAAATCTTTGTCAAACCCCTTGTACCTCAATACCATTATGTTTCTCTCTTCAGCCAGCCAGTATTTTGTGCCCACCTCATAGTATCCTACTCCTATTTTTGGATAGTCTCCTATCACACCGTCTTCTACAACAAGAGCCGCATGCCCAAACCAGGCCCTGACGTCATTGAACATTTTATCCTTTACAACTATATCTCCAACCCTAAGTTTATCTAGGTTTTTCAATACCACTTCAACACTGTACCATTTTCTGTTTGGCGGGAGTTTTGTGCAACCCATAAGCAGGAGAACTAAAAAAACTGCTATGAAATTTATTTTCCTATTTAAAATAGATAAATGCCCCATTTCTTCCCGCATCCTTTCCTTGTCTTCTATAGGAATAAAATCCGCCGCTACAGTAAGTGCATAGGCCGGATCTAGTTATATTTTCGCTCTTTATCCCCGCTTCTAATAAAAGCAGATAATTGAACTTCTCATTGTCATAATATATCTTTCCGTCTCTTATTTCAAAAACCTCTTTTGATATAATGGGATACCTATTCTGGTACTCCATGTAAAACTCCTCCTGCACTTCATAACAGCACGCACCTATACCTATACCGAGAGCCACTATTATGTCCTCCTTTAGGCTGCCGTAATTTTTCCCCATGAGTTCCAGCAGCTTAATCTGTATACCGTCAAAGCTGCCCCTCCATCCGGCGTGGCAGCCCCCTATTACATTTTTCTTCGTGTCATAATAGTATACTGGTAGGCAGTCTGCGTACTGGGTAAAGATGACAATATCTCTTCTACTGCTTATAAAGCCGTCTACACCTTCATAAAAATAGTTGTTTTCGTTATTTGAGATGTCCACCACATTGGTGGAATGAGTTTGCCTAGAATGAACAAGATGTCTATCGCTTATTCCAAGTTTCTTCAGAAACTCTTGCCTGTTCTTTTTGGCAGCCTCTCCATCAAGTACGAACTCGGATATGTTTCCTAACTCCTCTCCGGTAAACAAAGCAGCTATACCATACCTTTCAAATTCTTCAATTTCATAGTAATAATTCTTTTTAACAAACATATCAAGCCCCCCTTAAATAAATAATATCGCTTAGTCAAAAGATTGTCAATTTTACTTTGTAAATTTTACCATTTTACGATATAATTAGAGTAAAAAAACAAACAATAAATAATAAGGAGGAGAGATGGGCTTATTGAGTTTTCTCAAGGGTAACAAAGAGAATGTGGAGGAGTATCTGCCCTATAACTTAAAAATAGGTTCTTCACTGGAATTTGACCCAATTTTATTTTCTAAGCTTGGTAGCGAGAGTAGGTTCAGTTACAGAAACACCATCAACGTGGTAAAAAAAATAGGTATATACGACGTGGACGACACTAAGTACACGAACATTTACCTGGAATCTGTAGGGAATTTGAAATCCTATGTACAAGTCGGTCTAAAAGATGATGACATTGTTGAATGCAGGCTATTTTTGCAGTATGACGAAGTGTTCCCCGAAAAAAAAGAAGAGTGGAAAAAATGGGTAGGCAACCATTCTGTAGAGGGGATAATAGGAAAGGATACATTTGTCATAGAAGAGGACTCCTATGAAAAGATAAAGGAGATTCTGATAAACATAAGCAAAAACAGCTATCCAGACTTCAAAAAGTTCGGCAAACTAAATTTTTCAATTACTGGGTGCATTTTTAAAACCAACATAATGAAGTCTATATCAAATTCAACCGGACTTTCTCATACTGAAGTTTTAGAAAATTTTGAGAAAAAATTGCAAAACGAAAAGTGGCTGGATGAAATTCGAATAGAAGGTGACAACGAACTTTTCATTCTTAACGACAGCTTTTTAGGCAGCCTCACAAGTATAGTCTACAGAAATGAACTCGATCTCACAAAATTTTTAGATATAAACGAAAAAATCTACAGCAATAACTCTTTTTTTAAGCCTGACTCCGTTCTCAAGAAGAGGTACTCTGTATACTCCAGAAAAATAAGAGACGAGTTCTACAAAAAAGAGTTTTTGGAGCTAAGCTTCATAAAAAACGAAAAGGCTCCGCATATATCCATAGACATAGGTATAGACATCCCGGTTTCTCAGCTGAATAGAATCCAGTTAATATAAAGAAGACACCCTAGGGTGTCTTCTTTTATTTTGGATAAAAAAAAGAGGAAGTAAAAACTTCCTCTTTGCATTACGCTCCTGCTGATATTGCAGATACTGGACAAGTTCCTTCGCAAGCTCCACAGTCTACACATGAATCTTTGATTTCGAATTTTCCTGTTCCATCTTCTACGATTGCAGATACTGGACATGCTCCTGCGCAAGCTCCACATCCGATACAAGTTTCTTTATCAATTACGTACATTCTAAAATTACCTCCTTTTATATTTTTGCTTATTTGATTGCTTAACTAACTTAATATAAGTTTAAAAATACAAACAGATTTGATCTGATATAAACCTATCTGCACTTATAAAAAACAAATGCGCAAATTTTACAGCATTTTATTTGCAAGCATTATAATAATAATATACCTTCTTTGATATATTTTGTCAAGAATTTTTTAACAAAGATTAACATAGTTTGACTCAGTTAAACTTAGATAGTCAAATTTTATAAAATTTAAAGTTTTTTTGCTACCTTAATTCACTTGTGTTTTCCGCCTCAGTCCTCCTCGTAAAAGATTATGGAGTTGTAGTCTACCACTTCATTTGAAGGGTAAACCTCGCCAGAGTTTCCTCGCCTCAACACCTCAGACTTGGCCTTGCCTTTAAGCAATTTCGAATACTCAATAAGGGTCATTATAGGGCCGTATCCACATACGGATATGTTGTAGTTTCTTATCTTGTTATACAGTTCTTTAGAATCAAAAGTGAGTATTTTTTCTATCACGAGGTCGTCCAAATTCTTTCCTAATTCTGGGTCGACATAGTGGGAAAAATCCGAGGATGCTATTATGAGTATCTTTCTCTCTAGTTTTTTTGAAGCCTGGTATATCTTTTTTGCCAGTTGTACTGCATTTTCATAGTTTTGTTCCAAGAAGCAGATGGGCACTATCTTATAATCATAATCAAAAAAATACTTAAGGAATGGTATCATCACCTCTCCAGAATGCTCTTCGCTCTGCGCTACTGAAGACACCGGTATGCCCAAAGCCTCTACCATTTCTTTGTCCAGTTCCAGATTACCCAACGGGCTTGACCAGTACCTGTGGCTGTCAACCTCTACAGAATTACCCATACCGGTATGGTTTGGATTGACTATCACCACAGTATCATACCTTTGATTTTTTGCTATCTCAAAAAAATGTACTGCCTCATAGCCAGAAAAAATATAACCTGCGTGCGGCACGACCCCACCGATTATATTTTTTTCAGATAATTTATACCTTATCTCCTTCTTTTCTTTGGCCAGAAGCTCTCCTATCAACTTTTCCAGCTCACTCTTGCTATCTGGATAAAATCTTCCCTCTGCACTGTTTTTCCTGACATCAAAACTTGCATACTTCATAACCCTCTCCTTACAGTATACACAGTTACCGACACTATTGAGCCCTTTCACATCCACTTCACGATTTTCTCTTCTAAGTGATTCCCCCTTGCAGTTTGGACAGTACGTATTTTCTATCCCATCTATGCCACCGACGTTCCCAACGTACACGTAGTCTAGATATTTTTTTGCGGTTTCGTAAAATTTCAGTAGAAGTTTAACGTCGGTTGGCGGTTCGTTAAATTTGTATGCCGGATAGTACCTGTTTATGTGTAGCGGTGTATCCCGCCCAACCTCATCCCTTATCCAGAGGAGCATTTTTTTAAAATCCTCCATACTGTCATTTTTAGTCGGTATGACTAAAAAATCCAGCTCTATATGTTTGCCCCTTTTCTTCAGAAATTTTATGTTTCTGAGAACCGGCTCCAAATTCGCAGCTGTCATCCCCTTGTAAAACTCCTGAGTGAACCCCTTTAGATCTATGCTGAAGGCGTCTATGTAAGGCATAAGCTTTTCCAGGGGTTCCTCCTCTATATAAATATTGGTCACCATGACATTCTTCAGGTTGTGCTCTCTGGCCTCCTTGGCTATATCCAGCATATATTCATACCATATGGACGGCTCATTGTACGTGTAGGCTATCCCGATGTTCCCCTTAGTTTTAAGCTCTAGGGCCATTTTAACTATATCCTCCGGGCTGGCCTCGCTGAGAAACTTAAATTCATCGATAGAAAATTGGGATATCTCCCAATTTTGGCAAAATTTACACCTCATATTACAGCCCAAAGTGCCCACAGACAGGAGCTTCGATCCCGGAAAAAAATTAAAAAGTGGTTTCTTCTCCGTGGCGTCTAGGTGCATAGAAGACACCTTTCCATAGACCTCTGAGTAGAGCTCACCCCCTATATTTTTTCTAACCCTACAAAATCCCCTGGCTTCCTCTGCTATTACACAGTGAAACGGGCAAAGATTACATTTAACCCGGTTGTCAGGGAGTTTTTCATAAAAAAGTGCCCTCTTCATACCCCTCACCTCAATAATGTCTCTCTACTTGAAACCTATATATGACAAACTCCTCTCCCTCTCCTATTCCACCCTTCATTTTTGCAATTTTTACCTGTTCTTCCACGCTGTCTACCCCTTCAAGGTCCGGCAGCAATACCCCCCTCTTATAAGCTCCTGCCTCCACCAAAACTCCATATTTTTTTTGGTCTAGCTGTTCATATCCATCCACCTTTTCCAATTCTGAAAGAACATCTACAGATATTTTGAGATGTTCTAGCTCCACCTTGTTTATAGGTTTAAAACGTGGGTCCCTGGTAGCTGCGGATATAGCGTTATTTATTATTTCTTCACATAAATTTTCCTGCACTGGGAGTATGGTTCCTATGCAGCCCCTTAGGTCACCGTTTAGAAGATGTATTGACACAAAGCAAGCTTTTTTTCTTTCCAGTTCATCGATCAATTTACAGCAACTTATTTTTTTCCCGTTAACCAAATACTCCTCTATGGCCTTTTTGGCTAATTTAACGTATACTGACTCCATTTTCACACCTCCATTATCTAATTCTATACAATTTTATACAATTCCATTTTCGCTTTCCTTTAAATAAAAATGGGAGCTATCGAGCTCCCATTTAACCAACTTTCATCTTCAAATACCTTTCGCACTGCTTCTTCCTGTCATATCCCAACATTATCCCCAAGATAAAGTCCTCTTCTGGACTGTAGTCCACCAGACTCTTTTTATTAATTTTCTTTATCACCTCTACACACTCATCGGCTCCAAAAAATATATTTATTTTTTTATCATCCACACTGTAAATTACATAATCTATATTCTCTCTGCTCAACCTGCTCTCAACAATATCCATCTTAGACTTTTCCAGTGTGTGCAGAATAAGATTTCTTACCCCTTTTTTATACTCATAAATATGATGACAAAATACCTGCATTTTATCCCCCTTAATAAAATCATTCTACCCATTCTTAAGTTCTAGCACAGCCTCTTTCAACTTATTCAAACTGCTTGAGTGTACTCTTATGAATTTTATATCATTTTTCTTACAGACCTTTAAGCTCTCCTTAGACAACTTGTGGCTTACAGTATTAGTAAATATTATACACGCATCGCAATTTTTTATTTTTTTATCAAACTGTGGACATTTGGTATTAAAAACTTTACATTTCAAATCTTCACTCATGAAGACCTCTTTATATTCCCTTTCTATACCTTTTACCCCGCCTACCAAAGCTACTTGCATACTACACCTCATTTCTATTTCTTAATTCATCCGACTGAATTTTTTTAAACCAGTAAATTTCTGTTAAATTATATGATAAAAAAATACACATACTTCTACATGCTTTTATTTTGAATTTCAAAGTAAAAAGTTCAAATATATGCAGTAGCATCGCTACTGCATACAACAACTATTTTTTTAATTTTTTATCAGAACAACAGCTTTTATCAGAATGGTCATGGTCTCCACCACAAGATCCAGAGCAACTGCAACCTCCTTCTCCCTTAAACGACTTTATAACGCTTCTTATGGAAAGTACTGCAATAACTGCAACAATCAATATAACTATTATAGTCTTCATATTTCATCCCTCATTATATAAAAATTTAATAAAATAACAAACTTCCTAACTGATAAACTAGAGTAGACACTATATAGGGAACTATAGTCATAACCGCTATTACGAAAAACATAAACCTAGTCCCAAATTCATGCTGTATAGATGCCAGTGTTACCACGCATGGAACCACTAAAAGTATAAATATCATAAATGAAAATGCCTTCAAGCTGGCTCTAGGATCCCCTTCCCAAAGTTTTGCTGTTGCTGCAACGACTCCTCCAGCCTGTTCTTCTAATTCTTCCTCACTAGGTGGGGTAAACAAACCTGCCATATTAAAGCTTAGCATCTCGTAGACAGAATCTTTAACAGCTACCCCAAAACCTTTTATTTGATTCAGTGTATCGTCCATAAAAGTAGTTTTCTCCTCTTCAGTTGTTTCAATTTTTTCCGCTTCATCCACAAGAACTTGCCCCATAAACCCTACTACGACTTCTTTTGCAACTATACTCGGTGGTATGGCTGCTACAGTTTCCCACCTATCTCCAAAACCTGTGGGCTTCATTATAGGTTGTATCACTTTTGCTATTTTCCCCAAGTAAGAACTTTTTGTATCTCCGCTATTAGGAAAATACATAAGCCCCCAAAGTATTATCATTACACCCATTATTATAGTCACAGCTTTTTTTATGTATCCAGAAGTTCTTTCCCACATGGAGTGCCATATCATTTTCATAGTCGGTATTCTATAAGGAGGTAGTTCTATGAGCAGAGCCCTTTCATCGATCTTGAAGTTAGGGAATCTTTTTAAAATAAGTGCTAAAAGTATCGCGACTATTATCCCTGTCATGTAAAGGCTCAATACAACCAAGCCGGCTGTTCTGCTGAAAAAAGCAGCTGTAAACAGGGCATACACTGGAAGTCTTGCGCCGCAAGACATAAAAGGAGCCATCACAGCTGTAAGCTTTCTAGATTTTTCATCCTCCAATGTCCTGGTGGCGTATATAGCGGGAACCGAGCACCCAAACCCTAGTACCATAGGTACAAAAGCTTTTCCGTTAAGTCCTAGGTTTTTCATTATCTTATCCATCAAGAACGCAACCCTAGACATGTAGCCGCTTTCTTCTAAAATTGCAAGGAAAAAGTACAAGAAAAGTAGCAGCGGTACGAATACCAGCACTCCACCGACCCCGGCTATTATCCCGTCCATTACAAGCGAATTCAGCCAATCCGGCGTCCCCTCCATAAATATCCCAACGTATTTCCCTATATAGTCCGCTATAAATCCATCCACCCAATCTATTAGTGGTCCACTACCATTAAATGTAAACATAAAAACCAAGCTCATCATCCCGAAAAATGCAAAAAGTCCTAAATACTTATTCAAAAGGAATTTGTCGATTTTATCTGTAAACTCCAGCCTGGTCTTCATAGAAGTTTTCAAAGTACGGGCTAGGACACCTTTTACAGCTCCATACCTGGCTTCTGCGAATATAGTCTCCGCATCTTCATCAAATTTATCCTCTAAAACCTCTATCCCCTTCTGTGCAAAATCTTCTGCATCTATAGAATATTCGTTCTGAAGTTTTTCTAAAAAATAAGAATCCTGTTCCAATAGCTTTATGGTTATGAAATCCTGTGAATATTTTTCTCTTACCTTTTCAAATCTAGGTTCTGCCTTTACTTTTTCTTTTATTTTATTTATCTCTTCTTCTACATACTTATCAAATCTAAGCTCGTATTTCAAATGTGTCTGCTCTTTATGCCTTTTGGCAACCTCTATGGCCTTTTCTAAAAGTTCCTGTATTCCCTTGTTTTTAATGGCACTGGTAGGAATTGCATCCATCTCTAAATGCTTCTCAAAGTTTAATCTATCCAGTGTATAGTTAAGCTTTTCAAATTCATCTAAAAAGTTAAGAGCCATAATCATTGGTTTACCTAATTCCTTTAAAAGCATTGTCAGGTATAGGTTTCTCTCTAAGTTCGTTGAATCTACAACGTTTATTATGACATCAGGGTTCTCTTCTATTATAAAATCTCTGGTAACCTTCTCCTCAATCGTATAAGGGCTCAAACTGTATACGCCTGGAAGATCTACTAAGTTTACCTTCTCCCCTTTAAATTCGAATTCTGCTTCCTTTTTTTCAACTGTAACACCTGGCCAGTTTCCTACTTTTAGCTTAGATCCGGCTATGGCATTTATTAGTGCTGTTTTCCCCACGTTAGGGTTTCCTGCAAATGCAATCTTTATCACTGTTCTTACTCCCTTCAACTAATTGTTTTTTTCTATACTCTCAATCTCTATATTTTGGGCATCCTGCTTTCTTATAGCTACTCCAGTCCCTTTCACTATATATTGTTGCGGATCCCCAAGCGGAGCATTTCTTTCAAACTTTATGTCTTCTCCTGCAGTTACCCCCATGGCAACCAATCTTTTTTTTAATTCCCCTACTTTACCTATTTTTACGATTTTAGCTTTTTGTCCTCTTTTCAAATCTGTGAGCTTCATAACATCCCCCTGTAAAATGTTTAATAAAAAATTTGAGTGCATCTATAAAATATTTTGTTAATCAAAGTTTGTTTTTAAACAAAACTACAATCCGCAATAGATTGTAGTTTTTTACTAAATCTCTTTTACTATTATTTTGCTTGCAAGTCCAAATCCCAGAAGAAACCTGCTGCTGTCTGTCTTTATCAAAAGAGTTGAATCTCCATCCCTTAATATGCATACGTGGCTCCCTATACAAAAGCCTCTCTCTATCAACTTTTTCTTGACTCCAATTCCACCTCTTATCTCTTCTATAACGAGGTCTCGATTCTTATCAGCATAAACTATTGGTTGAGTCACAAAAATCACCTTCCAAAATTTATATTATGGTAAATATTACCTAATAAATTCTATACTAATAATATAACAGACATAACAATAATTGTCAAGAAATAAACTTTGATTGTTAAAGTTTTTTTTTATAAAAATATAACTAAATCTTCATTACTGTAAACTTAAATTCGCTTCCTTCGCCCTCTTTGGAGATAAGCTCTATCTCTCCACCGCACAACTTAACCAGTTCATATACTATAGATAGTCCTAGTCCTGTCCCGGCTACATTGCTGGTTCTGGCTTTGTCCACTCTATAAAAACGGTTGAAAATGTTTTTTTGTTCCTCTACTGGTATTCCCAATCCATTATCTTTTACGCTTATCTCGTATTTATCATCTTTTTCTACAAAATCGATATTTATGATAGGTTTATCTTTATCGTTATATACTATGGCGTTTTCAACGAGGTTTTTAAGTATACTACTGAGCTTCTCGAAATCAACGTTTATGTACTCCTGTTTATTTTGTAAGCTTACTTTGTATATTAGCTCTGCATTCTTCTTTTCTATCTTGCTGTTTAATATTTTTTCAAGTTCCTCTTTCAACTTACTAAACTGTACATGATCTACGTTTAGAAGTTTTGTACTCTCTATCTTAGATATATTCAAAAAATCCATTATTATGTTTTCAAGTTTTTCGATATTGCTGTGAACTATCTTGAAAAACTGTTTTTTCATAAACTCATCTTTTTCCCCTTCTATGGCTATCAGATACCCTTTCACATTAGAAAGCGGGGTCTTTAATTCATGACTTACATTGCTTATGAAATTTCTTTGTATTTCCATTATTTCCCTGCTCTTACTTACATCTTTTAAGGTCACAAGGTAATGCTCCCTTAAACCGAGGTATTTCCCCTCCATGATATAGTGCTTGTTAATTTTATTGAAATATATTTCTTCTTTTAGAGCGGTCTTTTTTTCCAGAAGCTTGTCTATGAAGTGTATTAGCTCTATATACTTTATTTTGTTATAATAGTGCCGATCCTCTCCTTCAATAGACATAAGACCCAACATACTGTTATTGAGTATTATCTCTTTTCTCTTATTTATTACAAGTATCCCCATGTCAACTATGGATATTATCTCCCTTAGTTTCTGCCTCTCATTTTCAAGCTTCACCATGTTTTTAAGGTTTTTGTTCTGCCAGTTTTTTACGACATCCCAAAATTCCTTTAAGAACTTATCCCCCTCAACATCAATCCCGGTGGGTTTTACCTCATTGATTAGTATCTTCTTTATCTGCCCTAGCCTCTTATAAAGATAGTTCTTTAAATAAAACCTGTAGCTTATTACCACGAAGCTATTCAACACAGCAAAAAAGACTATATATATAAGTATGAGCTTGTACAGCTCTTTGTCAACATAAGCATAATCAGTGGCCACCCGTATTATGAACTCGTCATTATACGGCACGGCGTAGTATGCCAGCTTTCTGCCGACTGACTCGCTCATCCTGATGTCGAAGCCCTCCTCTCCGGAGTAGGCTGCCCGCACTTCATCCCTGTATTTATGGGTTGCCAGTTCCTCTTCAAATCCCCTTTTTTCACTGTCATACAGCACGTCACCGTTTTTAGCTATCAGGGTAAATCTTCTTTGTACATTTTCCGCCACTATTTGGAAGTTTTCAGTACCGTTTTCGTCTATTACATTTCTTATTAAAAGTGCATCCCCTTTTAGTCCCTGCTTCACCAGTTGTGCGTTTAGATCTGATATTTTATTAATATTTCCGTAGATAAAAAGACACTCTAAAAAGAGTATCAAAATCATAATGACTATTTCTTTTCTTCTAATCTATACCCAACTCCTTTTACAGTCCGGATATCCTTCGCTATGGTTTTCAGCTTTTCCCTAAGCTTGGCTATGTAGATGTCAACGGACCTGTCTCCAGAATAATAATTAGACTGCCACACTAAGTCTAATATCCTCTCCCTCGTCATAACGAGCCCCTCGTTTTTCATTAAGCACTTCAAGAGGTCATACTCTTTTTTAGAGAGTTCCACTTCCTTCCCATCTTCATGTACTTCATGCTTGCTATCGTCTAGTACAACCGACTTGAACTTGTACTTTTTAGACTTATCTGTATTTGTCTCCAAAAGTTTTTTCGAGCGTAGTACCAGCTCTCTTGGGTCAAAAGGTTTTCTCATATAATCATTTGCCCCTAAAGAAAGTCCGTCTAGCACATCGTCTATTTCAGTTTTGGCTGTGAGCATCACTATTTTTGGTTCGCCGTATTGTTGGGGCATATCCCTTATTATTTTAGTAAAATTTTTACCGTCAAGACTTGGAAGCATTATATCCAAGACAATCATTTCTGGCTTTAAATTTTTTACCTTTTTAAGGCCGTCAAGACCGTCAGAAGCAGAATAAACTTCGTATCCTTCTTTTTGAAAAAAATATACGATTAACTGCTGTATTTCCAGATCGTCTTCTACCACTAGTATTTTCAAAACTTATCCCCCTTTAAAAACAGGAGCAGTGAAACACTGCTCTTATAATTAGCTTATTACATTTTCCTTCTATTTACAAGTATTACAACTATTTTTTAAGAGACACTATCTCTTTTTGCCTCATATTTTCTCCCTTGTATATATACACAAGTGATTTTGCGAGGTTCATTATTTTATCTGATATCCTTTCAACCTTGTATGAAATAAGTAGTATCTCCACAGCTAAGTCTAGGTAGCTCTCGTCTTTTCTAATTTTTTCCTTTACCTCTTCGATTATCTTAACCCTGTATTCATCTATCTCTTCATCTAGCCCGAACAGCATGTACACAGAACTCAAGTCCCTGCTGCTGAAAGCGTCTAGGTAGATATTGTATATCGAGTACACCTTGTCCGACATGGCTATTACAGATTTTATGTTGCTGTCTAATTTTATGTGTTGTGTATAGATTCTCTTTAAAAGTTTCAGGTTCCCCTTTAAGAGGTCGGCTATCCTCTCCAAAAACTTTGCTATATCCATGAACCCTACAAGTGATCTTAGGTCTGAGGCTGCAGGCTGGAACATTGCTATAGTCTGGATGCACTCTTCTCTTATCTCCACTTCAAGCAGGTTTATCTCCTCCTCAATAACCATGGTTTCTCCGTAAAGCTTGGTGTCAAACTCCTCTTTTTCGTAGATCTCCTTGCTTATTCTCATGACTCTTTCTATACTTTTAGACATATCCATAGTCTTTTTATCTATATTTTCTAAATGTTCCCTCAGGTTTTTCATTTCTTCCCCCTATCTGAAATTTTATCCAAATTTACCAGTTATGTAATCTTCTGTTTTCTTGTTATTTGGCTTGGTGAATATGGTCTCGGTCTTGTCAAACTCTTCTACTACTCCTTGGTAAAAGAAAGCTGTGTAGTCCGATATTCTAGCCGCCTGCTGCATGTTATGCGTAACTATTAATATTGTGTAGTCTTTTTCCAGTTCTCTTATAAGTTCTTCTATTTTGGCAGTAGAGATAGGGTCGAGTGCCGAGGTCGGCTCATCCATCAAAAGTATCTCTGGTTCTACAGCTATAGCTCTTGCTATGCAGAGCCTCTGCTGCTGTCCCCCTGAAAGTCCCAATGCAGATTGATGCAGTTTATCCTTTACCTCGTCCCAAAGTGCAACGGCCTTAAGCGAATTTTCCACTATTTCCATAAGTCTGTTTTTATCTTTTTCCCCGTGCAGCTTAGGTCCATATACTATATTTTCATATATTGTTTTAGGAAATGGGTTAGGCCTTTGAAAAACCATTCCTATTTTTTTTCTTAACTCAACTATATCGTATTTTTTATCAAATATATTATTACCATCCAATTTTATATTTCCTTCGTACACAGATGTATCTATAAGGTCGTTCATCCTGTTTATAGACCTTAAAAATGTTGACTTACCACAGCCAGATGGCCCAATTAATGCTGTGACCTTGTTTTTTTCTATTCCCATATTTATATTTTTCAAAGCTTGAAATTTTCCGTAATAAAAACTAAAGTTGTCAATCTCTAACCTTATATTGTTATTTTCCATTATATCCTCCCAAAATTTTATCTGCTCTTGCTAAACTTATTCCTTATAAACGCCCCGACCAAGTTAAATCCTACAGTTATACTTACCAAAACCAAAACCGTCCCGTTCATATACTCAACAGGCATATTAGGTACCTGGGTTGCTATTACATAAAGGTGGTAAGGTAGTGCCATTACCTGGTCCCATATTCCTTCAGGAAGGAATGGCAGATAAAATGCTGCTACTGTGAATAGTATTGGTGCCGTCTCTCCGGCAGCTCTACTTATACTCAAGATTATTCCTGTAAGTATTCCAGGTAAAGCTGCTGGGAGTACCACTCTCCATGTAGTTTCCCATCTTGTAGCACCAAGAGCAAGCGATGCCTGTCTTAGGTCTTTTGGTATGGCAAGCAGTGCCTCTCTTGTAGCTGTTATTATTACAGGTAGACACATTATTCCAAGTGTCAGTGACCCTGATACTATAGATGACCCCAACCCAAGGAATATTACGAATAAAGCGAGTCCGAACAAACCGTAAACTATACTAGGTATCCCAGCAAGGTTCACTATGGTGAGGTTTATTATTCTCCTAAACATGTTATCTTTGGAGTACTCCACCAGGTAGACACCTGTGAGCACTCCAAAAGGTACCGCCACAAATATCGTTCCCATTGTCAATATGAGGGTTCCTACTATTGTAGGGAAAATCCCCCCAGCCCTCATTCCGTCTTCTGGCATTTTGGTTAAAAATTCCCAGGATATAGCTGGCAAGCCTTTTATAAGAATATAGGAAAGTATAAACACTACAGGTAGTATTGCAAGTAAGCCTATAGTTTTTATAAGGCCCTCTATTATTTTTTCTCCATTTCCTTTAAGTATGCTAAATGGTTTTTTCTCTTTAACCGTTTCTTTTTTTTCTTCTATTTTCATTTCCACTCTCTCCACCAACTCTTTCATCTTTCACCCTACCCCTTTGCAACTTTTCTGGATCTGTGTATAAAGTAATCCGCCAAAGTATTCGTTAAGAAACTTATCGCAAACAACACAAGCCCAATAGCGAAAAGTGCATAATAATGTGAGCTACCTTGCACAACTTCTCCCATTTCCGCAGCTATGGTGGCCGTCATCGTTCTAACCGGCGTCAAAGGTCCAGCCTTAAATATAGGAGCATTTCCAGTAACCATAAGCACCGTCATCGTTTCACCCATTATCCTTCCGAAACCAAGCATTATACCTGCAAATATTCCGGGAAATGCTGCCGGCAGGATAACATTGACTACAGTCTCTAGTTTATTCGCACCAAGAGCCAGTGAGGCTTGTTTATATGATTTGTCGAGAGCCCTTATGGCGTCGTCAGAGATGCTGACCATCGTAGGTATCGACATGAAAGCTAGCATTATTCCTCCTGTAAGCGCCGTAAGTCCTGTATCCAATCCAAAAATTTGCTTTATCGGACCTGATAGCACATAAAGTCCTATGTATCCTAGCACAACTGAAGGAAGGGCTGCCATTACCTCGATTATTACTTTTAAAGTCTCTCTTATTTTCGGGTTTGCATATTCTGCTATGTAAACTGCCGTTATTAAGCTAAGAGGCACTGATATCAAAAGGGCTATTACAGTCACCCATATGCTCCCCATAAGAAGAGGTAGTAATCCGAATATTTCAGAAAGAGATATCCAAGATTTTCCAAAGAAAAATTCGATTCCTGAATGATGGCCGAAAAACTTCATGCTGTTTGTAAAGACAAACATAAATATCAGAAACACCATTAAAATGTTGAAACTCGCTATACCAAATATGGTATGCCTCATAAAATTATCCTTTAGTTTTCTAATATCCATACCTTAACTCCTTTTGACATTTTTTTTACTAATATTTTACAGTTTTAATTATATCCGTCTTTTGTTTACTCATTATTTATTCTATGTAAAAATTGTGTAAACACCAAAGACGAGCAAAATAAAAAGGCCTCTTAGAGGCCCACTTTTATTTTAACTTATTATTTTACAGGTACGAATCCTTCTTTTGCAACTATAGCTTGTCCACTGTCCGAAAGCATGAATTCAACTAGTTCTTTTACTGTTCCCTCAAGATTTGTGTCTGCGTACCAGTAAACTCCTCTTGCGATCGGGTAAGTTTTGTTGGCTACATTTTCAGGAGTTGCTGTTATTCCATCTACAGAAACTGATTTTACTGTGTCATCCATATACCCCATACCGATGTAAGCTATTGCTCCTTTAGATGATTTGATTTCTTGCTTTAGAGCTTCGTTTGAAGGTAGGTATAGAGTTCCTTCTCCGTACTCTTCAGTACCTTTCGAGTCTCCTTTTCTTAGCACGTCTTCTTTGAAGTAAGCGTGTGTTCCAGAAGATGAATCCCTAGATAAAACTACGATTTTTTCGTCATTTCCTCCAAGCTCTTTCCAGTTTGTAGTTTTCCCCATGAAGATATCTCTCAACTGGTCTTTTGAAAGGTTTGCCACTGGATTTTCAGAGTTTACAATTACTGTTATCCCGTCGAATCCTATTGTTATCTCTTGTATATCGAGCCCTTCCTCTTTTGCCTGATCCCACTCTTTATCCTTCATCTGTCTAGATGCCATAGCTACATCAACCGTTTTGTTTAGTTTACCCGCTATTCCTGTACCAGAACCTCCTCCAGTTACTGCTACTCTAGCTCCTTTGTTTTGCTTCATGAACTCTTCTGCCACCGCTTGGGATACGTTTAGTATTGTATCTGACCCTTTTAGTTGAACTACCTTGCTCTCTTTTTTAGGTCCACCACAAGCCATTAAAAATGCCGATATAACTACTGCCAATAAAATTTTTTTCACTCGTACTCCTCCTTATAACATCTTATAAATTTTGCTTTTAGATAAATTTGCTGTATTTAGGGTTTTATCGATACCCTTTTGTCACTTATTAGTATTATCTTTACTCAATTTTTACTGTTCTTACAAAGTTATTATATAAACTCTCTGTTTACTAGTTATTTATTTTGTGTAAAAGTATTGTAAATTTCTAAATGAACTTAAATATCAAAGGGATCGCCGCGGCGATCCCTTTGATTGAGATAGGATATTATTTATTTAAAGGAATTTTATGAATTACTTTACAGGTACGAAACCTTCTTTTGCAACTAAAGCTTGTCCGTCTTTTGAAAGCATGTACTCAACTAGTTCTTTTACAGTTCCGTTAAGGTTTTTATCTGTGTACCAGTAAACTCCTCTTGCAATAGGATAAGTTTTGTTTGCTACGTTTTTAGGTGTTGCCGCTATTCCGTTTACAGAAACTGATTTTACTGTATCATCCATATACCCCATACCAATATAAGCTATGGCCCCTTTAGACGCTTTTACCTCTTGCTTTAAAGCTTCGTTTGAAGGCAGGTATAAAGCGTTTCCACTGTACTCTTCAGTACCTTTTGAGTTACCTTTTCTAAGCACGTCTTCTTTGAAATAAGCATGTGTTCCAGAAGATGAATCCCTAGATAAAACTATGATTTTTTCGTCATGTCCGCCAAACTCTTTCCAGTTTGTAGCTTTCCCCATGAAGATATCTCTTAATTGGTCTTTTGAAAGATTTTTAACAGGGTTATCTTTGTTTACAACTACTGTTATCCCGTCGAATCCTATTGTTATCTCTTGAATGTCAAGTCCTACTTCTTTAGACTTGGCCCACTCTTTAGACTTCATCTGTCTAGACGCCATGGCTATATCCACTGTTTTGTTTAGTTTAGCTGCTATTCCTGTACCAGAACCTCCTCCAGTTACTGCTACTCTAGCTCCTTTGTTTTGTTTCATGAAATTTTCTGCCACTGCTTGAGATACGTTTAATATCGTATCCGATCCCTTTAATTGTATTACCTCTGTTTTTTTCTTACCGAACAAACTTTTAAAAGAAATCGCTGACGCTTCCTGAGTCGAGATAGCAAACCCAGCTGCTAAAATCAATGCTGATGACAATACTTTTTTAAATTTCGTTTTTAACATGTTTCTTGATTCCTCCTTGTTTTCTTTATTGTTTACAAGGAGATTATACAGAACACTTGTAAATCAGATATTTAGAGCTGGTAAAAAAAAGGTAAACTAATCAAGTAGATCTTTTATGCTCTTAAAAATTACACTCCTGATCTCTGGGTTTTCTTCGGCAAGTCCTTTTACCAGGTTCTTTACCTTAAGCCTTCTCGAGTTTTTATCTGTCTCGTATGGACAGCTAGACTTCAATATCGGCAGCCTGAGTTTTCTCGCATATCTGATTATGGTATCCTCTTCTACGTAAGCAAGCGGCCTTATGACCCTCAAGTCGTAGTCGTCTGAGTGGTATGACGGTTTCATCACATTTCTGTTCCCCTGATAAAACACATTCATAAGGAAGGTCTCCACTATGTCATCCTTATGATGTCCAAGGGCAAGCTTATTTATATTTTTTTCCTTCATAATCCTGTAGAGTACGCCTCTTCTCATCCTGGCACACATAAAGCACGGATTCTTTGCCTTTTTCTCCTCAAACACTACCTCTTTTATGTTGGTCTCTTCTACATAAAGTTCAAGCCCGAGTCTTTTGACGTATTCCCTTACGTATTCCAGTTCCCCTTCCATTTTTTTATAGTGTACATGCACCGGGATTATGTCAAAATCAAAGTTCACTATATTTTTTATTCTCACCAGAGAATTCAGGGTGCTCAGACTATCCTTGCCGCCGGAGATCCCAACAGCTATCCTGTCACCGGGCTCTACCATGTTGTGTGCGTGCATCGCCTTCCCTATAGGATTCCACAGTGACTTGTTAAACCCCTTGCTCTCTATATAGGAGAGTATCTCCCTCTTGTCCATATTTTTGAACTCAACTCTTATCCCTGTTAGTTTTTCTATGCTTTTTGCCATTTTCAGTCTCTTGCTGCTACCAATGTCAAAGCATATTTCAAAACCTTCTTTTTTGTTGCTTATTTTTAAGCTATCATCTTCCACAATAAAAGAGTACCCTTCCGCCTCTTTTCCATCTAATTCATAGATATCTTCTATATCAAAAACCATCTTAACTATCCCCTGTCTTTATCGTTTTTATTTCCCCTGGTGTACCCTAAAATGTAATCCAGGTTTATATTTTTCATCGAGTTGAATATACTCTGCTTTATGTTCGGATTTTTTTCCTCTAGGCTCTTCAAAAGAAGCTTTATTTCTTTTCTTTTGGAATCGGTCTTATTCCCTTCCACCGGGCACCCGCAGCTCATCGGCTTTATGCCGTTGTTCTTGGTATAGTTTATTATATCACTCTCTTTGATGTACACAAGTGGCCTTATCAATTCTAGCTGCCCGCTGGTTGAGCCAACTTTGGGCTTCATGGTCTTTACTGTACCTGCATAAAACATGTTTATAAGCACAGTTTCCACAATATCATCAAAATGATGCCCTAGGGCGAGTTTATTGCAACCTAACTCCTCAACCTTCTTATAAAGTACTCCTCTTCTCATCTTAGCACATAAAAAACAAGGGCTATCCGGGTCCTCGTTGAAGGCTATCTCCCACACATTGGAGTCAAACACCTCGCATGGTATCTCCAACTCCTCTAGGTTTTTTTTGAATTGATCCAAGTCTGTATCGTCAAACCCTGGGTTCATTGATATAAAAACCAGCTCAAAATTCCTAGTTTTATCCCTTTTCAGTTCTTGAAAAAGTTTGCACAAAAGCAGGCTGTCCTTGCCTCCAGATACCCCAACCGCAATCTTGTCACCCTCCTGCACCAGGTCAAAATCCTTGACAGCTTTCACGAATTTTGTCCATATTTTTTTTCTATATGTCGTCCTAAGGCTCTCTTGAACCAGTTCTCCCTTTTTTTTCTCAATATTTCCCATGAACATGCTACCTCCATATACTTATAAAAATCATATAATTTTATCATATAATTTTAAAAATATGAAGTATTTTCTATCTTGCAACTCAAGAATCTTTTCAAGCTATCTCTTGACCTTTTGCCGATTAAGAGATAATATTAATAGGAATCTAAATTTGCTCGATTTAATGGTATGAATATCTATTCATGTCGATTAGCGAAGGAATAAACACGAGCAAAAAAGATTTTATTAATAAATTAAATAATCTACAAATAAAAAAATTTAAATATAACAAGAGGGGGTTTCAGTGAATAAAATTGAACAAAAAGTGCTAAAACTCATTTTAAATTCCGACGTTTTGAGTGAGGATATGATAATAGATGAACTTGGAATAGATGAAGAAACACTAGAACTGGCATTCCAGGGTCTAGAAGACAAAGGGTATTTGAGAACCGACAACCAGTACTTTGAAAACACCTGTGATGTATGTCAAAAAGATGGCACCTGCGAGAGCCCACAATATCATCCAGATAAGAAAGTTAAAAAGATAAGAGTGTTAACATTAAAAGCCATGGAAGAATTTAAAAACTAGTCTAGCAGGATTTTTACCTATACAGAGTAAATCTTAAATATGAAATTTTGGAGGATTTAGAATGACTAAAAAATTGCTACTATTTTTTATTATTTCCCTAAGTGTGTTCTCTGCTCCATATAAAATACTCCATGTATCTTCATACAGTAGAGAATATTCCTGGGTAAGGGAGATCGAAGAGGGCATCCACCAGAGGTTCTCCTCAAAAAAGCTAGACTACGATTATAGTATCTTTCAGATGGACACCAAGAGGAACAGCTCAAAGGATAGTGTCCTGGCAGCCGCTAAGCTGGCAAAAGAGACTATTTTAAGATTAGACCCTGACCTGATAATAGTTTCAGACGACAACGCCACAAAGTACGTGGCAGCGGAGATGTTGGATACAAAATACAATTTTGTGTTCTGCGGCGTAAACAATGACCCCTCTGAATATGGCCTCCCGAAAAAAAATATAACCGGTGTGTTGGAGAGACCGCATTTCAAAAGCTCGATAAATCTGATGAAATTAATCAATAAAAATATCAACGATATAATAATCTTGTCCGATGACTCTGTGACCTCAAATATAATAATCCCACAGATTTTAGGACTGGCTGATAAAAATATCAACATCCTGGGCACCTTCAAAACAAACTCCTTTTCTGAATGGAAGTACATAGTCAGAAAATACCAGGATAAAGCTGACGCGATATTCATACTCACCTACTCCACAATAAAGCAGTCAGATGGGAAAATAGTCTCAGAAGCTGAGGTCATGAGGTGGACTACTGAAAATTCAAAACTCCCAGAATTTGGTAGTTGGGAGTTCTTTGTAGAAGATGGTGGTCTGATGAGCGTAGCAATAAACGGACATGAACAAGGGAGGCTAGCTGCTGAAAAAGCTTTAGAAATACTCCGCGGTAAGAGCCCCGCAGAAATACCAGTAGAACAAACCCAAAACGGGGATTTGTACTTAAATGCGAAGAGGGCATTTGAACTGAATCTCTCTATCCCTTTGTCCATCTTAAAAATGTCTAAGATTATAGAATAAGGCGGTGCAATTCATGAAGCTCAAAAATAAATTTGCGATTATCATGGTTTTCAACATAATAATTCCTCTTTTTCTATTAGGGACCATCTCGATAATCATGTTTTCTAAAAATCTGCTTGAACAAAACAAGAACGTAGTACAAATGATAAATTTTAATTTCTACAGACAATTTTTGGAATTTGAAAAGAATTCTGAAACTATATTGCACAGTTTTTCCGAATCCAAAACTCTGGAGTCTTCAATGGAAGGCGAAGGTTATCTTGGCAAGCTCTCTCTAGAGGCCGTGAAAAATGAAGCAATAGATATCATGAAGAATTACCCGCATATAAAAAACGTGGTGATAGAAAACGACCAAGGTAAAATTCTGCTAAACTCCTTTGCCAATCTAGACAAAAACGTGCTGGAATTGGATTACTTCTATCACACAAATACAGAAACCTATTTAAGGCTACTGAAAAGCAGTTTTAAAGGTGGCAGGGTTATATTTTTCTTAGACATAAGCTCTTTTGTCAACGACACCCTTGTAGACCTCCAGCTAAATGAAGGCACCCACCTCTTTATAGTAGATACCGAATCCAAGAACATCGTGCTGCACAATAAATTTGTAAAAGTCAGAGCCGACGAGCTTAAAAACGAACCCTTTTTTGCTGATATGCTTAGCTTAAAAACTGGATTTTTAGAGTATGACTACAAAAATGAACCAAGGATAGCATATGTAAAAGAGTACAACGGGCAACTGTTCGGTGTGTCCTTGTCCAAGGTACACATATTCTCGGTAATTCAGAATATAAAAAATATCATATGGGCTTTTATAGTTATATTCACGATAATAGCCATAATAATCTCGTTTTCATTTTCAAAATACCTGACAACACCTATGCTGAAGTTCAGCAATAACCTGAGAAAGCTCAGCGAGGGGATAGTCTCGGAGAACCTTTATATAGATACAAAGGACGAGATAGAAGATATAGCCAGAAACTATAATAAATTTATAGACAAGTTCAAGGATATGATAAGAGAGATAAAAGATGGCGCCACAATGATAGCCACATCTACAAACAATATGAAGGGGGCCCATAAAAAACTGGTTGCAAAGAGCTCAGATCAGACTACAGAAATAAAGCATACAACCGAAAATATAAGAGAGATAAGCTCCATCGTCTTACACAATACCGAAAAAACAATGGAAGCAAATAAAATAACCGAATCTACAAAAAAAAGAACCGAGAAGGTCGGAGATATGTCTGTAAACCTTAAGATGTCCATAGACAAAATTAACGAAAGTTCTAAAAAAATAGAAAAAATAGTCGAAGTTATAGATGAGATATCCTTTCAAACGAACCTTTTGGCACTGAATGCAGCGGTAGAAGCTGCAAACACAGGAGAAGAAGGGAGAGGTTTTGCCGTTGTAGCCACTGAAGTAAGAAATTTATCTAAAAGAAGTAGCAAAGCCGCTAATGAAATAAAAAGCCTTATAAAAGAAAACGTTAATCTGGTTTCTGATGGTTCTCAGATTGTCGAAACAACTATACATGAAATACACGATATAGTTGACGATGTAAAAAAAGTCAATGAGGTTATATCTAATCTAGCTAACTCTGTGAAAGACCAACAGGAAGGTATAGAGCATATAAATAACACAATAGAGAAATTGAACGAGGTTACAAGAATGAATGCCTGGATAGCTGAGGAAACCTCAACTTCAACAGATATACTATATGAAAAATCAAATAAATTTTTAAATCTTGTAAATTTTTTCCAAGTTTCAAAAAAATAAAAACAGGCAGCTTATAAGCTGCCTGTTTTTATTATATTTGGTATTCTTTTATTTTTTCATTTAGCTCTTCCTCATTTACAATGCCAATTTCTTCTATAACCCCATTTACAAGCATTTTTACAGGCGCCTTCCCCTTTTCCTTAGAGTACCTAGAAAAAAGCTCCATGGCAAACTTCCTGTCATCATCACTTAATTCTCCGTATCCAAGTATAGCCGGACCAGGAACTCCAGCACCTTTTATGTGTACAGTGCCTATGCCTGCATATTCTGATATCTTATAGTTCGTTTCCTCTTCTCTCCCAACGAAAAGGTATTTCCCTTCCCCTAGTCTAAAAAAACGACCGTATCTTATAAGATAAAAAAGATCAGAATACTTTTCATCTAGGTATCCATCCTCTTCAAGAACTCTCAACCTGCTGGAGTAATTAGGCTCAGTAAGCATGCACCCACCGCCAGGACTAGGGTACTCCTCTATGCCGTACTCCTCCGCCAGCTCCATCTGTCTTTTCCTGCTTCTCCCATTTATATCAAGAAGTTTCTCTCTGTCTACCCAGCCTTCCCTTTCGGCCTTGCTAGGTTGCAACAGTTTTGCAGAAAGCGGCCTCACAATAAGGTCCTCTATGCCGGAAAGTTTCTTTACCCTATCCAAAGCGTTCTTGTTTTGTGACATAGGTCTCTGTCCAAGCACTTCCCCGCTTATTATAAATTGAGCGTCATACTTTTCCAGCAAATTCTCTGCGATATATCTGAACATAAGCGCATGACAATCTATGCACGGATTCATATTTTTCCCCCTTCCGCTTGGAGGATTTTTGACTATCTCCGTATGCACTGCTTTAAAATCGATATACTCTACCTTCACTCCCAGCTGCTCGGCCATTTTTTCAATTTTGTCATTTTTACCCCCAAAAAAATGCGATACGAAATTCAGCGCTATTACCTCTATCCCCTGTTGCTGAATTACTTTAATGGCAAGCGAACTGTCCAAACCTCCAGAAAAAAGTGCTAATGCTCTCAATACTTTCACCTTCCTTAATTAAAAATGTTAGGGGGCCATCTGCCATACTCCACAGCTGTCCCCCACAGTTCAAAAAAATATTATATCATCTAGTCTGTAAAAATTCCAGTAGAAAGATATCTTTCCCCTGTATCAGGCAGTATAACAACTATCTTCTTCCCTGCGTTTTCAGGTTTTTTAGCTACCTCAAAAGCTGCTGCAAGGGCTGCTCCTGAAGAGATACCGGCAAGTATGCCCTCCTCTTTTGCAAGTCTTCTCACCATTTCAAATGCCTCTTCATTCCCCACCTTAACTACCTCATCTATGACTTCAGTTTTCAAAACCTTAGGTATAAATCCGGCACCTATTCCTTGTATCTTATGAGGCCCAGGTTTCTCCCCAGACATAACAGCCGAATCCTTAGGCTCAACCGCTACAATCTTTATGCCCGGTATTTTTTCCTTGAGCGCCTCTCCGGTCCCAGTTAGTGTCCCTCCAGTACCTACTCCAGAAACAAATATGTCTACTTCGCCATTGGTATCATTGTATATCTCTATGGCAGTGTGCTTTCTGTGGGCATCAGGGTTTGCTAGATTTTCAAATTGTTGAAGTATTATTGCATTATCGTTTTCCTGGACAATCTCGTTAGCCTTATCTATGGCACCTTTCATACCAAGCGAACCCTCGGTTAAAACAAGCTGTGCCCCATAAGCCTGTAGTATAGACCTTCTCTCCATACTCATGGTCTCAGGCATAACCAACACAACCTTATACCCCTTTGCAGCTGCAACCATAGCTATTCCTATACCGGTATTCCCGCTTGTAGGTTCAACTAATATAGAGTCCTTATTTATTAAATTATTTTTTTCTGCGTTTTCTATCATATTTTTGGCAATCCTGTCTTTTACGCTTCCTCCAGGATTAAACGATTCCAGTTTTACCAGAATCTCAGCCCCCGTATTGTTCAGTTTACCCAACCTAACCATAGGGGTATTCCCAATTAGTTCCAATACACTGTTTTTTATGGCCATTTCTACATACCTCCAAACTTTTTTATTTATTTTTAGGTTATAGTTATATATAATACATGTTTACACTTCTTTCATAATACTTGTTTCTAAGTTTGTCTAGAGTGATCCCACCTAGGACCTCTTCTATTCTCTCTTCCACCTTATCCCAGACTTCCTTTTGGATTACAACGTTTAAATTTTGATTATCATATTTATCAATTATGGAGGTTTCTTTATCTTCTACAGCTTTCAATATATCCCCCACAGTTATCTTGCTGTCATTTCTAGCCAGGGAATAGCCCCCATTCGGACCCTTTTTGCTTTTTACAAGACCGGATTTTTTCAAAGAAAAAAATATCTGTTCCAGGTACCTGCTGGATAATTCCTCATCTTTCGCCACCTCTTTTACTGATACAAGGTGGTTGCTACAAGCTATGTAAAGCATAGCCCTCACTGCATATTTACCTTTATTAGTTATTTTCATAAAATCACCTCAATAACCTAATTAACACGTAGGAATATGGTATTATTAAATTAATGATACCATACTAGGCTACGTCAGTCAAGATTTTTTATCTTTTTTGTCAACAATGGTTTAAAAAAAATTGGGCAATTGCATGCCCAATTACTCCCCAAGTCCTAAGCTTAGGCTTATATCTTCTTTTGTATCACTAGCCTTGCTACCCTCTACCAATACGTTTATCTTTTTCGGTATAGAAACATATATCCTCTTACTTACTTCTACAAACTGAGCCTCTTTTACACTCATTGCCCCGCTTAAAAAATCTATTATTCTTTGGGCAATCGCATTATTTACATCTTCTAGGTTTACAGTTACTATTTTGTTTTGGTTTATGTAATTTGCCACTTTCTTGCTTTCTTCAAATCTAGTTGGTTTGACAAAAATAGTCTGATAGTTCATAAGGCTCTCTATCCTTTTTTTGTCCTCTTCATCCTCTACTATGCTTTTTTTTATAGTCCCAAAATCTAGAATCTTTTCCTCGTTCTTGACCTTATCTACAGTTACGAAATCCGCCTTTATAGGGGCTTCTTCAATTTTATTCTCCAACTCATCCAATATCTCGTCCGTATCTTGATCCATAAAATCTTCATCTTCTAAGCTAAAAACCTCTTTTATGGTACTTATTTTACTTAACAAACTTTTCATATATACCCCCCTTTCTTACGAAAAAATCTTGCTGCCTACTCTTATTATGGTTGCTCCTTCTTCCAAGGCTATTTTATAATCATTTGTCATACCCATGGAAAGCTCCGTCAATTTACCATCAAAATAGTCCTCATTCAATCTGTCTTTTAATTTTCTAAGGTTCCTAAAACATTCCCTTACGACTTCTTCGTTCTCTGTAAATGGAGCCATCGTCATAAGCCCCTTTATATTCAGGTTCTCCATTTTTTTAAGTTCTTCTAGTTCGGCCAAAAGTTCCTGAACCGTATATCCTTCCTTGCTCTCTTCTCCTCCGACATTAACCTCAAGAAGTACGTCTACTACTCTGCTGACAGCAGCGGCCCTCTTGTTTATCTCTTTTGCAAGGGAAAGTTTATTCACAGAGTGTATCATATCTATGTAGTCAATTATGTATTTCACCTTATTTTTTTGAAGATTCCCTATAAAATGCCAAGAAACCCCATTATACTTTTCTTCCAAAGATAGATTTTCCTTTTTTTCTTTCAAAGATTGTATACGGTTTTCCCCCATTATCTTATGCCCGGCGTCAAATATTTTCTTTACACCATCGCTGTCTACATATTTGCTAGCCACAACAAGCTTTACATCCTCTGGTTTTTTGGAGTATTTTTCTATATCTTCCTGTATTTCAGCCAAATTTTTTGCAATATTTTCCAGGTTCATATTTTCCTCCTAATCTATAAATTGTTCAAAAACATCATTTGCAAAAAACAGGCCTTTTCTGCTTAAAATGTATTCCCCGCCTGCTTTTTTTTCTAAATATCCCTGTTCTGCAAGCTCAGCACACTTCTCCGATTGTTTTTTCTCTTTGGGCATTATTCCTGTATTTAGTAGCCTCAGCCCTAAAATGCAGCTATACTCTGCTACCATTTTTTCGTCCAGGCACTCCATTTCCATTACCGGAGGTTTACCCGAATCTATTCTACCATAGTAGGCCTCTAGCTCATCAAAGTTTCTGTACCTAACCCCGTCAATATATCCAGAAGCACCCACTCCCACACCTACATACTCTTCGTTAAGCCAGTACTTTGAATTATGCCTTGACTCCATTCCTGGCTTAGAAAAATTAGAGACTTCATAGTGTACATATCCAAAATCACTTAACTTTTCTATTATATAAGTGTACATTTTTTCTTCCAGCTCTTCATCACATATACTTAATTTTCGGTCTTCCAGCAGATCCCAAAATTTAGTCCCCTCTTCCCATATCAATGAATAAATGGATATATGCTCAGGCGAGAGCTCTTTCAAAACTTGTAAATCCGTATCAAGTTCATCCATGGTCTGGCCAGGTGTGGCGAAAATAAGATCTAAGCTTATATTATCAAAGCCCGCCATCCTTGCATCATTAAATGCCTGAATCGCCTCAAGGCTGCTATGTATTCTGCCCAAAACTTCAAGCCTTTCGTCATCAAAGCTTTGCACCCCGATACTCAACCTGTTCACGCCGACTTCTCTCAACGAGTGCAGCTTTTCGTAATCAACTGTTGCAGGGTTTATTTCCACGGTTACCTCTGCACCTTTAGAGAGCTTTATACTCCCTAGTATACTATAAAAATGTTCCACTTTCAAAATAGAAGGGGTCCCCCCGCCGAAGTAAACCGTATCATACTCTATGTCAGGATACAAATTAATCTCCCTTTTTAAGTATTCAACATATTTCCCGATCTCTTCTTCGCTTTTGCCTGTAAAAGACAAAAAATCGCAATATCCACATTTTTTTCTGCAAAACGGAACATGGATATAAAGAGCATCTGTCATGGATTCCCCCTTTTGTAAAAAAAGCATGGCAACAACAGCCATACAGTCAAATTCAAAACACTAAAATACCTTAATAATCGAAGCCGGCCGCCATTTAAAAGGCCTCTAGATTTCCGCCATAACGTTTTTCACTAGTTTGCCTATTATTTACAAATTTATATAAAAAAAGCCATAGACCTCAGTCTATGGCAACATTATAAATTATTTTTGTATTTTTTACAAGTGATTGTAACTTTATTTTTACACAAAGTACCCTTAAGATAGTAGCTTTAAAAACTCTTGCATTGTTTGTTCTAATTTTGTATCTACTTCATCTTTTTCATTTCCGTTTACTCCGAAGTAGTATTTTATTTTTGGCTCAGTTCCAGAAGGCCTAGCAGTTATATGCGTACCATCTTCTAATACAAGTTGCAGAACGTTTGACTCAGGAAGATCAATAGCCTTAGTCTCACCAGTCACTTTGTTGGTCTCCACCTGATTTTGATAGTCTCTTACAAAAACTACCTTTTTCCCCATCATTGTTTCAGGTGCATTTTCTCTTAAGTCAGCCATAATTGATTTTATTTTTTCAGCACCTTCCATACCGCTCATAGTTACTGACTTTATTCCTTCTTTATAATAACCATATTTTTTATACATCTTTTCTATCTCTTCTTCTATAGAAGAACCTTTTTCATTGTAATAAGCTGCCATCTCAGCTATAAGCATTGTCGAAACAACTGCATCCTTGTCTCTGGCGTGTGTCCCTATAAGATATCCATAAGATTCCTCAAATCCGAATATGTAGCTTCCGTCTATATCGCCTTGCTCAAACTCTCTTATTTTTTCTCCTATATATTTAAATCCTGTTAGAGTTCTCATAATATTTACGTTGTGTGCCTTTGCTACAGCATCTAGCATCGGTGTTGAAACTATTGTTGATATTACTGCACCGTTGCTAGGTATATCCTTTCTGTTCTCTAGTATATAGTTCATTAAAAGTAGTCCCACCTGGTTACCGTTTGGGTAGATCCAAGCTCCAGTTTTACTTTTTACAGCTATACCTATTCTGTCGGCGTCAGGATCATTTGCCATTACTAGCTCCGCACCTTTTTCTTCCGCTAGCTTTACACCCAGTGCAAAAGCTGCTGGTTCTTCAGGATTTGCGTAGTTTACAGTTGGGAAAGTCCCGTCTGGCATCTCTTGTTCAGAAACAGTGTATACATTTGTAAACCCTATCTCACTTAATATTCTCTGAACCGGTCTTTTTCCAGTTCCGTGAAGTGGTGTATATACAATTTTTATATCCTTTTTTACATCAGTGTTTAGCTGTTGTTTTTTAACCTCTTCTATGTACTTGTCGTCAATTTCTCCACCTATTATCTCTAAAAGGCCTTTTTCTTTCGCCTCAGCTTCCTCCATTATCTTGATTTGCGAAAAATCAGTTATAGCATTTACTTCCCCGATAATTCCAGTATCATGAGGAGGTACAACCTGAGCACCGTCTTCCCAGTAAACCTTATACCCGTTGTATTCCACAGGATTGTGCGAAGCCGTTACAACTATCCCTGCCTGCGTTCCTAACTCTCTTACCGCAAAAGAAAGTTCCGGCGTTGACCTCAAAGATTCAAAAAGATATGCCTTTATCCCGTTTGCTGCAAGCACTAAAGCCGCATTCAGAGAATATTCCGTAGAACCTATTCTACAGTCATAAGCGATAGCCACTCCTTTTTTAGGGTCCCCATTTTTCAAGATATAATTCGCAAGCCCTTGTGTCGCCTTCCTTATAACATACTTATTTATCCTGTTAGTTCCTATCCCCCTTACACCTCTAAGCCCACCTGTTCCAAACTCTAAGTCTGTATAAAATCTTTCTGCTATCTCTTTTTCATCGTATTTTATACCTTTTAGTTCTTTTCTATCCTCAGCATCTATGTAAGGTGATTTCAACCAATCTTCATATTTTTGCTTAACTGCTGTTTCCATACTTTACCCCCCATTTATTTTATTGAAATTTAACTCAACAGTGTATATATTAGTTTATTTAATAAAAAAAATCAAGGCTTCAAGCCCAATATTATTAGGAACTTGGAAATTTTAATTAACTCCTGATTTTTTGGCAGTAACCTAAAATATTAAAGGCGGGTAGTAGCCCGCCTGCCTTAATCCCTTTATATAGGACTATTTATTAACTATAACTGCTCTTTCCATAAGCTCTTCTGGTATAAGTATATCCAACTTCTCCGCCACACTTTTATTTATAAGCAAACTGGTTTCTTTTGCCAGCTCCATTCCCATATCGCTTATTTTTTCACCTTTTAGGTATCTTACGACCATTTCCCCAGTCTGAACCCCTATTTTATATTGGTCTATTCCTTCTGTTGCAAGAGCACCCTGAGTGACATAGTCTTCTACTCCTCCTATTATTGGCACCCCTAACTTATTAGCCCTTTGAACTACAACAGGGTATGTGGAAGCAATCAGATTATCTATATGGGTGTAAAGAACATCTACATCGTCTAGTATGGAATCCAACGCCGTCGGTACCTCATTTACATTTGTTACTGAAACCACCTTTAGCTCAAGCCACATGTCCCCTGCAATTTCCATCGCTTTTTTTACCTGTATCTCAGAGTTCTGCTCACTGGAATTGTATACCATCCCTACTATTTCTGCTTTAGGCATCAATTTTTTCAGCAATTCAAACTGCTGCTTTATAGGTGTCATGTCGCTTATACCGGCTATGTTGTCACCTTCTAGACCTGCAGCCGCAGGGTCGGTTACAGCTGAATATATTATAGGTATTTTGTTTGTAGCATTCAAGGCAGCTTGTGCACTTGGAGTTGTTATAGCTATAATTAAGTCTTTTTTACCGTCCACAAAAGAGTTGGCTATAATCTGTGCATTAGACATCTCTCCCTGGGCATTTTGAAAGTCTATTTCTATGTTTTCTCCATCTACATACCCATTTGACTCCAAAGTGTCCAAAATCCCCTTTCTTATCTGGTCTAAAGACGGATGCTGAACTATTTGGGTAAGTCCTATATTTACCTTTTCCTCTTTTTTACTACCGCAGGCTGCTAAAAATGCCACAGTTAATAGCAGCAAAATTATCTTTTTCATGATTTCCCTCCCGTTATTGTATTTTTATATGCAGAACTTTCTCTAAAGACTACAGAAAAAAACTAAATAATAAAGAAAAGGCCTGTATTTCTTAATCAGGCCTTCAAGTATCTTAAATATAAAGCCTGTCCAAAATTATTTTGAACAGGCTGTGAGATTATTTTTTATAATTTATAGTCCGGGTCAAGCAGACAAACCTGATTCGCATATAGAATTTTTTTCAGTATTGAGTCTATCTTGCCACCATGCGAATACAAATGCCATCTTTTTGCTATCCCCTTTCTAAAAATCAAATTAAATTTTCAAAATATTTTACCATAACTAGAAATAAATTACAATAAAATTAAGATTATATTTATATTAAAGTACCTATTCGTTTACTGTCTGTACGTGCGCTGCTACTCTTATGGTTAAGTTGGCTATGATAATACCTAATAAACATATCACTATTAAGGGATAAAAAATATATTGGTAAGATCCAAACAGCTCCTTTACACCCCCGGAGATTATCCCCTGTAGAAATGCACCGGCACCGTACGCAGTAAATAGCACACCGTAGTTCTCAGCATAATTTTTAGGCCCAAAAATATTAGAAGTTGAAGCTGGGGCTATAGAAAGCCACCCACCTAAGTTCATCCATATAACTGAAAACGAGATTACGAATACAGCTATGTTGTCAGGGAAAATTATGCTTAAAAGCGCTCCAGATATTATAGAGGTATAAGACAGCATTATAGCTTTTTTGGTACCAAACTTATCTGTAAACGCCCCGAATATAGGCCTCCCTATCCCGTTGAATATTGCAAAGAATGAAGTGAAAAATGCAGCTTTGGTCGGGCTTATACCCATTACTTCTTGGGCATATGTACTAGACACACCTATTATCATAAGGCCTGACAAGGTTCCTATCGTATAAGTTGTCCATAGTCCGTAGAATTCCTTTGTTTTAAGCATCTCCCTCATAGAAAGCCCCCACTCGCTATCTCCCATAGAATCCGAGCTTAGTTCCGGAAACTTAAGTGTTAGCGAAAGTAGACAGAGAATAATCAAGAATACAAACCCCAAAATTTTAAATGTTTTGAACACTCCAAACGCCATGATAAGTTTATTTGAGATAGGAGCTGTTATAAAAGGGGATAAACCAAAACCTAAAAGTGTCAGCCCAACTGCAAGCCCCTTTTTTTCAGGATACCATTTTGCAGCAACTGCAAGGGGAACCCCGTATATAATCCCTACACCTATGCCTCCTAACACTCCATATGTAAACGCTAAAACCTGCATGCTTGGTGCAAAGCTTGATACTATATAGGCTGCTGCTACGAGCAGAGACCCAATGATAGATATAAATTTTGGATTAAATCTTGCTATCAGCCTCCCTGCAAAAGGCATGGATAGTGCATAGGATAACAAGAAAAACATGTACGGCATATTTGCAGTTGTAGAACTCACCTCAACCCCATTCTTTAAAAATTCTGCGATCAATGGTTTTTGAAATACACTCCAAGAGTATATGCTCCCCAAACACAAAAACATTAATACACCGCTTACAATATACAGATATCTTTTCCTCATAACCATCTCCTTTCTTTTTTTAACATTTATGTTTATTTTACGAACACTTTAAAAAAATAAAAATGAGACCCCTAGGTCTCATTTTAAAAAATATTGTACTTTTCTACTGTTTGTTTTATTCTTTTAAGGGTTCTGTCCCTTCCAATAACAGAGATTACGTTGTAAAGATCAGCTCCTCTAGCCTGTCCAGTCACAACAACCCTCAACGGCATCAGAACTTTTCCTGGTCCTTCTCCGATCTCTTCCATGACAGAGTTCAAGGTTTCTTTTGCTTCATCTTCAGTAATCTTTTCAGACAAAGCCTCTATTTTATTCTTAAATAATTTTATAGCTTTTTTCCCAACTTCATCCTCTATGGCCGAGAAGATTCTCTCAACAGACTTCCTATCTTTTTTATTCATATCCTCAGTGGCTACTGGAAGTTCGAACTCGTCTTTAAAGAATATTCCCGACTGTCTAGGCAGATCTCTCAAAGTAACTGCTGGTTCCCTCGCTATCTCCACTACCTTTTTCAAACTCTCGAATTCATCTTCTGACAAATCCTCAGATTTTAAGAACCCGGCTTCAACATAGTATGGCACTGACATTTTTGTCAACTCCGCTATATCTTTTTGCCTCATATACATGTTATTCAACCATCCAAGCTTCTGAAGGTCAAAAACAGGCCCTCCGAGGGAGACTTTTGTGATATCAAAAGTTTCAATAAACTCTTTTAAAGTAAATACTTCCCTAGTATCACCTATAGAGTACCCCATAAGTCCTAAAAAGTTTATCATAGACTCTTTCAGATAACCTTCTTCCCTATAGTAATTAAGGGACACAGGATTTTTCCTCTTTGATATCTTTGTTTTATCGCTATTTCTTAGAAGCGGCATGTGTATGAATTCTGGCTCATCCCAGCCAAAAGCTCTGTAAAGCTGTATGTGCTTTGGAGTAGAGGCTATCCACTCTTCAGCCCTTATAACGTGTGTTACTCCCATCAGGTAATCGTCTACTACGTTTGCAAGGTGATACGTTGGAAATCCGTCAGCTTTCAAAAGGATTTGGTCGTCTATCTTGTTGTTCTCAAACTTAACTTCTCCCCTTAAGACGTCTCTTATCACTGTTTCACCGTCATAAGGCATTTTAAGTCTTATAACATAAGGGACTTCCGCATCAAGCTTGGCTTGTATCTCTTCCGCAGAAAGAGCCCTGCAATGTCCGTCATATCCCGGAGCCTGTTTCATGGCTTTTTGTCTTTCCCTTAATTTGTCAAGTCTATCCTTGGTACAGAAACAGTAGTAAGCATGGCCTGTTTCCACCAGTTTTCTTGCATACTCTCCGTAAATGTGAAATCTCTCGGACTGTCTGTAAGGTCCATAGTCTCCACCGATATCCGGCCCTTCATCGTAGTCTAGTCCAAGCCATCTTAGAGTATCAAAAATTTGCTGTTCTGATTCTTTTGTCGACCTGGTTTGGTCAGTATCCTCTATTCTCAAAAAGAAATCTCCACCATTTTTTTTCGCAAAAGCAAGGTTAAACAAAGCAATATAAGCCGTCCCAACATGTGGATCTCCTGTCGGAGAAGGGGCTATTCTAGTTCTCACTCTCTTCTTCATGTTTCCTCCTCTATCTAATTAATATTTTATCATCCTTAAATACCATTCTTGTTAATTTTAAGCCTATATCGAGTTCATCTATTTTGAAAAAAGGATTTAGCTTTTCTTTAAAGTTGTTTATTATAAGCTGCGGAACTCTGAATACTCCAACTTTAGCCTTTCTAATGTCGTAGTATACGTTGTTCCCGTTTATGCTGAACACGCCTTCTAATACCACATCAAATGTTCCGCCGAGCACATCCACCTCACCCTTTGCAACCAGGCTATCCTCTGTGGCGGTAATTGCTATTGTTCTTATATCCTTGTTTTTTTTCAAAAATGCAGCCTCAAGATCAGAAATCAGCATCACTACTTCATCCTTACCCTCATAATTACTTTTTACGTATATCGAGTCCAATCTTACACGATTGTAGACGAGCCCTCTTATAAGCACACCTTCTCCTCTAGGAGAAATGCTCTCAAGACTTTCAACGTCTTCATTTGAAACAAGCCTATTATGATAGTATTCTGCCAGCTCACCATCAGCAAAGCAAAAATTTATAGCTATCAAAAACATAAGCAGTGTAAATATTTTTTTCATAGTCCAACGACCTCCTCTAATTTTATTGATTCATAACATTAGACTACAAAAACTACTTAGTTTTCCATAATTTTTATTCTTTTATTGTTTCATCCACTTCAAATAAGCGTTTATAAAAGGATCTATATTTCCGTCCATAACTGAATCTACGCTCCCAACCTCAGTATTTGTCCTGTGATCCTTCACCATTGTATAAGGTTGGAAAACATAGGAACGTATCTGATTACCCCAGGATATCTCTGATTGCTCACCCTGTATTTTTTTCAGCTCTTCCTCTTTTTTCTTAAGCTCAAGCTCGAATAGTTTAGACCTTAAGATTTTCATTGCTGTATCCCTGTTTTTCAACTGGGATCTCTCTTTTTGACAAGTAACCACTATACCTGTAGGTGTGTGGGTTATTCTAACAGCAGAATCCGTCATGTTAACGTGCTGCCCTCCGGCTCCACTGGCCCTGTAAGTATCTATCTTTAAATCGTTTGGATTTATATCTATCTCTATCGTGTCATCGACCTCTGGTACCACGTCTACCGAAGCAAATGAAGTATGTCTTCTCTTGTTGGAATCAAACGGGGATATCCTCACCAATCTGTGGATTCCCTTTTCACTTTTGAGGTATCCATAAGACTGTTTACCTTCCACTAAAAAAGTCACAGACTTTATCCCGGCTTCATCTCCGGCTAAACTGTCTAAAACCTCTATTTTATAGCCCTTAACATTGCACCACCTGCTGTACATCCTAAAAAGCATCTCAGCCCAATCACAAGCCTCGGTTCCACCAGCACCGGAGTGGACTGTCACTATAGCATTGTTATTGTCATACTCACCGTCTAAGAGTAATTTTGTATTGAAGGAATCAATGGCTTTCTTAAACTTTGCAAATTTCTCATCAAGTTCAATTTTAAAATCATCTTCTCCGGCTTCTACAAACTCCACCAGCATTTCTAAATCTTCGTCTAACAACTCTAGCTTTTTATATTCACCTACTACATCCTTTAGGTCATTCATCTCTTTTATGGTGTTCTGGCTTTCTTTTTTGTCATTCCAAAACCCTTCTTCCATGGTTTTAGCTTCTAGAGACTTTATTGCCTCTTCTTTAGCATCCAGGTCAAAGATGCCCCCTGATCTCAGCCAGTTTCTCTTTTAAGGCTTTTAGTTCTCTCTTTATATCCAAAATTTCCATGTGATTATCACCTTTCCACTACCTCTATTTTATTCTCATAGAATCTCACAAGTTCATTCCCGAAATGCAAACTGCTCAAGTCCACTTTCTTGTACTTGGGATTCTCATATTTACCATTTTTTATGGCAAAGGCCAGGTCTGCACTATCTGTCACTGCAAAAATATTGTCTTCCAGCTTTAAAAAATATTTCTTTACTCCTATAATAGGAAGCTCTACAAAGCTATATCCATCTTTTGAAATAATCTCAAGGTCCCTATAGAAAAACAGCGAAGAATAAAGTTCTTTTAATATCCCCTTCAGCTTCGCTACTCCTTTTGCATGAATCAAAAGGTAGGTCCCGCCATCAAAGCTAACCCAGTAGCTGGCCACCGGTTTCAATTCCTGCAGCTTCGTTTTTAAAAATTCAGGGTCCAACTCCAGACCATCCATCCCTCTAAATAAAGCTTTTTTCAAGAGTTCATCTCCGGCCATACTCTCTACTTTTGCACGTTTTGGTATGTATCCGGAGAGGTTTATCTCCTCTTTAAGCGGTTCTTTTTTCTTCAAATAGTAGCAAGTCCTCTTCTCATTTCTATTCTTAAATGAAGATTTCCTATAGTACCCTTTTCCGTAAAACTCACCAACTATATTTTCATATGTAAAGTATTCGTACTCTCCCTTTTCAGGCGGATCCAGATGCCAATTTTTATCAAAGCTTTCCACCTGGCTTAAAAAATTTCCAAATTCATTGCTCACTATGAGTCTTCCTCCGCCCATTAATATAAATCCTTTTCCAAGGTCATACCACATGGCGTACTCTTTACCGTCTATTTGCAAAGTGTCTTTTTTAAAATTTTCTCCTGAAAAATGCGGCATGTTCCCGTTTAGATAAATTACCAGAAAATTTTCTCCAGAGTCGAATACTCCAAAAACAACTTCTTTACCTTCACTTATCCTGAAAAAATCTACCCCAAAATCTTTAGTATAGTTTTTTACTATCTCAGTAAGAGGTTTTGTGTACTCGCCACCTTGGAAAAAATCTGTGTTCTTCACCCCAGCATAATAAGCCAACCCGTTTATGGTGCTTAAAGGCAGAGAAAAAACTCCGCTATGCCAGCAAAAAAACATTAGACAGAAAAAAACTTTTAATCTGAGGACATATTTTTGTACCATTCCACCACCCCAAGATAAAAGTCTCTAAAAATTTACAAAGAAAATTATAACACAGCCACATATTTTTTTCAATAATATTTACCCAGAGCGACACAGAGTTTTTAGGGTTTTTCAACTATAACAGTGGCAACAGCGTATTCCCTAGTGTGTGATATACTTAGGTAAAACTTGCTACTGCCATATTTTTCCTGCAACTGTCCCTTCAAAAAAAATATTGGCCTGCCGAATTCATCATTCATTATTTCTATATCTGTTAAGTTAAATCCCCTGACACCCGTACCTATGGCTTTTGCAAACGCCTCTTTTGCCGCAAATCTACCTGCGTATGAAGGGTACTTATCCCTTTTGCGCTCTATGTAGTTTATCTCCTTTTCTGTAAAAACCCTTTTTTTAAAGTTTTCGCTCTTTTCTATAGCTTTTTTTATCCTGCTTACTTCTATAATATCATTCCCTATACCAGTAATCATAATTACCCCTTTTTAGCATAAAGACTTATTTTCACGTCTACAGTAAGCCCTTCTAAAGCATCTAATTTTTCTAAGCTTGCCACCCTTTCCTTTTTTGCCTTATAGTAGTAAGGGGTCATCCTGACAAGGTTCATAATTTCCTGCTTATTTCCCAGATTTATTTTATACGTGAGTTCCTCTGCTGCAATCAGGTCAAACTCTTCCCCTGTTTCCGCCTCAAGGTCTACCTCGTCCACCCAAACATCATCATACAAAAGTTCTCTCAATTCCAAAAGGTGGTGCTTGCCGCTGCTTACTACCAAGAGTTGACCTCCGTCCTTTAGCACCCTGCTGTACTCTTTGCTGAATATTTTGCTAAACATGCACAGCACGGCTTCAAAACTCCCGGATTTAAAAGGAAGATTGACTCCGCTCCCCACCAAAAACTGTACTTTTTTATTTTTTTTGGCGGCTATTTT
>QKCP01000015.1 GCA_003246855.1 Ilyobacter polytropus
AAATATTATTTCTTTTCCAGTGTTCTATTTATAGAGCACTATGAAAGAGTTGTCTAAAACTCTAAAAGTAAAAGTTTCTGTAATAAACAGTTTGACATCATTTTCTGTATGTTCCTGATATCCTATTGAAAAATCTTCTCCTATTGAAAGCTCTATTTTTTTATTATCATATGGAAGTAGAACAGCTCCAGCAATATTACTGCTAACTATAACTTTTCCTTCTATCATATTTTCTATCCTTGATATTAAAGATATTTCTTTCCCTATGGAATTAAGTTTATACCATAGTTTTTCCCCTACAACTAACGTATACGGAGCTATAGCAATGGAATCTTTCAATATCATTATCCCCTTGGAAATATTTGCCAGTATTTCTAGCTCGAATTCTCCTAAAAATATCGTCTCATGAGAAGAGCTTTGATAAATTCCTACAATCTCAGCCTCCTCCAGTCCATGATAAACAACTTTCTCCTCAAAAAAAGCTATTTTTTTTACAGCTTCATCCAGAGAATCAAAGTTTATATCCTTAGCCCCTCTTTCAATATTGTCAAGCTCCCAACGGTCCAATTTAAAACTAACTCTAGGTTCTATTAACGGCTTCACATTAAATATCCCATAATTGAGGATCTCATCATGATGTACATTTATTCTTCCTTCGGTAACTGCTGACCACTCCAGCCCATTAGGACCATTTATGTTCACAAATTTTCTAGCAGAAAGATAATGTTTCAGGATCTGTTTTGCACGAGAATCTATTTCGTCCCATGCTTTGCTTGAAATTGGTGCAAGTTTTCTTTTTAACCTATCCATTACAAATCTACCTCCCAATTATTATTTTATACTTCCTATATTAAGTGATGTGCCTGAAATAGCTTTTTCATTCTCATTTTTTGAATCTGAATTTTCTTCCAAGCTTGTAACCGGTTTATTTGTAAAAAGATATGTTTTTAACTCATCTTCCCAACCATCCATATTTCTCCTAAGCCATTCTATAATCATTGCAGCATGCTCTACTTCTTCTTTTCTATTGTGCTCCAAAATAGATTTTAATTCAGAATCAATAGCCTCCATATCTTCTCTCTGATTATAGCGATCTACTGCTATAAGTTCTTCCTCCAAGCTGTTCATCGCCCTTGCTATATCCTTAGCGGAATCGCTCAAGAATTCATATGGTTCATGATACTGTTTACCCATTCATGCACCTCCCGATTTTTTTATAAAAAATACAATGTTCTCTTCTAGAAAAAATATGAAATCCTTTTTTTATTAAAATCTGACTCTATAAGAATTTATGCACAATATCAGACAAAACTCTGACATTACTCACATAGTACACAACAACATGGTATATTGGAGAACCTCTTACAAATATGAAGTAGTGAAGACTAGTATTCAGATTGACAGGGTGTACCTTGAGCCGTTTAATCCTCTTGCAATAGCTAGAAGCAAACTTTGTCGCCAGAGTATTCACAGAAAATGGAATGGAAACTATTTAAACGTATCCAATTTAAAGAAGGTCCTATTCCAAATAAATACAGAGAACTAATAGGAGAAGCTATATCAGCTATCAGCAAATGTAGATATTGCGCATACTACCATGCAGAACTAGCGAAAATAAATGGTGCAACTGATGAAAAAATAGAAGACACAGTACATTACGCGAAATCAAGTTCTGGATGGAGCACTCATATCAACGGTCTTCAAATGGATTATGATAACTTTAAAGCTGAAAAAGGCGAATTTCCAGTAACTAAAATCTCTAAAGTAAGTTCAAAGATGGATCCTACTACCTAAAATAAGGCTAGTCACGTGACTAGCCTTATTTTATAGTATACATATAACAGAAAGATATCTAAATAAATACTGAAAAGGCTTTGATGAAACAGCTTGGAATCAAACAATCAATCATTTATGATAAGGTTTTTCATCTCAACTTTTTAGATATTTAAATTTTTATTTTAATCAAGGTCTAAATGTAATGTTTTTCAATTTGTATTACTATATTTTTATGGTTGAGCATGAATTCAACTCCCCTCCATTAATAATGGTACGATTCATTATTATTAAACAAATAAAAAAAGGGATGTGGTCATATGGCGATCATGTCCCTTTAAATTGTACTGAAATTTATAGTACTAGTTTTTATACATTAATGTATCAGTGAGCATGTTTTTTGGAGTGGTGTTCACTTGGACTTTTCAGTAATTTGTGTAAATGCTCTATTAGGTGGATATAATCGGCATATGCTTCAATGTAATGTCTTCCAATATCTGGATCTTCATCGGCTTTATTCTTTAATTTTAAAGCTTTTTCAAATCTTTTTAGTATTTCTTTCTTTATTTCTTTAGATAATAATTCTGCTACTTCTTCTGCACTGCCAGTTTCTAAAGAGAGATCTCCTTTTTTTATGATCGGATCGATTGGATATCCCGCTGGTTTCAACCCAGTATAAGGGGCTCCTTCACCTTTCCTGTGGACTCTTGTAACAGTTTCTAGAAAATACATCTCCAGCATTTTTGTTAGTTCAGGATTTTTTAGGGAAAAAACTAAAACCTGCTCGAACATCTTAGTGATTTCTTCTTCATCCTCTTCTTTAATCCATTTTAAAACAGGAGATATACTCTTACTTTCTAAAGCTTTCTGTGCATCTTTAATCAAAGGACCATCCATTGTGTCACAATGCGCCATTAGCAAAAGTGCAAGTGGCGACAGCAAGAGTACACTTATACCGTTAAAAATCATCATAAAAATAATAAGGACTAATCCTGAAAAAATAATTGAATTGTTTTTCATCTAATCACCTCCAAACAGGCATTAAATTTATTTCTCAACTCTTTCTATACTTATAGTATACGATTTTTATTAAATGTATCATAGAGTATAGAAAAGTTTAGCTTTCAGATAAAAAAAGGAAAATAAAATCCGGATAGAAAAATGTAAACTGTGGCATAATTTTTTTTTAGGGAGGAGTATGGATGAAAAGAATAGTTAAGAATAATGTATCCTGGGTGGGGAAAATAGACTGGGAACTTAGAAAATTCCATGGTGACGAGTACTCTACTCATAAGGGGTCAACTTACAACTCATATCTAATTCAGGAAGAAAAGAATGTTTTGATAGACACCGTGTGGATGCCGTATGCAGGTGAATTTATAGAAAATCTATCAAAGGAGATAGATCTCGATAAGATAGACTATATAGTAGCCAATCATGGTGAGGTGGATCATAGCGGTTCGTTGCCAGAATTGATGAAGTTGATTCCAGATACCCCGATATACTGCACTCAGCATGCAATAAAATCATTAAAAGGGCAGTACCATCAGGATTGGAACTTTATACCTGTAAAGACTGGAGATAAGTTACCTATCGGTAACGGCAAAGAGCTTATTTTTGTAGAGATGAGAATGCTGCACTGGCCGGACAGCATGGCTACCTATCTGACAGAGGATAACATTCTGTTTAGCAATGATGCTTTCGGGCAGCATTATGCCAGTGAATATATGTTTAATGACCTAGTAGACCAGTGTGAATTGGAAAAAGAAGCTATGAAGTACTACGCTAACATACTCACCCCTTTTAGCCAGATTCTAAAGAATAAGCTAAAAGAGGTGATAGCTTTGGAGCTTCCTATAGATATAATTGCTACTAGTCACGGAGTGATCTGGAGAGACAACCCTGGACAAATAATAGAAAAGTACAGTAAATGGTGTGAAAACTACCAGGAAAACCAGATAACGATACTGTACGACACTATGTGGAATGGAACTAAAAAAATGGCTGAGTCTATAGCTGAAGGTATAAAACTAGAAGATAAAGAAGTGGATCTCAAGCTATTTAACATATCCAAGTCCGATAAGAACGATATGATAACGGAAGTTTTTAAGTCTAAAACTGTTATCATTGGGTCTTCTACCATAAATAACGGAATTTTGAGTTCTGTGGCAGCAATTTTGGAAGAGATTAAGGGTCTTAAATTCAAGAATAAAAAGGCAGCCGCTTTTGGGTGTTACGGGTGGAGCGGCGAGTCTGTAAAAATAATAACAGAAGATTTAAAAAAATGTGGCTTTGAAGTAGTAGATGACGGTCTTAAAAATCTATGGAATCCTGATGAGGAACAGACTAAAAGTTGTATAGAGTTTGGTAAAAAGATAGCTAAAGTTTAATTATGATTTGATCTTGGAACCGTGTTTAAGAGATTGTAATTATATTTTTGACATCTTTAGTAGAAAATTTAAAGGATTTTTTTGAAGAATAAAGTAAACTAGTTAGCATGTATTTTTTAAACTTAAATAGGGAGGTAGTTATATGTCGATGTTTTGTTATCAGTGTCAGGAAGCAGCTGCAGGAAAAGGATGTACCATAAGAGGAGTTTGCGGTAAGACTCCGGAAGAGGCTAAGCTACAGGATGTACTTCTTCATGTAGTTAAAGGAGTGGCACTGCATAGTTCTGTTTTAAGAGAAACCGATGAGATCGGTGAGGATATAGACTATTTTATCTTAAATTCGCTATTCATGACTATCACCAACTCAAACTTTGACGATGATGCCCTTAAATCACAGATTAAAGCAGGAGTTGAATTAAGAGATAAATTAAAAAAAGTATGCGAAGAGAAAAATCCTAAAGGGCTCATGAAGCTATTTAAAAGAAAAAAGGAGTGTTCTTGTGAAGAGGACAAGTTCAGTAAACTTTTAGATCCTGCTTCAGATTTTGCAGATGAGAAAAAGCTTTTCGGAGAACTTGCCGACAAATCAGGTGTAATGAGAACTGCAAATGAAGATGAGAGATCCTTAAAGGAAATGATAATGTATGGGCTAAAGGGGATATCAGCTTATACAGAACATGCTTTCCATCTCGGATTTAAAAATAGAGATATCATTAAGTTTATGGAAAAGGCTCTTTTAGCTACAGATGATCCTGAGATATCTGTTGATGAACTAATAGCATTAACACTTGAAACAGGTAAGTACGGAGTAGAGGCGATGGCGCTTTTAGATAAAGCCAATACAGAGACATACGGAAATCCTGAGATAACCAAGGTAAATATAGGGGTAGGAAAAAATCCTGGTATATTAATCTCTGGCCATGATCTTAGAGATATGGAGCAGCTTTTAGAGCAGACAAAGGGAACAGGTGTAGATGTATATACTCACTCTGAGATGCTTCCTGCGAATTACTATCCTGCATTCAAGAAGTATGATAACTTTGTAGGTAACTATGGTGGTTCTTGGTGGCATCAGACTAAGGAGTTTGAAACATTTAACGGGCCGGTTTTGTTTACGAGTAACTGTATAGTTCCTCCAAGAAGCGGAGCTCTTTCATATAAGGATAGGGTATTTACTACAAATTCATGCGGTATGGAGGGATGTACCCATATTGAAAAAGGTCCTGACGGCAAAAAAGATTTCTCGACTATTATAGAAATGGCTAAAAAATGCCAAGCTCCTGTTGAGATAGAAACAGGTGAAATTGTGGGAGGATTTGCTCATAATCAAACACTTGCTCTTGCAGATAAAGTTATAGAAGCAGTAAAATCTGGAGCCATAAAGAAATTCGTTGTTATGGCTGGATGCGATGCCAGGATGCAGGATAGGAAATATTATACAGAATTTGCAGAAAAGCTTCCGAAAGATACTGTAATACTTACAGCTGGATGTGCTAAGTATAGGTATAATAAACTTGCATTAGGAGATATAGGAGGTATACCGAGAGTTCTTGATGCAGGTCA
>QKCP01000047.1 GCA_003246855.1 Ilyobacter polytropus
GATAGTATGATATAGGTAGAGTCTGTAGGTGGTTATATACATCCTGTTTTATCTCTTTTTTTATTGTTTCAGTAACATATCCAGAAGTTATTTCCCTATAATACATTGAAAATCCCTTTACTATTGTAGTTAAGATAATGGCAATCGTTATAAGTGTCAGCATCCTCATATCCTGCTTTACAAGGACGTCGTCAGTTAGATACTTTACAAGCCATGCAGGGACAGCACTCGCAGCAGAAGATAAAAATGAAAGTAGCATTACCAAAATAAGCAATGATTTATGTTTTATACTATAGTGTAAAAATGCTTTTATTGAATTATTTTTAAAAAGATTATTCATCTTTTTCACCTTTTTCCGTTTATGATATATTTAGCATAGCTATTTACGATGTCTTTTCCAAAAAGTTTCATCCTGATAGCATCTATTTTTTCTATTATAGTTCTCATATTTTCTTCTATAAACTCAAGTTTTTCTATTATTTCCGCTTTATTACACCTTTTTTGTAGAAGTTCTGGGTACACTTCTTCATCAAGCGTTATATTTGGCAGTGAAACATATTTTATTTTCAAGAGATACTTCGCCAAAATTTCATTTATTATCCCCGTCCTGTATACTACTATGCCTGGGAGACCAAACAGTGAAAGCTCCAATACAACAGTCCCCGAAGCGGCTATTGCCAATTTAGAACTTTTTACAGCGTCCTCCAATGGCATATCATAAACAATTTCTAGGTTGCCATATAAAGATAGGTCCTCTTCTATCCAATTTAAATGATCCTTGCTGGCGAGTTTCAGAAGAAAAAGTTCTTCCGGCTTTTCCCTTACTACCTCCAGCATAACCGGTAGGAGACTTTTTATCTCCTGTTTTCTGCTTCCCGGAAGCAGGAGTACTTTGTGGTCAAACTCATGGATTTTTTCATACCTTTCCATAAAAGGGTTCCCAAAGTAAACGGCTTCTACCCCATGTTTTTTATAGAACTCCACTTCCCAGGGGAAAATTACTATTATATGATCTGCTAACTTAAGCTTTTTTATTCTTTTTTCTCCCCAAACCCATAATTTTGGTGGGATATAGTAGTAGACCTCAACATTAGGGCATTCTTTTTTTAGCAGTTCCAGGAACTTGAGGTTAAATCCACCGTAATCTACTAGTAATACTTTCTCTATATTATTTTTTTTTATAAAATCTAAGTATTCTATAGCTTTTTTCTTCAAAAACCTGTACTTTTGTGCGGCTTCAAAAAAACCCATAACTGCCAGTTCTTGAATATCCTGTATAATAGTAACACCAGCCTCTTTGGAGTGTTTACCTGCTACTCCAAAAAAGCTGGCTGTTTTTTCCTCTTTTAAAATTTCCTTTACTAAATAAGACAGGTGTAAATCCCCAGACATTTCTCCTGTTGATACAAAATATTTCATAAATTTACCCCCTGACCTTAAGCATTTACTCCAATTATAAAAATATTATTCTCTTCTGCTATTTTTAGCACTTCTTCCCTATCTAAAAAGAACATTTTTTCAGCTTCAATAACCACTCCAGCTGCACCTATTAGTACCGCATTTTTCATAGTAGTTAGTCCAAAAGCTGGTATATCCACTCTCATATCTTGTGCCGGTCTTGCCATTTTTACTATTATGCAGCCTTTTCCTGCCAGCTCTCCTGCTCTTAATATGGTTTTATCTGTCCCCTCTATACCCTCTAAGGCGATTACGGACCTGTCCTTGACAACAACTGTCTGCCCGGCATCTACACTTGTAAGCGCCTTTGCAGCCTCTATCCCAACTTCTATGGTCTTTAAATCTTTTTTAGTTGGTTTATACTTAGTATAAATTTTATCAACAGTCATACGATCACCTAACAAATGATTTTGGGGAAGAACCCTTATGCCGCTCTTTTCAAAATATTTTATAATAGCCATTATTATTGTTTCATCCTTCTTATTGGGAAGTTTAAACATTAAAAAGGCTGCTGCAAGATCTAATTTAAAGTTTGTGAACACCATACTTTTTTCAACTTTTCCAAGCATTATCATCTCATCAATGCTGTTTTTCTTCAAGTATCTTTTCAGCTTTGAAATCTGTCCTATGCTAAACGAAACGTAGTTTTTATGCTTTTTTATCCTGGAATCAATACTGTCAAAAAGTCCTACCGGATAAACATCATATCCGTTTTTCTCCGCTTCCTCCAAAAAATAGTACGGCAATTCACCATTGCCCGATACAATGGCAACCTTTTTCATTATCTTGCAATCCCCCTACTGCAGCTGGATATGAATTCCACCATATATTTCAGGTTTTTATCTTCTGGAAATTTCTCCACAACCTCATCCACTGCATCTTTAAGCGGTAAATTAGACCTAAATATAATTCTGTATGCCTTTTTCAAGTTTGATATCTCTTCGTCTGTGAAACCTCTTCTTTTTAACCCAGTAAGGTTTAGTCCTCTTACTCTTACTCTATTCCCCTCGGCAGTTACGAATGGCGCTATATCTTGAGTTACAGCTGAAGCTCCACCTATCATAGCATGCTCTCCTATCTTCACCCATTGATGTACAGGTGTCAGACCACCGATTACAACATTATCAGAAACTTCCACATGACCAGCAAGAGTCACGTTATTTGCAAGTACGCAGTTGTTCCCTAAAATAACGTCGTGAGCCACGTGTACATACGCCATAAGAAGATTGTTGTTACCTATCTGGGTCCTATTAGCAGCAAGAGTCCCCTTGTTTATCGTAACAAACTCCCTTATCTTGTTATTGTCACCAATTATGAGTTCAGTGTCTTCGCCCGCATACTTCAAGTCTTGAGGATCTTGACCAACCGAAGCATAAGAATATATTTTATTGTTTTTCCCTATGGTAGTTTTCCCAGTTACTACAACGTGGGAATCTATTACCGTTCCGTCACCTATTTTTACGTCTTTTCCAATCACAGAGTAGGGACCGATCTTAACATTTTCTCCAATTACTGCCCCTTTCTCTATTATGGCAGTTTGATGTATTTCAGCCAATTTCCTTACTCCTTCCTAACTTTTCTCTTATTTCTTAACAATTGAGAACATTAGAGAAGCTTCTGCTACAACTTGACCGTCTACTTTAGCCACTCCATGAGCTTTTACCATAGTTCTTCTCATCTTATCAAGTTCTACTTCATACACAAGCTGATCCCCTGGTCTTACAGGCTTTCTGAACTTAGCACTTTCTATCGCAGCAAAAAATGGGATATCCCCGCTTCCTTTTTCCATAACCAATAGCCCAAGTGCCTGAGCCATCCCTTCCACAATTAATACTCCAGGCATTACAGGATAGCCTGGGAAATGTCCTTGAAAAAACTCTTCGTTCATTGTCACGTTTTTTATAGCTACTATTTTTTTACCTTCTTCTTTATCAAGCACCCTATCAACCAATAAAAATGGGTATCTGTGAGGTAATCTCTCCATTATTTCTAAAATATCCATAGTTCACTCTCCTTATGTAAATTTTATTTTTTATGTTGAAAGTTTTTTTACAGTTTATTCAGCTTATAGGCAAACTCTATGTCCAGTGCATGGCCAGCCTTTACAGCTATTATATGTCCTTTTATAGGTTTGTTTAGCACCTTTAAGTCTCCTACTATATCCAAAATTTTATGTCTTACAAACTCGTCATCAAACCTAAGACCTCCAGGGTTCAAAACGCCGTCTTTTTTTATAACTATGGCATTTTCTAGACTTCCACCAAGGGCAAGGTTATTTGCCTTTAGATATTCGACCTCATAGTCAAATCCGAAAGTCCTGGCTGGAGCGATCTCTTTTTTGTACGCTTCCTTAGTTAACTCCAACTCAAGTAGCTGAGATTTTAAAAATGTATGCTCAAATCTTATGCTATAGGTTATCTTATACCCATCATAAGGAAGACCCACCAGATGTTTATCTCCCACAGAGATATACAACGGTTCTTTTATGACAATTTCCTCAATAGTATCTTCTAATTCTTCCACGCCGGCTTCCTCAAGTAACGCTACAAACGGTGCTGCACTCCCATCCCCTATAGGAAGTTCATTTCCGTTTATCTCAACGTAAAGATCTGTTATATCAAAAATATATAGCGCCGATAAAAAATGCTCTATTGTATGGATTTTAGCATCGTACTCGTTTTTTATATTGGTACCTCTAACTAGATCGAAAGTATTTTCTAGACATAATTTTATCTCATTTTTGCCCTCTTCCAGATCCACTCTTTTAAAGACTATCCCTGTTCCGGAAGATGCTTTGACAAGTTTAAGGCTTATCTCCTCACCCTTATGAAGACCTATCCCTTTAAAGTTTACATCTTTTGCTATTGTCCTTCTTTTCATGTGTAAAACCTCGCTATAATTTTGTTATAAATTTATCTGCAGCCATTAAAGGGAATTTTTTTAACCCCTCTCTAAATTCTATCACTATCCTTTGACCATCTTCTACAGCTCTCACTATTCCCAAACCAAACTTTTTATGCGACACTTTTTCCCCTCTGCTATAAGGGCTATTATTGTCCTCAACTTTTGCTTTTAGCGGGTTAAAGTTTTCTATTTTTTCGGCAGGTTTTGCCATTTTATTTTCGACTTTCTCTACTCTTTCTATGACTGCATTTTTCATTTCTATGAGATGAGACGGTATCTCATCTATAAATCTTGACTTCTGCCTCATATAGGATGTCCTGCCGTATATATCCCTCTCTGTTGCATAACAAAAATAGAGTTTTTCTTCAGCCCTTGTTATAGCTACATAACAAAGTCTTCTCTCTTCCTCTAGTTCTTTTGGATCAAACTCTGCCCTGCTACTCGGGAACATCTCATCCTCCATACCAACAATAAAAACCACCGGGAATTCAAGCCCCTTGGAGTTGTGTATGGTCATGAGTTTTACATAGTTATCCCCTTCATCGAGGTCATCTGTTGCCGCCACGAGAGAAGTCTTTTCTAGATATTCAGAAAGAGTGAGGCTTTCTTCCTCTTTCTCCATCTCATATATACTATTTTTAAGCTCTTCTATATTTTCTATTCTAACATCGGCTTTATCGTCTTCAATTTCCAGATACTTTATATACCCTGTATCTTTTAGCACCCTGTCATAGATCTCCGACACCGACAAGCATTCGCTCTCTTCTATGATCCCGCTGATTGTATTGTAAAAATGCTGCAATCCAAGTTTTGCGCTGCTAGGCACGCCTACTTCATCCATCTTTGAGATTGCTTCAAAAACTGATATATCATTTTCTTCTGCAAATATTTGCAGTTTTTCTATGGTTTTTGCCCCTATCTTTCTCTTCGGTATATTTATTACCCTGGAAAGGCTTAAGCCGTCTTTTGGATTGTTTATAAGATTCAGATAAGCTATTACGTCTTTTATCTCTTTTCTTTGATAGAACTGCATCCCACCAAACACCTTGTACGGGATACCGGTTCTTATAAAGGTTTCCTCAAAAATACGGGATTGGGCGTTGGTCCTGTAAAGTATGGTTATATCTTTGTAGGTCTTGCCTTTTTTTAAAAGCTTATATATCTCATCTACTACGTAGTTACTCTCATCCCTTGCATGCCTGGCCTCGTACATGTTTATAAGGTCTCCACCGTTTTTTTCTGTCCAAAGATTCTTACCTTTTGAACTTTCATTTAATTTTATCATATTGTTCGCGGCCTTAAGTATGTTTTCTGTGGATCTGTAGTTTTGCTCTAACTTAACTACATAGGCATCTGGATAGTCTTTTTCGAAGTTTAAAATATTTTCTATGTTGGCTCCCCTGAATCCATAGATACTTTGATCTTCATCACCAACAACGCAAAGATTCCTGTACTTAGATGCTATTTTGTTTACTATTTTGTACTGTATATTATTTGTATCCTGGTATTCATCTACCATTACATAGTGATACCTTTCCTGAATACGCTCCCTTATCTCAGGTATGTCCAATAGCTTGTTCGTATTTACCAATATATCTGAAAAATCCATAGCATTATTCTTTATAAGGGCGGAGTTGTACTTTTTGTATACAGCCTGCACATCTTTTATATTCTGCATATAGAACTTAGTTTCTATTTCTTCGGGCCCTATACCGTCCTCTTTCAACTTGGATATGTTGCCCAATATCGTGGCCGGTTTTAGATTTTTATCGTTTATACCTATCCTCTTCATGATATCTGATATAAGTTTTTTCTGGTCATCAGTGTCATAGATGTTAAAGTTCGGCTCGTATCCCAGCTGTGACCCATACATCCTCAAAAGTCTCACTCCGAATGAGTGGAAAGTGGATACCAGTATTTTGCCCGCGTCCTCGCCTATAATGGCTTCGACCCTCTCCTTCATCTCTTTTGCAGCTTTATTAGTAAAAGTAACAGCTAGTATTTTATAAGGGGATATCCCTTTTTCCAATACCATATGGGCTATTCTGTAGGTAACAGTTCTAGTCTTCCCACTTCCAGCACCTGCGAGTATAAGCACAGGTCCATCCACCTTGGCGGCTGCTTTTTTTTGCATATCATTCAAGTTGTCTAAAATTCCCATAAAACCCTCCGTTGATTATATCACATTAATTTTACCAAGTAAACAGAATTTTTGCTACCCCATAATAGGATCCACGTGTATTATAACGCTCCGAATATCTTTAAAATCACTCTGGATACTGTGCTTAATATCGTCGGCCAATTCATGAGCTTTGTAGACGCTCATACTGCCGTCTACCCTTATATGAAAGCTTAAGAATATCTTGTTCCCTGAGCTTCTAGTCAGTACATCATGCACATTCTCTATCTTATCATACTTTAATATGTATTTTTTCAGATCCGATATAAGTTTACTGTCCTGCTGGTCTAAAAGTTTGTTGGAAGTTTCTATTATTATACCAATCCCTTCTTTACCTATCAAAAGAGCCACCGCTATCCCGAACATTATATCGAAGACAGGGTTTACGTAGATAGACAGTATCAGTCCACCGACTACTCCGATAGATGATATGACGTCACTTTTATGTTCTCTGGCGTCAGCTATTATGGCGTCGTTATTAAGTCTTTTTCCTATGTTATATTTGTAAACGTACAAAAAGTATTTTATCACTATGGAAATAGCTGCTATGAAAATGGTTATTGTTTTAGGCTTAACATGGTCAATCTCACTAAAAAGCGAGGAGAGGGAGCCATTTATAAGCTCTGTAGCTGTGATTATCAACACCACACCAACCATATTCCCTGCAATACTTTCTATCTTCTCATGTCCGTAGGGATGGTCTTTGTCTGCCGGTTTGTTCCCAAGGTATATACTTATCAGTATAACAAAAGATCCTATAACGTCTGAAAAAGAGTGGAATCCGTCCGCCATTAGGGCCCTACTTTTACCAAGTATCCCGAAAATGATCTTCATTACAGCCAGTGCTATGTTTATAAGTATGGAAATTACCGTGGCGCTGACACCCTCATTTTTTCTTAGTTTATCCTCCAAAAGATTTCCCGCTACATACCCTTCATCAGATGGGGTAAACTTGTTTTTCATAAAAAATTTCTCATTTCCGTCAGAAATGCAGGCATTATCTAGATAAAGTTCATCTATATTTTTATCTGCCAAAAAATTGTAGATATGGTCTAATAGTGCTTTTCCGTGCGATACATACCTTTTTTCTTTAGTTATGAAAATCTTTTTCAAAAAATATTTAGAGTTCTCCAGATATATTTCAGCAAAACCGATTGTGCCACTTTCGTCCTCAATTAAAAAATACTCCCCGTTTTTTTCAGGCTCAAATCTAGGCGCTAATTCTAATATTTTATCCCTGCAACTGTAAAATCCACTTTCATTAAATACCTTGTACATAGCTCACTCCTGATCCAATAATTAAAAAACTGTATATAAAAAAAGAAGAAAATATCTTCTTCTGTAGAGTTTATCGGCGTTTTCAAAAAATAAAAAAGGCGCCATACACCGACCCTTGAGATAGAACCACCATGCGTTACCCAGAAGGCCAACTCAAATAAAGCTACCCCATAACACCCAGAAAGATCAAGTTAGTGCTGCTTCCTTCCGGATCTGACACGGTTCCTCGATATTCTGCCGCACAGGACTTTATTCTCAACATCAGTCTTCAGGGGCTGCCATGACAACCTACCCCTCAAGTCGGAATTCACCTCTACTAAAGCGGGTTGTAGATTACAGGGCACCGCTACCTCCCCGGCTAGTATGACAGGCATTAGTATAACATACAGGAAAAAAAAAGTCAATTTTTTTATCCAAGATTACGACTTATTCAGTTCTTTAATACAAACAGTGTTGCGAGTGTTAAAAATATAAAGAAACCTACAACATCTGTTATTGTAGTCAGTACCACAGAGCTTCCTACTGCAGGGTCTACATTCAGTTTTTTCAATACCATAGGGATAAGCCCCCCACACAGTCCAGCGGTTATTAAGTTTACAACCATTGCAGCCGCTATTACAAGCGCTACTCTTAAATCGCCTTTCCAAAGAAATATTATTGTCCCTACAATTACAGCAAACATAAGTCCGTTTAATACAGCTATCATTATTTCTCTCAAAAAATTCGGTGTCCAGTTGGAGTGGTCTATCTCGCCTGTGGCGAGCTGCCTAACCGTTACGGTAAGAGCTTGATTACCAGTATTTCCTCCCATGGCTGCAACTATTGGCATTAAAGCCGCCAAAATCGGCAAGTTACCAATGGTAGTCTGGAATTTCCCGATAACCGTGGCTGAAACCAGTCCTGCAAAAAGGCTTCCCGTGAGCCAAGTCGCCCGTGTTCTAGCTATTTCAAACACCCTTTTTTGAGATTCAGCCTCATCATCTACCCCGGCAAGATTGTATATCTGCTCTGTCGCCATCTCCTGCAAGATATCATAGATATCGTCTGAGGTTATCCTTCCTATCAATAACCCATGATTATCTACCACCGGCATGGTTGTAAGATCATATTCCTTAAATAGTTTAGCAACGTCCTCTATCTCGTCCTCGTCTCTTATATATCTTGGCTTATATTTTTCTGGAGTCTTAAGTAGTATCTCACGAAAAGTCTTATTGAAATCCAAAAGTATAAGATCCTCTAGGTTTATACTGGCAACAAGGTTGTTGTAGTCACCGGTTATATAAAGAGTGTTTATATTCTCAAGTTCCTTTTTTTTCTTGAGTACTCTTAGTCTCTCTATTGTATCGCTTATCTTTTCTGTATGGCTTGCTGTAAAGAGTTCGGTCTGCATGTAGGCCCCTGCCTGGTCATCGTCATATCTTCTAAGAAGCTTAATCTCCTCTTTTTCTCTGTAGTCCATCTTTTCCATGATGGTTTTTGCCAATTCTTCATCTATTTCTTCTATGTCCTGCATGACGTCGGTAGCGTCATCACTTTCAAGGGATTCAATCCCCTTTATTATCTTATTTATGTTAATTGTATCCAAGACTTCTTTTAACTGTCCTTCTGTCAATGTAAGAAGCAGATCTCCCAGAGGTTCAGCAGGGAGTTTCTCTACGTAATCAAGATAAATTTCTCTGTCTAGTCTCCGCAATCTTTTAAATATCTTACTTAGTTCCGAATAGTGTAACGGATTCTTCTTTGGGTTTTCAAGATAACTATTTAAGATATCTTCTAGCTGCTTAACATCTCTGCTTATATGCACCTCACACCTCCCAGTTCAAAAAATACAGTTAATTATAGCATAAGTTAATTCTGTTGGCTAGGTGAATTTACCAATTATCTTTTTCGTATATCATACACAATCTGTTGCTTTTCTTCAGAAACACTCGGCTTTTAAACTTACAAAACACTATACGAATATCATGTTGAGTAAGTTTATAAAAAACGTTTTATAATCATTAATAATTTGAACACAAACAAAATAGCAGGATAATTCCTGCTATCTTAATTTTTTGAATATATCTCCAGGGATTCCTATGTCTAGCTTGTCACCTATCCCCTCTTTTAAAATTTGCTTTTTCAACAAATCTAAGCTTGTTGTGTTTTCCAACATACCCTTTTCCGCAAAGCTTATCCTGTCATCTAATTTTGTTTTATACAATGCGAGTTCAGAATCAAGTTCATTTTGAAGTTTTGATACTCTTGCGTTCAATTTATTCCTTAAATCGTATTGAAATTTTCCTATCTCGTTTTTAAGACTTGCACTTATATTCGAGGCCAGTATCTCGTCTATATTGGTACTGAATTTAAAAAGCTCACCGTTATTTTTGTAATCTATATCTAATGCCAAATCTTTTACTTGTTTTATAGTGTCTAGATAGATTGCTTTTATCTTATCGTTTGTTATAGCTATGTTACCAGCTACACTTTCCAGGTCTACATGGTCAAAATTCATTTTCATTTTAAGGTCTAAAACCCCCTCTTTTATCGTTACAGTCTGCAGAAGATCGAAACTTGAGCCTGAAAATGGCTTCAGGTAATAGCTCCTAAAATCATCCGACATGGCAAATTTTTCCAATGCCATATCAAATTTTTTCAAATCATTTCTGGTGTCTAGAAGCACATTTAATTTCACCTTTTTTCCTGAAGCTTCACCTATTAGTTCTACTACGCTATCGCTGTTTATTTTTACATTATCATCTACAAGGTCCTTTATATACCCTTTAACAGACAATCCCTCATAAGCTAGGTTTATGCTGCCCTCTTTTATCCAAAATTTGGGGTATGGACTATCCTCTTCTACCCCCTTATCATTATTTTGCAACTTTGAACTTATCATTTCAAAAGTCTCAACAAAACTATATATGGCATTGCTCAATCCTTCCCCAAATAAGGCTTCATTAACATATTTCCAGTTATCACTACCCATATCTTGGAATGCTGCTATTTTTGATAAATCTGCCTTGGCTACAGCCGAGAAATTTTTACTCCTATCCTTTAATTCATTAAAATCACTTTCAAACTTGGATTTTTCCTCTTTCAAGGAGTTTATTTCTGCATTTATCTCCTGTGATAATTTTGTTAGCTTTTGTACCTTTTCGTTTACAGCAGCTATGTCTGCGCTGTCCATCTGTTCTAGCTCTTGCTTCAACGACTCTACTGCTCCGTTTAGCTCCGAGATCTTTTTCTTGTATTTTTCCTCTGATATAGCGGTCTCCCAGTAGCTGATCCTTTCCTTTATATATGCCTTATCCTCTTCATATGTTTTGACTACCTCTATATCCATCTTATCCAGTATTTTTTCGAGTTCCTCTCTGGAGTTAAGCTCCTTTATGTTTAATATAGGTATATCTTTTTTTTCAACTTCCAGTTTCTTTTTTAATGTTTCCAACATTGGGGTCTCTAACTTTGGCCTAGGTTCTAGCCCCGCTATCCTTCCGTCCTTTTTTCTTTCGGTGTTAAAATTTACGTTATCCAATTCGAACTTGTCTATAACTATACGGTTTTCCAGAAGCGGCAGGAGTTCTATTTCAATTTTTAGATCTCCAGTATCTATGATGTTTTTCATAGTATTGTGTGGATCGGTTACCTGAAGCCTGTCCCAAGTGAGTGTCTGCTTGAAAACATTTAACTTTAACCCTTCAACTTCAACCTTGGCTCTATTAGCCTCACTAGCATATCTCTCAAAAAAATAACTTATTATGCCGTCCTTTAAGATAAGTGTCATGGAAATAATTGCAATTAGCATAAAGAGTATCCACTTAACTTTATTCCACAGCTTAAACATAACAACACACCCCTTCTATGAGAATTTCTTTATGAGTAATCTATATTTCCCTTTTTTACTGGTGCCTTCAATTTTTTCAAATAAATATTTACCGTGTCTTCTTACAGAAACTGTATCTCCCTCTGAAATTTTAGCGTTTTTTCCAGTCTCAACAAAATAGTTCAAACTTACCCGGCTTCCATCTATTAGCTTCACTGCCTCGTTTCTCGACACGCTGCAAAGAGACGACACCAGAGCATCCAGTCTAAGCGACGATACCAATACCGTCTCCACTGAAAAATGGCGTTTCGGGGAATCACATTTTTGGTATTCAAGCACTTCTATACTCACTGGATTTTTAGCCACTTTTTCAATACTATCCTTTATATATTCAGCCAACTCTTCAAAAACTGGTACATAAGCAGTACCTTGATCCACCACTATGTCACCCAGCTTCTCTCTTTTTATACCCAGTGACATTATTGTCCCTAGAAAATGCCTGTGTTCCAACTCATTGAATTTGGATTTATTCCTGATTTTCAACACCTTCATCGGGAAAGTCCTACTATACTCGCCGTAGCTCCTGCTTTTTAACAGCACCATCCTTCTCTCACTGTCTTCAAAAAAACCGTAGGTCTCCACATCTACCCCCATAGAGCTTTCCATCTTTTCCAATTTCACCCATACATTCGGCGGATAAAACTCCTCACTATACACGTCTATATCTGCATTTAAGCATAGATCCAATTTTTCATAGAGTGCAGAAAGCAGCATTTCATCTTCATATTCAAAACAATTTATAAATTCCTTCTTATCTATTTAAATCACAACCCTTCAAAAAACATATCAACACGCACATCTTACTCCCATATACTATTGCTTTTAATAAGCATCTATGCTAAAATTAAATATAAACTTTACTAAAAAAGGTGGTCTATAAGTATGTATAATACTGAAAAAAAGATAGGTAAAATCGAAAGAAAGTATATCATACCAAACTCAATTACCGCAAGTAATATGTTCATGGGCTTCTTAAGCATAATCATGTCATCAAACGGAAACTACAAAATGGCTGCCGCATTTGTCATACTGGCCATTATATGCGATGGTCTGGATGGCAAGACGGCTAGAAAACTAGATGCTTTCAGTGAGTTTGGCAAAGAATTTGACTCGTTTTGTGACGCCATATCTTTCGGAATGGCGCCAAGCATACTGATCTATTCAATACTAAGAGATAGCTCTCCGATTAAAGAAGTCGTGCTACCCATCTCATTCCTTTTTGCCCTTTGTGGTGTACTAAGGCTTGTAAAGTTTAATATAGCCACAGTTGCCAGCAAGGAAAAAGATGATTTTTGCGGTATGCCAATCCCGACAGCGGCTGGCTTGATATGCTCATACTTTATACTTTCCGATACGCTTTTCGGAAAAATAGTCCATATAAACTTTTTTACCCTGATGGTGCTAGCTGTGTCACTCCTTATGGTCAGCAATGTCACCTTCAAGTCTCTTGGGAAGACTTTTTCATTTATACCTAAGAAACTACAACTCCCATTGGGGATACTAATCCTTGCGACATATAGCTACTCGCTTTTCCCTTTTGGTTTTACCTACTCAAGCATAAATATATTAAAATACATTTATAAGAAAAACAACATTTAAAAATGAGGCCAGGGCCTCATTTTTTTTAATCACTTAGATATTTTACGTCGCCCTTCACGTGGGATGCAGGGTGTTTCCCGTGCATTACCTCATCCATTACAATCTCTTTCCCCTGGGATTTAAACATAAAAACCTTTTTTTTGCTCCTATTTATGGCTTCTATGCCCAGACTTATTCTGCAATGCTCTACACTCCCACCTTTTTTGTTTACATAAGCCACAACGTCTCCGCTCAAGTCTACATTGTCAGGAAAAAGTGATGCTGTGTGACCGTCGCTGCCTAGGCCCAAAAAAATTAAATCAAACGATGCTTCTCCTTTATTAAATATCCCAAGTAATTTTTCACTGTACCCCTCAACCATTTTTTCAAGGTCTTCGTTATAGTCCATTAAAAACACGTTTTTCCCAGGTATCGTCGTATGCTCTAAAAGCTCTTTTTTCAGCACCCTGCCGTTACTGTCCGGGTGCTCTATAGGCACCTGCCTTTCATCTACCTGGAACACCAGTATCTTAGTCCAGTCAACCTCTACCTCTTTCAAACTCCTGAAAAATTTCAACGGAGTAGTTCCACCTGAAAACGCCACTGTGAATACTCCTTTAGATTTTATATTTCTTCTGTACTCCTCTAAAAAAATTTCAACAGCTTTTTCGTAAATTTTATCTACACCGCCCGTCTTAACTCTCATCACTAAACCTCCACTTTCTGCCTTCTTTTTCTATAAGATCAAATGCCTTCTGTGGCCCCCAGCTGCCCGAGAAATAGTTTGGAAATTCGGGGTGAGAGTCGTGCTTCTCCCAATAACTGTTTATAGGATCTACAATCTTCCACATAGCTTCTATCCCATCCTGTCTAGCAAAAAGGGTAAGGTCTCCCTTCAGGCAATCTATTATCAACCTCTCGTATGCGTCTAGCTTCACCCCGCCGGTTACTGATTTGTAATCAAACTGCATCTCCACCGGATAGGGGGTGTTCTTTGTTCCGGGGTATTTCAAATTCAATGTCATAGAAATTTTTTCTTCCGGCTGTATGGAAAGTATAAGCCCGTTTGGTTCTATATCGCCGCATTCATCCCCGAAAAGTTTCAAAGGTGGGGTCTTGAAATGTATATATATCTCGGTTACCTTTCTTGCCATCCTTTTTCCTGATCGTATGTAAAAGGGAATCCCAGACCACCTCCAGTTGTCTATGTGTATTTTCCCCGCTATAAAGGTAGGGGTAGAAGATGACGCAGAGACTCCTTTTTCCTCCTGGTATCCCAATACATTTTCTCCTTTTATATTTCCAGGGCCATACTGCCCCCTTACGAGATTCTCACTTATGTATTCAAAATTCATCTCCTTCACAGTTTTAAATACCTTTACTTTCTCGTCACGTATGTAATCTGCTTCGAACTGTACTGGTGGCTCCATAGCCACAAGAGCTATCAGTTGCATCATGTGATTTTGTATTATATCCCTTACAACTCCGGCTTTTTCATAAAAAGCACCCCTGTGCTCTATCCCTATACTCTCGGCTACTGTTATCTGGATGTGCTCTATGTAGTTTCTGTTCCAAAGAGGCTCGAATATGCTGTTCCCAAATCTAAAAAACAGTATGTTTTGTACAGTTTCCTTGCCTAAATAGTGGTCTATCCTATAGATTTCATTTTCTTGAAATACCTTGCCAACTTCTATGTTGAGTTTTTTAGCACTTTCCGTATCAACTCCGAAAGGTTTTTCCATTATCACTTTTTTCACTGTTCCACCGCTGCAGAATTCCAGCTGTCCTATGTTGCTTATCACCTGCGATGCAAAGTATGGAGGTATGGCCAAATAGAATATAACTTGGTATTTACCCTTATCTTTGCTGGTTTCACAGTAAAGTTCATATATTTTTCGGTACATCTTACTTTCTTCTAATCCACCGCTCACGTAAAAAAGCTTCTCCCTAAATTTTTTTACCGTTTCCTCATTATACCCATCAACTTGAAACTTCTTCAGCGCTCCCTCTACAAAGTTTCTGTACTCTTCACTGCTCATTTCAGGTATACCATAACCTATTATCCTGAAATCCTCCGCTATATGCCCGGTGGCAAAAAGATGATACATGGCCGGCAGAAGTTTCCTCTGACTTAGGTCACCTGCCCCTCCAAATATAACAAGGGTAAATGGCTGCAGCCTATACTCTTCTCCATTTATACTGCAAAAATTTTCTATCTGCATCCCTTTACTCCTCCTTTATGCTGTGCCCGCCAAACTCCCTTCTCAAGCCGGCTATTACCTTGTCTGAAAACGTCTCACCTTTTCTCGACCTAAACCTTTGCATCAGAGATAAGGTTATTACCGGGCTAGACACCTGCTCCTCTATCGCCTCCAGCACAGTCCATCTCCCCTCTCCAGAATCCTCCACATAACCTTTTACTGATTCAAGATTACCCTCTTTTTCAAACATCCCTGTACATAACTCAAGCAACCAAGAATCTATAATACTGCCCCGGGTCCATACTCTAGAAATTTTTTCCAGATCCAGCTTAAACTCTGATTTAGACTTTAATATCTCAAACCCTTCTCCATAGGCTTGCATCATGGCATACTCTATACCATTATGCACCATTTTTACAAAATGACCGCTGCCACTTGGCCCCATATAATCATATCCACCATCCATGGCCAGCTCTTTCAGGATTGGTTTGACCATTTCGTAAGATTCCTTGTTGCCACCAGCCATAAAGCAATAACCTCTCTCACTCCCCAAAACTCCTCCACTGGTTCCTATATCTAAAAGCTCGAATCCCTTATCTTTCAATTTTTTGGACCTTCTAACAGTGTCTTTATAAAAGGAATTTCCGCCATCTATTATTATGCTGCCTTTTTTAAGATCGTCTAAGACCTCAAATATAGCATTTTCAGTTACATCACCCGCAGGCAACATCAACCAAAGTATAGGAATATCCATCTCGTTGTTCAGTTTATCGCAAAGCTTTTCCTCGCTTGAAAATACCTGCGCCCCCATCTTTTCAACCGTTTCTCTGGCTTCTTTACTGGCATCATAAGCATAGACAGTATGATTCCCACCTAAAAGTTTTTTGGTTATATTCCCGCCCATCTTCCCTAATCCTATGATTCCTAACTGCATTTTTATCCCCCTTTTCATTATTTAATCCAAGTTGCTGCTTAAAATTATTGACACATTACTATTCTATAAAAAATTTTTTCAGGCCACGTAGTTTCACAGAACTTTTAAAAACGAATCACACAGAGAAAACACCCTAAAATAAAAATAATCACAGATCACACAAATTATTCAAAATCTTTAAGCAAGATTCTGAGCGCTTAAAATTTTCTTTTCTTTCTCTGGGAACCTTTTTATCTTTTTCTTGAAGCTCTGTGTCCAAAATTATTTTTATACAATATCTTTATTTATACAATTAGTGACTAAAAAAGTATTTCGCATCCTTATTATCTATATGAATTTTCAAATAAATTCAATGCTTTAAATAGAGATAATTACTTCACCTACTTAATCTAGCTATCATATTTTCATTCCTTTACCTTACTCTATTTACTTATACTTACTGTTTTTCCTACAATTTATTTCTATAGTTTTAATTTCACAAATAAACTCCTAAGCTATGTTCCATATTTGGAACAAACCACATCCTTATCAGGAAAAATTGTAAAATAAGTCAAAAAAAATATATTAAATTTTACACAATTAAATATAAGTTTTTTTTAACTTAAAAACTTATATAGGCCACTACAGTGTTGAGTTCCAAAATTATAGCCTCCGCATGCACAAATGCTTAAGATTAGTTTTTCACTGTTTTTTCACCATCTTTCACCATTTAAAGAAAACCCCGCCCATTGAATTAATCTGCTTTTTTTGTTATGATTTTTTTAGATTACCTGATTTTATTAGATAAAATGGTGAGGAGAGTATTTGTGGAGCAAATAAAAATATCCAAATCAATTTCACAATGGCAGAAAGATTATCTACACCTCTACATGTTTGGTGGTGTAGTGGGAATATTAAGCGGATTCGTGGTTGTCCTCTACAGAATCTCTTTGAATATGGCAAATTCAAAACGTCATGACATTTTCGAAAAGATACGCCATGGCGATATGAAGCTTGGATTTCTTACCCTTGTTGTATTCTTAATAAGCGCCTTTATTTTGGCTAAGTTGATAAAAAAAATGCCAATGATAAAGGGAAGCGGCATTCCTCAGGTCAAGGGCGTACTTTTGAGACAGTGGGACTTCAAGTGGTTGTCCGAACTGCTGGGAAAATTCTTTGGCGGCGTGCTTAGTATCGGTAGTGGATTGTCCCTCGGTAGGGAAGGTCCATCAGTTCAGCTGGGCTCCCTTATCGGTAGCGGTGTTACCAAGGTATTCAACAGGAGCGAAGTAGAAAAAAAATATCTTATAACCAGTGGAGCAAGTGCTGGTCTTGCGGCATCATTCAATGCCCCTCTTGCCGGTGTTATATTTTCTCTGGAAGAGCTGCACAAGTATTTTTCACCTGTGCTTCTTACCTGCGTTATGATTGCATCTGTTTGCGCTGATTTTGTTTCGAGAAATTTTTTCGGGCTGCATCCGGTATTCAATTTTGAGATAGACCACTATTTTGACCTTGCGAAATACCCATCTCTTATAGTGTTTGGAATACTAGTTGGTATGGCGGGAAAAATTTTCAATGTAGGTCTACTCAAAGTTCAGGACTTGTACGCTCACTCAAATATGAATTCCGTTTTAAAAACAGCTATTCCAATCTTAACATCATTTGTATTAAGCATCTTTCTGTTTGATGTAACTGGTGGAGGTCATAACATAATAGAAAAAATAAGTGAAGCTGATTTTTCTATAAAGTTCTTGCTGATTATCTTGGGAGTTAAATTTTTATTTACACTGGTGTGCTACGGTTCTGGGGTTCCGGGTGGAATATTCTTACCAATGCTTGTTTTGGGCGCACTTATTGGAAAAATTTACGGTACAATCCTAGTGCTTACCGGCAACTTCGATCCAATTTATACAACGCATTTCATTATATTAGGTATGGCGGCTTACTTTACAGCAGTAGTAAGGGCTCCCATAACTGGAAGTGTGCTCATATTGGAGATGACTGGTTCTTTCCACCACCTGCTAAGTCTGGTAGTGGTATCCATGGTCTCATACATATTCACGGAACTTATTGAATCTAGGCCTATATACGACTTGCTCTACAAAAAAATGATGAGCAACCACGTATTAGAGGATGGCGACGAACAGAGAAAAACCACAATTTTAGTGCCTATAGCCGCAGATTCCTATCTCGATTCTAAACTCATATCCGAAGTAGTTTGGCCTGAAAAATGCCTTATAGTTGGGATAAGAAGAGGGGAAGGGGACGAGTTCATCCCACGTGGTTCAACTAAAATAAGTTGCGGAGACCAACTGGTAATACTTACCGATGAAAATAGTGCAAAACGTATAAAACCACTTTTATACGAAATGGGAACCGAGATATACAAAGGAAATTTTGCGACATCATAGAAACGTTTTGGGGTAGGCTTGTTGTCTGTGTGATAACTTGCTTACTCCTTTTTTATTTTTTAACGCAACTTAAAAATCCTCCTCTTGGTTGATATTCCCATGAGGAGGACTAGTATATATTAAAACTAAGTATAATTATTATCAGCTCATTCCAAAATGTTTTTGAGCTCTTTTCTTAAATTCTCCATCTTCTAAATTTGAATTTTTGGCACAAAACTCCAATATTTTCTTGAGTTCGTGTCCAAAGTTTAGCTTTTCAATCATATTTTGAGATGTTTTGTAATCTGTTTTGCTGGCTAAAGAAAGTAGGTAGGCGAAAAATGCGTTTTTATCGGAGTTTTCCCTTTTGTAGGTATCCCCTATTTTTTTATACACCCTGTGCTTATAACTTGTGTCTAAAATAGATTTCTCATAGGCAGTTCTTGCCAAATCATAGTTTTCCAGTTTGAAATATATATCCCCGTAAAGTTCGTAATGTTTTCCTATCTCTATTTCAAGTTTATTTGCGTTGTCTACAGCTGCTGCAAATTTAGTTTCAGCGGCTTCATACTCTTTTTTACCATAAAGATTTTTGGCCTCTTCTATTATTTCGTACACTTTTTTATTCTCTGTTACTTTGCTGAAAATCTTTTTATATATGTATATTTCCCCATACTCTTTATCTAATTCCTTTAAATTAAGACTCTGAATATTATTTTCAAAATATTCAGAGAGTTCTTTCTCTATATGTCTCCTAAACTTCTTCCTCTCATTTTCAGGAATAGCCGTTTTAAGTTCCTCATAACTTGAAAAAAATCTTCCCAGCTCTCCATTTAAAAGACAGTTTTTTAAGTAGTATTCCAAGGATTTGTTAAGATTATAAATTTCTTCTTGCTTAAGGTTTAAAAATCCGTACCTCAACGTTTCATAAGCCTGCTGGTATCTCCCCAAACTCACATAACAGTTTGCCAGGTTATGCACATAATAATCATCCACATCAGCATCTTGTCCATATTCTCTTTTTATAGATAGAAGCTCCTTAAATACGTTGAACAGTTCTTCTAAATAGGGCAGCGCCTGTATTGCGTTCTTTTCATTATAGGTCTCTCCCCTCAGATAAACGGAATGCTTCATTCTGAAGGCACCCATTCTTTCGACAAGCTCCCGCGAAAGTTCTATATAGGTTTCTCTGTCATTTTGTTCTTTTAAGATTAGCTCATCTGTCTCACTTCGTGCTGCAGCTTCAACGTTAACAGACTTTCCCATAAACTTATTAAAAAAAGTTTTGAATATTTTCATAGATTCTACCTCCGAATTATGTATATTAAAAAATTATAGAAAACAATCCCTAATTTTTTTACCGAAGAACTTGCTGATTTCCTTTTAACTTCCCCGAAATGTGGACTCGGTAATTTTTTATTTATCACCACTTTACAGGTAATAACAATTTTAGTACTTCTAATTTTAATTATAGCCCCTTTTTCCTATTTTTGCCAATTTATAAGAAGATTACCAAAGATTTAAACGGTCTTTTTTGCAACTAACTTGTGCATATTTTATCTTGCTCTTTTGTGTCTATAGAAAGTTTCAGTATATGATATCACTTTTTATTAAATTTTTATTGGTG
>QKCP01000096.1 GCA_003246855.1 Ilyobacter polytropus
ATTCAATTCAATAAAAATTTTCGATATAATATGTTGAAAACCAGCAATTTTATAAAAAATTTTACAAATGAAATGCTAAATTATAAATGCTGATTTTTTTATTTGTTTTAGATTTTAAAAATTTATATTAGTTATAACTGCTCTGAGAATAAAAGAAAAATCAGGTGCTAGTAAAAACTTAAAAGGATTAAAATGTGTATAAAGTTAGGGGTTATTGAGTTTTAGCAGCCTATGAATGTATAAAAAATGTGTAAAGAAATAAAAGCAGATAAATTTTTCAAAATGGTTTTAAACAAGGTAAAAATATAGATAAAACTAAGGAGGATTTTATGGCTAGGAAAAAATTAAACCTAGGAGTCGCTGTTTTACTGGCGATGATATTAGGGATAATAGTTGGTGGAGTGATGAAAGAGAAAGCTGCAATTTTTGCTCCACTAGGAACAGTATTTATAAGTGGAATAAAGATGCTTGTAATTCCATTGGTGGCAGTATCTATAGTTGGCGGAGCAGCTTCTCTAGGAGAAACGAAAGAAGCCGGGAAGGTAGGAATAGGGACATTTACATATTATATGGTTACAACAGTTATTGCAGTTACCATAGGACTAGTATTTGGAGAACTTATGAAACCTGGTATCGGTTTAGCTCAAATTCCAGAAGCGTTTTTAGATGGAGCTAAGTATGCTGACAGAGGTGGAGTAGCAGGATTTTGGGATATATTAATAGGTATAATACCGACAAACCCATTTGATTCGCTAACGAGTGGAAATATTCTTCAGATACTATTCTTTGCAATATTTTTCGGAATAGGGGTATCTAAACTTCCTAAAGAAAAAAGAGAGCCTGTTGAAAAATCGGTTAACACTTTAACTGAAGTTTTGATATGGATGATAATGAAAGTAATGCTAATAGCTCCTATAGGAGTATTCGGACTTATGGCGGAAGCTGTGGGAACATTTGGATATGACCTTTTAGCATTGGTGATGAAGCTACTGATAGTTTATGTACTTGCGCTTGCTGTACAGACTTTTATTGTTTACCCTGGTATAGTTAAAAGCTTTTCTGAGATAAACCCTTTACAGTTTATCAGAAAGATATACAAGGCTCAAGTTGTGGCCTTATCAACAGCTTCTTCTGCTGCTACACTTCCTGTTACTTTTGAAGTGTGTGAAGAGGAGTTAGGCGTAGAGAAAAGTACTTCGTCATTTGTACTTCCTCTTGGAGCTACAATAAATATGGACGGGAATGCAATCTACTACGCACTTGTAGCTACATTTTTTGCACAAATGTATGGGATAGATTTAGGTCTTACACAATATATAGCTATAATAGTTACAGCGACAGTTGGATCTATAGGGCAAGCCGGAGTACCTGGACCAAGCTTACTGGTAGTTGCAGTTTTAGTGGCAGCAGGACTTCCTCTAGATGCATTACCGCTTCTTTTTGGGGTAGACAGGCTATTTGATATGCTTAGGACGGCTGTAAACATAACTGGGGATGCTTCATGTGCGGTTGTTATGCAAAGAGCTAAGAAAAAATGGGAAAAAGCCACAGTTTAATAAAGACTACTAAACTTGACAAAATGCCTATTTGTATATATAATTAAATGGCTAAAATAGGGTTTTATAAATTGGACTTCAAACTTTCGTATTAAGTGTGAGTAAGATGACGATAAGAGGCAATAAGTGCCCTTCGCATATATATTGTGAAGGGCATTTTTATAATTTTTAGTATTTAATTATTGGAGGTAAATATAGGTGGAGATGAAGGAAATCATAAAAAAAGTAAACTATTATGCTGCTGAGTCAAAAAAAAGAGAGTTGACCCAAGAAGAGCAATTGGACAGGCAAAAATATAGACAGATGTACTTAGAAAAATTTAGAAGCCAGGTTAGAGGCCATCTGGATAATATAAAAATAGTGGATGGGAATAAATTAAATTAGGTTCAAAACTAGGAGGATTTACATGGAGAAAGTACTGGTTAAGCAAATTTATAGGGAAAGCGGGTCCTATATAGGGGGAAAGGTAAAACTTTCCGGCTGGGTAAAAAAAATAAGGGTATCCAAAAATTTTGGATTTATAGAACTAAATGACGGATCGTTTTTTAACGGGGTACAAATAGTATTTGAAAATAACCTGAAAAATTTTCAGGAGGTATCCAAGGTCAGCATAGCCTCATCTATAATAGTAGAAGGGGAACTGGTAAAATCTGAGGGTAAGGGCCAGGAGTTTGAGTTAAAGGCTGAAAAAATAGAAGTTTTTCAAAAATCCGATTTGGACTACCCGCTTCAAAACAAGAGGCATTCTATGGAATTCTTGAGAGAGATAGCCCACTTGAGGCCTAGAACCAATACGTTTTCTGCCGTTTTCAGAGTAAGATCCTTGGTTTCTTTTGCAATACATAAATTTTTTCAGGAAAAAGGGTTTGTCTATGTTCACACCCCAATAATAACGGCAAGTGACTGTGAGGGAGCAGGAGAAATGTTTAGGGTTACGACCTTAGATATGGTAAACGTACCGCTTGATGAAAACGGGAAGGTGGACTATACAAGGGATTTTTTCTCTAAAGAGACCAACCTCACCGTGAGTGGACAGCTTAATGTCGAGGCTTACTGTCCTGCTTTTAGGAATGTATATACTTTCGGTCCAACTTTTAGGGCGGAAAATTCAAATACAACTAGGCATGCATCAGAATTTTGGATGATAGAACCTGAAATGGCTTTTGCAGACCTAAATGTAAATATGGATATAGCAGAAGAGATGATAAAATATATAATAAGCTATGTTATGGAAAATGCTCCGGAGGAAATGGAGTTTTTTAATAAATTTGTTGAAAAAGGGCTGTTTGAGAAACTAAACAATGTACTGTGCAATGAATTTGCAAGAGTGACATATACAGAAGCAATCGATATTCTGGAAAAAGCAGGTAAAAGTTTTGAATATCCCGTAAAGTGGGGGATAGACCTACAAACTGAGCATGAAAGGTATTTGGCGGAGGAGTATTTTGGGAAACCGATCTTTGTAACCGACTATCCAAAAGATATAAAAGCGTTTTACATGAAAATGAACGGTGACGGGAAAACAGTTAGGGCTATGGATATGCTTGCTCCCGGTATAGGTGAGATAATAGGCGGAAGCCAAAGGGAGGACAATCTCGAATTATTGGTGAAAAGAATGGAAGAAATGGGACTTGATAAAGAACAATACAAATTTTATACAGATCTTAGGAGATACGGAAGCTTTCCGCATAGCGGTTACGGATTGGGGTTTGAGAGGATATTGATGTACATAACCGGTATGTCAAACATAAGAGATGTGATACCTTTTCCTAGAACACCAAAAAATGCGGAATACTAAAAAAAGTTTAGCTACCAAAAAATATTGGTGGCTTTTTTGATACTAGCTGCGTCTAAATCATAGTTACAAGTAAATTATTAAAAATACGCATTAATACTACTAAGGAGGAAAAATGAAAAAAGTAATATTGTTAGTTATTTCGTTGGTTATTTTATCTGCATGTACAAGTACGGACCCTTATACAAGGACTGAAAAGTACAGTAATTCCAGTAAATACGCACTAGGAGGAGCTGTAGCAGGTGCGATAGCAGGACAGATTGCTGGAAAGGACACTAAAGGGACTGTGATAGGAGCTGTAGTTGGTGGAGCAGCCGGAGCCGGGTACGGTGCTTATCTGGATAAACAGGAGGCGATACTGAGGGAAAAACTAGAAGGAACTGGGGTTTACGTAGAACGTAGTTCGGATAACACGCTAAAGTTGATCATGCCTGGAAATGTGACTTTTGCAACGAATAGCTACGACATAAACGGAAGTTTTTATGATGTACTAGATTCCATAGCTTTGGTACTTAAAAAATACGAAGATACCAAAATATCAGTGGTAGGATACACCGACAATACTGGAAGTATGGACTACAACCAGAAACTTTCTGAAAAACGTGCTCAAAGTGTATCAAACTATCTAAGTTCTCAAGGTGTTTCTCAAGACAGAGTATACACTGCTGGAATGGGGATTAAAAATCCTATATCAGACAACTCTACTTCTGAAGGACGTTCTAAAAATAGAAGGGTAGAGATAGAAATAGTAGGCGGCGCTGCATAAAAGTTCTGCTTGTGTAGAAAAATAAATTTAGAATCAAATAAAAAAGTGGGGCGAATGCCCCACTTTTTTATTTGGTTAAGCTTTTTTAACACGAAGGTTAGCAATTGCTTCTTTTGCTGAGTGAACATTTAAAATTTGAAGTGCACCATCATACATAGCAGCTAAAGCACAGATAATACCAACATATCCTGCAACAACTTTAACAGTATGGCTTTCTGTGAAGTCAGCAATAGCCAAAAGGAAGAAAAGAACCGTTAAAGAAAAAAAGATAAACTGTGTTAGGCTATCTTTGCTAAGTGTAGCCAAGAACATTATTGCTGAAAAAATTCCCCAAGCTGTAAGGAACCATCCCATTGCATAAGCTGAAGTAGCTTCTGCAAGGCCAAGTTTTGGAAGAATAATAAGAGCAACTAATGTTAGCCAGAATGAACCGTATGAAATGAAAGCCACTGTACCGAAAGTCTTTCCTTTTTTAGATTCTAAAATCCCAGCTATTAATTGAGCAATACCACCATAAAATATTCCCATAGCAAGTATCATTGAGTTTAAACCAAAAAGCCCAATATTGTGAAGGTTAAGCAGTAGAGTAGTCAATCCGAATCCCATCAAACCAATTGGAGCAGGATTGGCACTAGTATCCTTTAATAAAAATTCTTGTGACATAAGTCCTCCTTAAAATTAATTTTTTATCAAACAGACCAATTATAGCACAGAAAGATTTTTTTTGGAATAAAATTATTTTACTTTTTAAAAAAATAAATAGCCGACTTTTAAAGGTCGGCCATCTTGTATTTTTATCTTAAAAAACTAGAATAATTGAGGGAAACCTTGCTTAAGAGCCTCATTCAACTGATCTAAGAGATCTTTGTTTTCTTCTAAAAACTTTTCTACATCTCCTTCGATAGTTATCTCTTCCATTAAGTCCCCTTGCTGGATTGCATTTACAACTTTTTGGTCATCTTCAGAAATAACCTCACCAAAAATTGTGTGTTTGTAGTTTAACCAAGTAGTCTCAACATGAGTTATGAAGAATTGTGACCCGTTTGTGTTTGCTCCGGCATTTGCCATGGCAAGCAGCCCAGGCTTGTTGAATACTACCCCTTCTTTGAACTCGTCGGCGAACTGGTATCCTGGCCCACCGGCACCTGTCCCTGCAGGGTCCCCTCCTTGTATCATAAAATCAGCAATGACTCTATGAAATTTTAATCCGTTATAGTAACCTTTAACAGCTAGGTTAGTAAAGTTAAGAACGGTTATAGGCGCAACCTCAGGGAATAACTTGATATTTATATCCCCCTTTGCAGTTTTGATTTTTGCCGTAAGGTTTAAGTTTTCAGACATTTGTACCTCCTGCTCTATTTTTATAAAATTCTTTCCTGCCCTTGAACCCTTTTTTTGAAAAAAGAAGACAAACAGCATAGAAAGTGCTAAAACTAATAAAATTTTGTACATACAGTTTTACCTCTCTTCCTTGTTTTCGTTGTAGGCTTTGAGCATATCTTCCCTTGGAACTGTACCGAAGATTTCATATCTCCACCGTGTATCCAAGGAATTATTTAAGCTATCAATTTTTCCTTTTAATATGTCTAACTTTTCGTTTAAGAGATTTATCTGCTTTGATATGGAGGTGAGTTCCTCGAGGTACCTCTGCTCGGCTTCTTCTTGCACGGCTTCGGATAACCTGGAGCTCAGGTCCTCTTCCTTATTGACCAGAGACATTAGCATGTCTAGCAAGATCTCCCTTTTTTTATTAAGTTCTACGAGCTGATACTCGAAAAATTTCTTGACCACTTCAGCCCCGGAATTGTTTTTTAGTTCTTTTCTCTTTTCTGCCTCAGATTGGAGATAAGTTTTGTCCAGCTTGAACTGTTCAACTATATCTGAGATAATTTTTTTTAGGCTGTCTATATTTTCATAATTAATTTTGGCATTCAGATCCAGGGAGAATTCGTTGAAGAGTTTTTCATATTTTGGAATCAGCTCACGTTCAATACTCTGCGCGCCGTCAAAATCTTCTAAAGACTGGAGTTTTTTTATATTTACTTCTAAATTCTGCAGCACTTTTAACACGACTTCCCTTGCGAAAATCCAAAATTGTTCCGCTTCAACTCTATTTTGCATGCATCCCTCCAGTAAATGATTTTATTAGATGCATATTATATCACACTTTTATTCAAATTAATAGTTTCTCAAAGCTTAAAAAATAGATTTCGAAGTAAGTTATACTCGGAAAAAAATGATAAGATAGAGGCACTCTGGAAAAGTAAGATAAATAAGAGGCATAAAATTGACTTATTTAGTAAATTTTGATATAATTTTTTATAAAAAAATGCTTAGTTGAGAAAAAAATGGAGGCAAGTCATGAGAGAAATTTATTTAGATAATAATGCCACCACAGCAATTGATGAAAGGGTTATAGACAGCCTTACGCCAATTTTATCAGAGGTCTATGGCAACCCATCAAGTGTACACAGGTTCGGGCAGGCAAGTAAGAAAGTCTTGGAAGAGGCCAGAGATACTATTTGCGGACTTTTAGGGATAAAAAACCGTGAGCTGGTATACACATCTTGCGGCAGCGAGTCCAATAACCTTGCGATAAAAGGTGTAGCAAAAGCAATGTCTGCCAAGGGAAAGCATCTTATAACGTCTAAAATAGAGCATTCATCTGTTATAAAGACAATGGAAGCTTTGGAAATGGAAGGATATGAGGTAAGCTATGTAGGGGTGGACGAAAAGGGAAGGGTAAACCTACAGGAGCTGGAGAAAGCAGTCAGGGAGGACACTATACTTATATCCATTATGCACTCAAACAACGAAATAGGTACAATTCAGCCTATAAAAAATATCTCCAAAATAGCAAAAAAAAATGATATAATATTTCACGTTGACGCCGTGCAAAGCATCGGGAAAATGAAGGTAGATGTGGACGAGCTCGGCATAGACCTTATGTCTTTCGCTGCCCACAAATTTTATGGGCCAAAAGGAGTAGGAGGTCTGTATATAAAGGACGGCATTACAGTGGAAAAACTTATAAACGGGGGATTCCAGGAGAGAAACAGGAGGGCTGGGACTGAAAATATAGTATCGATACATGGGATGGCTAAGGCCATGGAACTTGCTTACTCCAATCTCTACCACGAGTGGGAGAGGGAAAAGGAGCTTAGGGACTACTTGGAAAAACAGGTTCTTGAAAGCTTAGACGGAGTGAGTGTAAACGGTGATACAGAGAACAGGTTGTGCAACACCAGCAGCCTTAGCGTCGAAGGTGTAGGTGCCGAAGAACTACTTTTTATGTTAGATATGAACGGCGTGGCAGTTAGTGCCGGCTCTGCATGTGCTTCTGGGAGTCTAAAACCGTCTCATGTACTAGAGGCCATAGGTCTTGACGAAAAGATAGGGAGATCCACTTTAAGAATAAGCGTCGGGAGATTTATTAGTTTAGAAGATGTGGACTATTTTTTAGAGGTCTTCAAGACAGTTGTGGAACGCGGAAGACGCCTGGCATCGCTGTAAAACTATATGCAGGATTTTAATTTTAAATTTAATATATAAAATATCATCCGACGGTTTGGGCAATTCGGGTGGGGTAAAGTTATAGGAAAGGGAGTAGGTGTAGCATGGAAAAATTAGAGCAATTCAAGGACCTGCTCGAGTACAAAGAAGAAAATTCTAAGACTACGGTTGCTGTGGGAATGAGCGGAGGAGTAGACAGCTCGGCGGTTGCATACCTGCTTAAAAGACAGGGATATAACGTGATAGGAATAACGATGAAGCATTGGAGCGCTATGGACGACTATGCTGAATCAGATTCTAAGACCTGTTGCTCTCTTGATGACATCTACGACGCCAAGAGGGTGTGCGACGACCTGGGGATACCGCATTATGTGGTGAACCTGGAAGAGCAGTTTAAAGAGGTGGTTGTGGGCTACTTCGTAGACGAGTACTCAAAAGGCAGAACGCCAAACCCTTGCATGGTTTGCAACAGGTACATAAAATTAGGTAAACTTATAGATTTTGCAAAAAATATGGGGGCCGATTACCTGGCCACTGGGCACTATGCCCAGATAAAAAACGGGCAACTATACATAGGTGATGACCCTAAAAAAGACCAAGTATACTTTTTGTCTCAGGTGAAAAGAGAGTATATAAAACACCTTATGTTTCCTTTAGGAAAACTGGAAAAAACTCAGGTTAGAGAGCTAGCAAAGGAGCTCGGAGTAAGGGTTTATGCCAAGAAGGATAGCCAGGAAATATGTTTTGTGGAGGACGGCAAAACAAAGGAGTTCCTCGTAGACATGACTAAAGGAAAAATACTTAATCCAGGAAACATAGTAAATGAGAATGGAATCATAGTCGGCAAGCACGAAGGACTTGCTTTTTATACCATAGGTCAGAGAAAGGGTCTTGGGATAGCGCATCCTACACCTCTTTACGTATTGGGGATAGACACCGAAAAAAATCACTTGATAGTAGGAGATAACGAAAGCTTGTTCAAAGACAGCCTCACGGCAGACAAGCTTAATGTGCTGGCCTATGACAGTGTAGAAGAACTTGATGGTTTAAGTTGCATGGCAAAAACCAGATCTAGGGACCTTATGCATATGTGTAGGGTTGAGCTAATCGGAGATAATGAGATAAAAGTTGTATTTACAGAGGATAAAGTGAGGGCGGTAACCCCAGGTCAAGGGGTAGTATTGTACGGGTTTGACGGTAAGGTGCTGGCAAGTGCCTTTATAAAATCATAGGGTACTAAGTGCCCTTTAATTTTTGGAGACTTTGTTACAAAATTCTCTTAATCTATTATATTTAAAAAAAGGATGGAGTGTATGAAGCTAGAAACCGTATTATTAAAAGAAAAACTTAATAGAAATGATCTTACTTATCTTTTGAACTTGGAAAAGGAGGAAGAACTTGAAAAGCTTTTTGCCAGAGCATATGAGGTAAAAAGTGAGTACATAGGTAAAAAGGTATACTATAGAGGACTCATAGAGTTTTCCAATAAATGCATAAAAAACTGTTTTTATTGTGGGATAAGAAGAGATAACGGTGAGGTGGAAAGATTTGACATGACCGAAGAACAGGTCATAGAACAGGCGAAGTGGGCTTATGAAAACAATTATGGATCCCTTGCGCTGCAATCTGGGGAAAGACAGGATGCAGATTACATACAGTTTGTAGACAATATATTAGAAAAGGTAAAGGAACTGTCAGGCGGAAAACTGGGAATAACTCTTTCTTTGGGGGAACAGAGTTATGAAACGTATAAAAGGTGGTACGACTTAGGTGCCCACAGATATTTATTGAGGATAGAAAGCTCCAACAAGGATATATACAGCAAATTGCACCCAGAAGATGAACTGCACAGCTTCGAAAAAAGAGTGGAATGTCTAAAGATGTTAAAAGAGATAGGCTATCAAGTTGGTACTGGTGTTATGATAGGACTTCCAGGTCAAACTGTTGAAGATTTAGCTGATGATATACTATTTTATGAAAAAATGGACATAGACATGATAGGGATGGGCCCTTATATTCCTCATGATGACACTCCTATGGGAAGAGGTATCGCAGACAGCAAGGAAGAGAGCGACAGAAAATTCAAACTTGGTTTAAAGATGATAGCTGTGGCAAGAATTTATTTGAAGGATGTAAATATAGCGGCAACAACTGCACTTCAGGCAATAAACCCTCTTGGGAGAGAAAAGGGTCTGAAGGCCGGGGCAAACATACTCATGCCGATAATAACTGTGGATGAACACAGAGCGAAGTACCAGCTGTACAACAATAAGCCGTGTATAGATGATAATGCTGACAAGTGTAAGAACTGCCTTGCTGGAAGAGTGACGAGCGTAGGAGACGAGATAATGTATGGAGAGTGGGGAGATTCACCTCATTATTACAAAAAAAAAGGGTAACTTAAAGGCAATACAGAGGTATTGCCTTTTTTGATTTTATGGTGTAAAATTGGTTGACATGCTGAACGGAGGTATAAAATGGATTTAGAAAAACTAAATAGAAGAGTGGAAGTTATAGGGGCAAAACTGCAGGAGCTATCTTCAGTAGACCTTATGGATGACCTTAAGGAACTTGTAGAAGAGAGGACTGATATAGGGGAAAAAATACTGGAAAATAAGCTGAAAAATATAGAGTACACATACGTAGAAGAAAAGTACGTGGGCTTTTTATTAGATGATGTACAGGTTGGCTTTGTTTTCGAATACGGCGAAGATGAAGATGGACCTTATTATGATATAATTGCTGAGATAATAAATTTAAACGACTAGGAAAAACATTATTTATCTAGTAAGTTATTAAAAGAGGGGCTTTGGCCCTTTTTTTAGTTTGGGAGGGAAGGCTATGAGAGGTATAGACTTAACCAAAGGGAGCTTGGGTAAACATATAAAAAGGATAGCCATACCATCAAGCGTAGGCTTTTTATTTATGACCTTATTTAATGTTGTAGATACCATATATACAGGCTTTATATCAACAGAGGCCGTGGCCGGTATCTCCCTGTCTTTTCCAATATTTTTTATACTGATATCCTTGGGGACAGGCTTTAGTACAGGCCTTACAGCACTTATATCCCATTCGATAGGAGCAAAAAAACCACAAAAAGGCTGGGAATATGCTTATGATGCATTTAAGATAAATTTGCTTATAATTTTAATCACAACTATTTTAGGTGTAAAAATCACACCGCATATCTTCAGACTTATGAATGCAAGCGGAGCAGCTTATGATTACGGGGTCACATATATAGTCGTAATACTTTACGGGTCATTTTTTTTCATAATAAATGCCTTTTTAAGGGGAATACTGGCTGCTGAGGGAGATACGAGTTCCTATAGGGACTTTTTGATAATAGGCTTTTTCACAAATATTTTTTTAGACTACTTGTTCACTATTATATTTAAGTGGGGAACTTTTGGTGTGGCATTTGCCACAGTTGTAATACAGGTATTTGGCAGCGTTTATCTTGTTTATAAATTAAAAAATTCAAAATTGATGAAGTATTTTTCTGTAGATGTGTTTAAAAAAGAAGAGAAACTTTATCTAGAGATATTGAAGCAAGGGATACCGTCTAGTCTAAACATGATGACTATAGCATTGGGAACCTTTGTAATAAATTATTTTGTTACAAGGCATGGCGGTTCCCAGGCCATGGCTGCATATGGTATGGCCATGAGGGTGGAGCAACTGATGTTACTACCAACCATAGGTATAAATATAGCGGTACTTACCATAGTCGGTCAAAATTTTGGAGCTTTAAATTTTGAAAGGATACATAAGGTCTACACTAAAAGTCTTGCATATGGTATATTTATAATGACTTTTGCCATGTTTATTATCTTCCCTTTTGCGAGATATTTTATGTATATATTTTCTAGGGAAAAGCATGTAGTGGAATATGGTGTGCAGTATCTCAGAATAGAAAGCTTTACTTTTAATACCTATGTTTTTTTAAACGTTGCCCTTGCAGTTTTGCAGGGTTTGAAAAAACCGGGTTTTTCACTTGTAATAGGCATCTATAGGCAATTTGCCCTACCGGTTATTGTTTTTTACCTATTTGCGGATGTAATGGGACTAGGTGTAAGGGGGGTGTGGTACGGCATACTCGTAATAAACTGGTCAGCTGTATTGATTACCCTGAGGTATTTAAAAGTCCAACTTGCGAAGGTAGAAGAAGGTATGTACAAAAGCTAAAAAAAATGTTATAATACTTGTCATTAAATAAAGGCTGTTGGATGTATTCAACAGCCTTTTTAATCCGTAATTAAAATTAATTAATATATAAGCTAGCACTTTCTATATGCAAAGTGTGGATAGGAGGAAAGCAATGCCTATAGTTATTCCTAAAAAACTACCAGCTTTTAAAACTTTGACAAGTGAAAATATATTTGTAATTAGTGAAAATCGTTCAATACATCAGGACATAAGGCCGCTCAGAATAATTATACTGAACCTCATGCCTACAAAAGTTGAAACAGAGACTCAACTTTTGCGTCATTTAGGAAACACACCTCTACAGGTGGAAGTGACTCTTCTAAGTACGGAAAGCTACCAACCCAAAAATGTATCTGAGGAGCACCTGAGCAGTTTCTATAAGACTTTTAATGATATAAAAGATCATAAATATGATGGATTAATCATAACAGGGGCTCCTATAGAGCTTTTGGAGTTCGAAGATGTTGAGTATTGGGACGAACTCACTAAAATAATGGATTATGCCAGGGAAAATGTGACCTCTACACTATACATATGTTGGGGATCGCAAGCTGGACTATATTATCATTATGGGGTCCCAAAATATCAATTAGATAAAAAAATGTTTGGGGTTTTTAGTCACACAATCAACAATAAAGAGGCAAAAATTGTAAGGGGATTCGACGAGGAATACTATGTGCCTCACTCTAGACATACAGAGGTCCGTAGGAAGGATATAGAAAATATACCTGATCTGGAAATAATCTCGGAATCAGAAGAATCTGGAGTCTACATGGTTGCTTCTAAAAATATGAGAGAAATTTTTGTAAGCGGGCATTCGGAATATGACAAATATACTCTTAAAAATGAATATATAAGGGATATAACAAAGGGTAAAAAGATAGATTTACCGAGACACTATTTTGAGGATAACGATCCTAATAAGGAGCCTGTTGTAAAATGGAGGGGGCATGCCCATCTTCTATTCTCAAATTGGCTCAACTACTGCGTTTATCAAGAAACCCCTTTTAACTGGGAGTAAAAAGGAAGCCTACTAGGCTTCCTTTTTTTTTGGTTTGATTTTTAAGAAATCCCTAAAAGATAGAGTTAAAGCTTCTACATTGCGCCACTGTTTTCCTCCCATAAGCCAAAACTGTTACCTTCCGTGTCGGTGCAGATGGCCATATAACCCCATCCTGGTACAGCCATTTTAGGCTGTACCACCTCACCGCCAAGTTCGACAACTTTGGCAGAGTATTCTTCTATGGATTCTACTCCTACGAAGTTGCTGATCCTTTGGTAAGGAGCCCCCCTTTTTCCCAGCCCCCCGGCGACTCCTTTATTTCCGACCAGGTCTGTGGTTTCAATTAGATAATAAGGCATACCTGGGGTTTGTACAAATTTCCAGGCGAATAGGTCTTCATAAAAATTTTTAGCTCTTTCAGGGTCATCTGCAGCGATATCAAAGTGAACTATGGTTGGCATATCATACCTCCTTATTTTTATTTAAAAAACAATTTTTTCAAACTTCTACTTCGAGACAATCCATACTGGCAATGGTGTTTTGAAATATTTTTTTAGCCACCACCTCTGCATCCACTCTTGATTTTAAATCCGGATAGTTCTTTGCATCAAAATGGGTGAGGACTAACTTTTTTGCACCGGATTCCAAAGCTATTCTAGCTGCGTATTCTGGGTTTAGATGTGGCCATTTAGGATTTTCTTCTCCAGGTTTTAGGGCGCACTCTGTTATAAGCAGGTCGGTATTTTTTGCCAAGGTAACTGCATTTTGACAATAACCAGTATCCGGGCAGTAGCTAATAATTTTTCCGTCTAGATAGAGTCTAATACCGAGTGTAAGAGACGAATGGGTCATATCAAGGAACTGTGCTTGGAAAGGTAGCTTTGGGATGTCTTTTGGAACTTGAATAACCCTTGTGTCGAATGGGAGCTTATCTAGGGGCATAGTGAAAGGAAAATCGACTATGGAGTTTAAGATTTTGGTATAGCTTTCATGGATTATTATATAAAGCCCCTTGGGGAATTTGTTAAGCAGTAAGGTATGGAGACCGACAACGTGGTCTAGATGAAAATGGCTCAAAAATAAATAGGTGGGTTTAGATTCGGTCGTGTATCGGCTTAGTTTATGTATACCATTTCCGGCGTCTAGAATAATGTAGAATTTATCTGTACTAATAAGAATCGAGACGGTATTGCCGGTCTCGGTGTCAAACCATCCGTTTGTTCCAAGAAAAACAACTTTTATCATTGGACTTCACCTCTAGTTTTTATATAATTAAACTAAATTTTTACTTAAGAGTTTTAATGAATTACTGAACTTAATTACTTTTATATAATTTTTTTCTCGCAGACTATTTGCTATGGCTACGATTACAATATACAAGCTTTTTTTATATTATCCTTTACCGCACTTGTGGATAAGATCGACGTAGTAAGATGATTATAGAGAAAATAAAAAAGGTCCTTGAAAAACCGCAAAAACAGGGTTTTCAAAGACCTTGATAGACATACAGGATATCTAAATTATTCGTATAGGCAAAGGTATGAGCTCTCTTCTTCTGTTTTAACTAAGAACTTTACACCAGATTCTACTATGAAAGTTTCATTTGCAACGAATTCTTTCCACTCAGTTTCTCCAGGAAGTTTTACAGTTAGTTTCCCGCTAGTAACTGTCATATACTCTTTAGTAGAAGTTCCGAATTCATATTCTCCAACAGCCATTACCCCAACTGTAGCCGGCCCCTTATTAGTTGTAAATGCGATGGATTTTACTTTCCCGTCAAAATATTCATTTGTTTTAAACATTGTTCTCCTCCTTGCGTTCGTTTAAACTGCCAACATCATAATACAACATAAGGGGATAATTTTAAACTAAAATTTCTTTAATTATTTTAAGTTCTGCTTTAAAAATCTTATGGTTTTATCCCATGCATCCAAAGTCTGCTTAGGGGCGTAACGACTTCCTGAGGGATTTGCAAAAGCGTGTCCTACTCCAGGGTATACGTAGATTTCATTTTTTATCCCTAAAGAGTCTAAATTTTCTCTGAATTCAGCTATTGTAGAGAGTGGGATGGAACTGTCTGTTTCTCCGAATATACCGAGCACGGGCCAAGAAATTTTGGAAAGTTTTTCTTTAGAGGTTTCGAGGGAACCGTAATATATGATTGTGGCGGCTAGCTTTTCCCCAGAAATAGCTAAATTCAGTGATTGTTGACCTCCGAAACACCAGCCAAGGGAAGCTACTTTATCTGGATTGATATAGGGTAGTGAACGCAAGTAGGATACTGCTTGCTTCATGTTTTCTATTGACTTTTCAGGGTTTTTCCTTGCGTTGCTGGATAGCAGCTTAGCTTTTTCAGAAGTTTCAGCGGATTCTCCTAAATACAAATCTACGGCCAGGACCACATATCCATCGTCTGCTAGAATTTTTGCCATGTCTTTTATGTTTTCGTTTAATCCCCACCATTCATGTATCAAGATTACGCCCGGGAATATGCCCTCTTCCTTAGGCTTCGCAATAAATCCCGGAATACCCATACCATAATCTACCTCGGCTGTCACTACTTTGACAGAATCTAGTCTGTTGAAAAGATCTTTATTGCTGGCGCCGCTTGGAGCCACTACGCATTTGCCGTTTACTATCTCGCCATCTTGGCAGCCTATATGATCCTCTTCAGAATACAGGAGCGACCAAGGTAAAGTTAAAACTATAGCCAGAAATATTATCCATTTTTTCATGATGTTCCTCCTTTGTATACTCGGACAAAAGGTATTTGTAGACACTTAAACTATAAAATCGTAGTTAATTCTAGATAATAAATTGAGAGTATCGCCGCGACACAGTGCAGATTTGATGGAGGATTAAAATACCGATCCAACCTTCGATTTATATTTATTATTTGCACGAGATTCTAAAATCCTCTTTAAATAAACTAAGATTTGTCATATAATCTATGAGGTAGGGAGAAGCTACAGGAAAACCGTAGAAAAAAACCGTAAATAAAAAAGTACCTCCACAAAAGTAATGCGAGGTACTTTTAATACAAATATCTTACGAGTTCATAAATGCTTTTATAAGCAAAGATGCTGTATTTACGTTTGTAGCAAGAGGTATTTTGTGAACGTCACAAAGTCTAAGAAGTGCGTTTACATCCGGCTCGTGTGGTTGCGCAGTTAACGGATCTCTCAGGAATATGACAGCTAAAACTAGCTCGTTGGCTATATCTGCACCGATCTGTTGATCTCCACCAAGCGGACCGGACAGATATCTGGTTACATCTAAATCCGTAGCTTGTATAATTCTTCCACCAGTTGTACCAGTAGCAACTAACTCATAGTCTTTGAAAAAGTTTTTATGCTGTTTTACGAAGTTCACAAGGTCATCCTTCTTATGGTCGTGAGCGATTAGAGCAATTTTTTTCTTCATAAGTTATCTCTCCTTAATTCAAGTATTTTTCAATTAAAGTATATAATTTTTAAGCAAAAAATTCAAGAATATTCGTTAAAAAACAGATTGTTTTCATATTCGTACATGAAAAACTGACGAAAGGAAATCAGAAATATGACATTTGAAAAGATAAAATATGTAGACAGGGTAAGAGGTGAAACCCTTACAGAAAGGGTCCCAGGAGAGACTTTTTTAAAGTTTTTATACTATACCCCTTTTGGCAAGATAGCCTTAGAGTCCATGGTGAAAAGAAAATTTTTATCTGTATTTTATGGCTGGCTGATGTGCAGGAGATTTTCACGCAAAAAAATAAAAAAATTTGTAATGGAAAACGGGATAGATATGGAAGAGGCTAAAAAGGAAATAGATGAGTTCGCCACATTTAATGATTTTTTTTATAGGGAGCTAAAAGAAGGGGCCAGGCAGGTGGCAGGAGCCGAAAATGTACTGGCGTCCCCTGCAGATGGGAAGGTGCTGGCATACGAGAGTATATGTTGTAAATCCCAATTTATAGTAAAGGGCTTCAATTTTACCCTAGAAGAATTTTTGGGTGATAAAAGTTTAGCGCGGAGATACCAAGGTGGGACTATGTTTATAGTGAGGCTCGCCCCGGCGGACTATCACAGGTTTCATTTTCCAGCTAGTGGAATAGCTGGAGAAAGCAAAAGTATAAGGGGTTACTACTACTCAGTGTCTCCGCATGCTTTAAAAAAGAATTCAAGGGTATTTTGTGAGAATAAGAGGGAGTACTCTTTACTGGAAACCAAAACATTTGGGAAACTGTTGATTTGTGAGGTTGGTGCAGCCATGGTAGGTTCTATAAGGCAGACCTATAAAACAGGGCTAGAGGTAAAAAAGGGTCAGGAAAAAGGGTATTTTTTGTTTGGCGGATCGACGCTTGTGCTACTTTTTGAGAGAGGTAAGATAGAGGTAGACGGAGATATACTGGAAAATACTCTAAAAGGTATAGAGACAAGGGTAAAGATGGGGGAGAGTTTAGGGACAGCAGCAGATTAACTTGCAATATTATTTTAGAAATAAGCAAATTTGTTGTAAAAAACTCAAAAAAATTAAAACATCACTTGAAAAATCAAGAAAAATGGAATAAACTTTAAACATTGGGTTTAATATTTTAAAGGTAAGAGTCATTATATTTAAGAAATTTAGGAGGTAACAAAATGGAGACATTGGCTTTAATACTAGCAGGGGGAAGAGGATCTAGATTAGATATACTATCAGAAAAAAGGGCAAAACCTGGGGTTCCTTTTGCTGGTAAGTTTAGAATAATAGATTTTGCTTTGAGTAACTGTTCCAACTCTGGGATATACGACATAGGGATACTTACTCAATACCAACCGCTTTCGCTGAACGAGCACATTGGAATGGGACAGCCATGGGACTTCAACAGAAGAAACTCAGGGGTAACTTTACTTCAACCGTATGAAAGTTTAAAAGGGGACAGCTGGTACAACGGTACTGCAGATGCTGTTCTACAAAACATAGAGTATATAAAGAGAAAAAAGGCGAAGTATGTACTTATACTTTCCGGAGATCATATCTATAAAATGGACTATAAAAAACTTATTGATTTCCATAAAGAAAAGGGGGCAGACGTTACAGTTTGTGCGCAGCCTGTTCCTATAGAAGAAGCTAGCAGGTTTGGGATACTGTCGGCTGACGACAATATGAAAATTGTTGAATTTGCTGAAAAGCCAAAGGTTCCAAAATCCGACCTTGCCTCTATGGGGATATATGTATTTAACACAGACGTACTTTTAAATGCCCTTGAGACTATAAAAGAGCCGGATTTAGATTTTGGAAAACACATCATACCTGTTATGATAGAAAACAACCATGTATTCTGCTATAGATTCGAAGATTACTGGAAGGATGTAGGTACTTACGACTCTTATCTAGAAGCTAACTTAGAACTGACTCAAACTGTTGACAAAGTTCCTCTAGATATGTATGATCCAGATTGGGTTATCCATACAAAAAGTGAGGAAAGACCAGCTGCTAAATTTGGACTAAACGCAAAAGTTAAGCAGTGCTTGATCTCTAATGGTTGTATAATTGCAGGGGAAGTTGAAAAATCTGTTCTGGGACCAGGTGTAGATATTCGTCCAGGTGCGATTGTGAAAAACTCAGTTATATTTAACGACACAGTCATAGAGGCTGGAGCTGTGGTTGACGGAGCTATTATCGATAAAAATGCAATTGTAAGGAAAGATTGTAAAATAGGATACGGGAACGATCTGAGTTCAAATAAAGATAAACCAGAAGTTCTGACTAGTGGATTGAATGTAATTGGAAAAGGTGCAGAAATCCCTGAAGGAACAGTTATAGAAAGAAACTGTAGAATATTAAGCCATGTGACTCCGGATGATTTCGACAGTAAGGAAGTAAAGAGCGGAACAACAGTCGCGCCTAAGAAATAGGAGGAAGTAAAATGAAGATGTTATTTACTGCTTCAGAGATGTATCCATTTATAAAAACCGGTGGATTAGCCGACGTCGCCTATGCTCTGCCAAAAGCTCTCGTAGGGCTTGGACACGACGTAAGAGTGGCTATACCTATGTATTCCATGATAAATCCGTCTCTAATAGATGGAAGAAAGAAAGTTATAGACGTACATTTTCGCGATGAGGTATTTACAATAAATGAACTTGTGCATAAGGGGATAAAGATTTATCTTGTAGAAAACGACAGATATTTTAACAGGCCTACACTTTACGAAAATGATGACAAGGATATTCAGTTCGGATTATTTTCTGAAGTTGTTTTAAGGATGCTAATGATACTTGATTTTAAGCCTGACATTATACATTGCAACGACTGGCAGACAGGCTATATACCTTACTTTTTCAACCAAAAGTATAGACAAAAACAATTTTATTCAGGGACAAGAACAGTGTACACTATCCATAATCTAAGATACCAAGGTATGTTTTCAAACAGAGCTTTGGAAATGTTGGAATATCCATTCTACTCAGACCATATAAACTGTATGAAAATGGGGATCACCAATGCGGATAGTATAAACACAGTAAGCAAAACGTATGCAAATGAAATACTCACAGATTTCTATGGGGAAGGACTTAACTCTGAATTGAGATATAGGAGGTCAGACCTATACGGCATTGTAAATGGGATAGACATGGAACTTTTCAATCCTATAAAAGACCCACACATAGCATATAACTTTGATAGAGATAACCTTATTGGGAAAATACAGAACAAACTTGACCTGCAAAGGATACTAAAGCTTCCTGAAAAATTGAATGTACCTTTAATAGGACTTATATCTAGGCTTGATCCTCAAAAAGGCTTGGATTTAATAGAGCGTGTATTGGAAGAAATTCTAGTGACTGAAGATGTCCAGTTTGTCATTTTGGGAAGTGGATTTGAGAAATATGAGAACTTTTTTAAATATCTCGCCAACAAGTATCCTGATAAGATAAGTACTACAATAGGTTATAATGCCGAATTAGCGCAAAAAATATATGCAGGGAGTGACATGTTCCTAATGCCTTCTCTTTTCGAACCTTGTGGCTTAAGTCAGCTAATAAGCCTAAGGTACGGGACTATACCTATAGTTAGGGAAACAGGGGGACTAAACGACACCGTTAAATCGTATAATGATGTTACAAATGAAGGTAATGGGTTCTCGTTTAAAAACTATAATGCCCATGATATGATGTATACGATTAGAAGAGCAATGAAATTTTACAACGATAAAGGAGTTTGGGGTCTTTTGATGGACAGAGCTCTTAAAGGCGACTACTCTTGGGAAAAATCTGCAAAAGAATACATGGATATGTACAATAAAACATTGAACAAATAGGGATAGGAGCATATGCTCCTATTTTTATTTAAAAAACTTGTTGACAATTAACTGTACCTGTGATAATATTATCCCTGTGCCTCGGAAAAGGGCGCAGCAAAAACAAAGGACATTGAGAACTAAATAGAGAAAGTTAAGCGCCAAAAATTATGGTGAATACCTCGTTAAGAGGATAA
>QKCP01000080.1 GCA_003246855.1 Ilyobacter polytropus
TAAAGTATTTTTATTTATTTTACTCTTCTACTGGAAATTTTTCATCTATCCTATTGATTGAATTCAAATATTTTTCCCATTCCCTATTCAATTTTTCCTCAAGAAGGCTACTGTCAGAAGCAGGTTCTACTCTATAGTATTTCGGGTTTTCAAAACTGTACAAAAGTACTTTATTGATATTGTTGTTGTATACGTCAACTCTATCTATGTCTCCATTCTCATTTTTTATAAACTCGTAGACATAATTTTCATAACCTTCTGCCTTCTGGCTCCTGAATATCTGCATTATTTTTCTTTGATACTTTATTTCACGCTTTGCTTTTTCCCTCTCGTTTTTTGTCTCATATTCCCCTTTTTCCTGACCCCAGTTCATTTTCGCCTTCTCTGAATGATCTGTTTTTTCAATTTTGCTTTTAGATTTTTCCGACTTTGCCAGCGATTCTGTGCTCAGTCCAGCAAACAAAGCTGCTGCCAGAAAAAAAACTGCCACAATCTTATTTTTCATAAACACACCCTCCTCTTTATTAATTTTTAATACACGGATTTAGACGAGGAAAGCTCAGTAAAAGTTTTAAATTCTAATCAAAACATACTCTATAAAAAAAACTGCCGTATATAACCGGCAGGTTTTAAAATTAATCTTTTCTTTCAATTACTTCTATTTCAATTGCGCTGAACTTACATTTATCGTAACACAGACCGCATCCTATGCATTTATCAGGGTCAACTTTATGCTTTTGCTTAACTTCCCCCTCTATTGCATTTACCGGGCATACCCTAGCACAAGCTGTACATCCGATACATTTTTCCTCTATTATCTTAGCTTTTTTTACCTCTTTGATCTGGCTTTGTATCGCGTTTGTCGGGCACTTGATTGCACATAATCCACACTTGATACAAGTTTCAGGATCTATAAGTGCTAAGTTGTTGTTTACGTGAACTGCTTTCCCTTCTACAGGACATACCCTCTCGCAAAGTCCGCATCCTATACAGGCAACTTCGCAGGCTTTCTTTGCAGTTGCACCCTTGTCTTTAGACGAACACATTACAGTTACAGGCTGACTTTGAGGAGTCATTTTTATCACGTGCTTAGGACATGCCTTCTCACATTTACCACAAGAAATACATTTATCTTCATCGATAATAGCTATCCCTTTGTCTGTAATAGTTATTGCATCTACAGGGCACACTCTAGCACAGTCACCATAACCAAGGCAACCATAGAAGCATGATTTATCCCCTGAAAAATATAGTACCGATGTAGAGCAAGTTTTCAGCTCAGCATCATAATCATATAGTTTTCTTGTTTTTGTATTATCTCCAGCACATCTTACTCTGGCAACTATTTTATCTCCAGCAACTGCTCCGCCTTCCATACCCATTATTTTGGCTATTGCATTGACTACATCTGACCCTCCCGGAGCACATGCCGTGATCTCGGCACCAGACTCAGCTATAGCTTCCGCATATCCGGCACATCCCGGATATCCACAGGCTCCACAGTTAGCCCCTGGAAGTATTTCCATAATCCTTTCAACGTAAGGATTTACTTCCACCTCAAATTTTTTAGAGGCAAAGGCTAGGAACATACCCAGAACGAGGCCTATTCCCCCAAGAACAATAATTGGAATTAATATTTCCATGGTTTTCCTCCCTTTAATCTTAGTGAAAAATTCACCCTACTCTATAAACTGACTATATCTTCATTCCGCTGAATCCCATGAATGCCATTGCAAGAAGCCCTGCACTTATAAATGCAATTGCGACCCCTTGGAATGCTTTAGGAACTTCGGCGTACTCTAGTCTTTCTCTGACACCAGCTAGAAGGATTAGAGCCATTGTAAACCCTACTGCCGCTGCGAACCCGTTAACTGTAGTTTCTATAAAGTTATATTTTTCTTGAACGTTTAGTATCGCTACCCCTAGCACCGCACAGTTTGTAGTTATTAGTGGTAAAAATACCCCCAAAGCTTTGTATAGGTTTGGAGATGTCTTTCTAACAACCATTTCTACGAACTGAACAAGTGAAGCTATTATAAGTATAAATGATATTGTTTGAAGGTACTCTAAGTTAAATGGCACCAATAAGTAGTTATATACAATCCACGTAACAGCTGATGCTAAAGTCATAACGAATGTTACGGCCATTCCCATACCTATGGATGACTCTATTTTTTTAGAAACCCCCATAAATGGACAGATCCCCAAGAACTTAGCAAAAATAAAGTTGTTTATAAATATCGATCCAATAATTATCGCAAAAAGATTTCCTAAATCCAATTCCTACACCCCCTTAAGTTTCTTCTTACTCTTGTGATGATTCACAACAGCTATTATACAACCAAGAGTTAAAAATGCCCCTGGAGGTAGTATAAATAGAAGCGCTGGCTGAGCAGATGCCGGCAATAAAGACAATCCAAAAATTGATCCATTACCTAGTATTTCCCTTATACTTCCAAGAATTGTAAGAGAAAGTGTGAAACCTAGCCCTATCCCAATCGCATCAAATATAGAGAGAACTATGTTGTTTTTAGAAGCAAAACTCTCCGCTCTTCCAAGGATGATACAGTTTACAACTATAAGTGGGATGAATAATCCTAGAACTTTATATAGTTCTGGCACATAAGCCTTCATAATCATCTCTACAAGTGTAACCAAACTAGCTATTACCATTATGTAGGCAGGTATCCTTATTTTGTCAGGTATCCCTTTTTTAACAGCAGATATGATTGCATTTGAAAATATCAAAACCGCCATTGTTGCAAGCCCCATAGCCATACCATTTATAGCAGAACTTGTAACCCCTAGTGTTGGACAAAGCCCCAAAAGAAGAACCAATACTGGATTCTCTTTAAATATTCCTTTAGTCAACTCTTTCATATATCTGTTATTTTTTTCCATTATTCAGCCACCCCCGTTTTGAAGGCATTTAAGGTTTTTATAGTTCCAGTATATACAGCTTGAGGAGATATAGTTGCCCCAGCAAAAGCATCTACTGCTTTATCAAACTGGTAAGAAGCATCTCTTCCATTCCAAATAGCCTGCCACTCCGGATTTAATATTTTAGCTCCAAGTCCAGGAGTTTCAAGTGATGAAAGTACACTCAAGCCAGTAATGGCTCCTTCTAAATTTATACCGAGCATAAAAATTATGTCTCCTGCATATCCAGGACTTGCCACTGTAACAACATATCCTACTTTTTCATTAGATTCTCCGTAACCTGGAATAAATACCAGACCGTCAGTTTCAACTTTTTCCTCTTCTTTATAAGTTGACGCCATTGGAAGAACTTTATTTCTTGCGCCAATTTCTGTTTCTTTTGCACGCTCCGCTATAACAGGAGCTGTCATTTTATTTGCCCCCGCTAGTATCCCAGCCGAAACAGCAGCTATTATTAAAAGCACAATTCCGTAGTGAATAAGTCTTTTAACCATTATGCTTTCACCTCCCCGAATTTTTTCGGTTTAGTGTATCTATTTATTACCGGCGTCACACCGTTCATTATAAGTATAGAGTATGCCACTCCTTCAGGATATCCACCTTTTAGCCTTATTACAGCTACCAAGATACCTATTCCAAGCGAGTATATTATTTTACCTTTCCTTGTATATGGGCTGGTAACCATATCAGTGGCCATGAAGAATGCTCCCAGGAACAGTCCTCCAGAAAGTATATGAAGTAGTGGGTTTTCTCCAGCTATTGCTGTAAGTACAAAAACTGTACCGATGATAACTGTCGGAACTACCCAATCAACTTGTTTTCTGATTATGAGGTAAACTCCACCTATCAAAAGCGCAAGCGCAGATGTTTCTCCAAGAGAACCACCCATGTTTCCTATTAAAGATTGCATATAAGGACTACCTTGACCTATAAGCGATGTGTCTAAACCTCTTTTCATAGCGTCTAGTACTGTAGCCCCAGCTGTTCCATCATATCCAGTCCAAGTAGTTATAGCCACCGGCCAAGATGCTGTTATGAATGCCCTTCCTACAAGAGCAGGGTTAAATATGTTGTGACCAAGTCCACCAAAAAGCATTTTTCCTAAAACCACAGAAACCATTGCACCTATAGCAACATACAGGTAAGGCATTGTGGTAGGTATAACAAAGGCAAAAAGTATCCCGGTTATAACTGCACTACCATCAAATATTTCAAGGTCTCTTCCCATTATTTTTTGACATATTGCCTCACTTAACATGGCTACTATAACTGAAAGCAGTGTAACTGTTATGGCTCTAATTCCAAAAACGTAGAAAGCAACTACTAAGGCTGGCAATAGAGCAATTACTACATCATACATTACTCTTTCAACTGTTTCGCTCGTTCTAATATGAGGCGAAGCACCTACTTTATACATAATTTCCTCCTTATTGAATTCCGTCTCATTTTGAGTTTTTCAGCTAGCTATTTTTTCATAGATCTTAATTTAGCTTTTCCAACCTTTATAGCCTCTGTTAGTGGTCTGTTTGCAGGACATATAAATGCACATGTACCACATTCGATACAGTCCATCAGATAAAATTCTTGCATATCTTCCCACTGCTCAAATTTTGCAAGTTTAGCATACATAAGAGGTACTAAATTCATAGGACATGCGTCTATGCATTTACCGCAGCTTATGCAGGCCTTTGGCTTGTATGGTTTTGTTTCCGCTTTTGTCAGGGCAAGTATTCCCGAAGTACCTTTTATTACAGATACCTCTTCCGTATGTTGGCTTAACCCCATCATAGGTCCACCCATAACTATTTTTTCTATTTTTTCTCTCTCTACTCCGGCGTATTCTAGTATCTCTTTAAACTGAGTTCCTATTACAACCTTCAAGTTTTTAGGGTCTTTTACCCCTTGTCCTGAAACAGTCAGTACCTTTTCTATAAGAGGTATTCCTTCTACCACTGCATTGTACACAGAAAGTGCTGTAGCAGTATTTTGAACCACAACTCCTACTTCTGCTGGAAGTTTTCCAGACGGTACATCTCTGTCCAAAACTGCTTTTATTAGCTGTTTTTCCCCACCTTGAGGATATTTTGTCTGAAGAGGTGCAACTTGAATAGTTGTCCCCTCGCATGCTTTTTTCATTTTTTCGATAGCTTCAACTTTGTTGTTTTCTATCCCAACAAAAGCTTTTTCTATCCCTAAAACTGCAAGAAGTACTTTTATTCCTTCTACCATTTTTTCAGTATGCTCCAACATCAATCTGTTGTCCGCATTTAGATAAGGTTCACACTCTGCACCGTTTAATAGAAGTACATCTATTTTTTTGTCTGCAGGCGGGTTAAGTTTTATGTGGGTAGGAAATGTTGCTCCCCCTTGTCCTACTATACCCTTGGCCCTTATCATGTCTAGCAACTCTTTTTTGCTTGCGTTTTTGTAGTCAGGAATTTTTTGTCCTAAAACTTCTTGATCCCATTCATCTTGGAAATCATTTTCGATAACTACAGTTGTTACTCTTCCGTTAACTGCATAAGGCATAACTTCAATTTTTTTCACAGTTCCACTTACAGACGAGTGAATTGGAGAAGACAAAAACGCATCACTGTCAGCAATTTTTTGCCCCTTTAATACTCTGTCT
>QKCP01000036.1 GCA_003246855.1 Ilyobacter polytropus
ATTACTGAGACTACAGCACTGGGAGCTGCTTATTTAGCTGGACTTGCTGTTGGATTCTGGAAGGATTTGGATGAAATTTCTAATAAATGGATGGTTGAGAAGGAATTCTCCCCTATGCTTCCAGAAGAGGATAGGAAAAAAGCTTATAGAGGGTGGCAAAAGGCTGTCGATAGATCTAAAGCTTGGGTAGAAGAATAAGCTCAATTTCTTAAATTATTCCCAATAAAATATCTGAATAAATACTTTTATGATAAGGGATCATGAGAAGCATCAAAGTTCTTATAATTTTTCGTGAAAATTATAGGCGGCTCTATTTTGTTCTCCCATACTTTCTTAAGATAGAGGTAGTATTTATGGAAGAAGGCTTCAGAATATTCCGAAGCCTTCTTTATTTTATAATCAATCTTCTTCGTAAGGTATAACTTCAACCTCTAGCTCGTTTAGATCGACTCTCACTATCATCACTTTCAATTGCTGTCCTATGTCATACTGTGTCCTCGTATCCCTCTCTACCATCTTATAGTGCCTCTCGTCGAACTCATAATAGCCTTCCGCACTTATAACGTTGAAGAAACATTCAACGTGCTCCTCTGTTTCAAAGAAAATACCATTCCTGTTCATACCTGTTATCCTGGCGTTGTAAACCTCTCCTATTTTGTCCAGCATATACTCGACTATTTTTATCCTTTTGCTCTCCTCTTCAGCCTTCATTGCATCCCTCTCGGTTTTTGATATGTGGATGCATATTTTCGGCAGCATAACACTCAAATTCTTCAACCTCTTTTGGCTTGGGTATCCCTGAAGGGTCTCTCCTAGTATCCTATGCACCATGAGGTCCGAATATCTCCTTATAGGAGACGTGAAGTGGGTGTAGTAATTCGAGGCCAGCCCGAAATGGCCAATATTATCCTCAGTATACCTTGCCTGCTTGAGGGACATCAATATCAACTTGTGCACAAGTGTATTTATTCCCCTCTCCTTAGATTCTTCTATGATCTTTTGAAACTTCCCGGGATGAAGCTCCTCGAAGTTGTGTATCCTGTAACCGAATTTTTCTAAAGACTCGTTCAATAGCTTTATCCTGTCAGCATCTGGTTTTTCATGGGTTCTGTATACAAATGGTATCTCCATCCAGAATATTTTTTCGGCCACTGTTTCATTTGCGGCTATCATGAAGTCTTCTATGATCCTCTCAGACTCCCCTCTGTCCCTAATTGTCAGGTACTTTACCTTCTTAGTCTCCCCTAAAACCACCTTAACTTCAGGCAGGTCAAAGTCTATGCTGCCCCTCTCGTACTTGTGTTTCCTGAGTATTTTAGAAAGCTCCAGCATGTCAAAAAACATATCCTTTACATGGCTGTATCTTTCCGTCAGCTCCTGGTCTCCTTCTAGTATCTTGTTTACGTCTGTGTATGTCATTCTTTCCACAGACTTTATAACTGATTTGTATGTGTCGTGGTCTACCACCCTCCCGTGGCTGTCTATCTCCATATCACAGGTAAACGTAAGTTTATCCTCGTGTGGGTTTAGGGAGCAGGTCCCGTTTGATATCTCCTTTGGAAACATCGGGATAACCCTATCAACCAGGTACACCGAATTCCCTCTTTTTTGTGCCTCCTCGTCTAGTTGGCTTTTCTCTTTTATGTAGTGTGCCACGTCGGCTATGCTCACTACTAGACGGTAGTTTCCATTATTAAGCTTTTCCACGTATACCGCGTCATCTAAATCTTTGGCGTCCTCTCCGTCTATTGTAACTATGGACAAATCTCTCAGGTCTTTCCTTCCACTAAGTTCTTCTTTGGATATCTGCTTCTCTATCTTTGCCAGCTCTTTTTTTACCTCAGCCGGGAAATCCTCGCTAAATCCACTCCTTTTTATTAGTGCTTCTAGCATGACGTCTGTATTATACGGGTCTCCCAGTATCTCTAAAACCTTTCCTTCAGGTTTCTTGTCTTCTCCTCCCCATGAATATATCTCCACAAGGACCAGTTCTCCGTCCTTTGCATTGTTTATATGATTTCTAGGGATAAATATGTCTTTCCCGAAAGATTGCGTGGGTATCACAAAGCCGAAGTTAACACTTTTTTGGAATATCCCTATTACCCTGTCCTGTTCTCTTTTTATGACCCTTACGACTTCTCCCTCTTTTTTCTTACCGCCATCTCCAACCTTTATTATGTTTACCATAACGGTGTCCCCTGAAAGTGCCCCTCCGAATTTGGATTTCGGTACAAATATCCCCTCTTCCGCCGTATCTACAAAACCAAATTTATTTTTTACAATCTCAAGTCTGCCACATGCGTAACCCAATTTTTCAGGAACTGTATACCTTCCGCCACGCACCTGCATTATATACCCTTCACTCTCCCACTCTTCCAGGAGTTTTCTGTTTTCTTTTTTAAACTTTGGTGACCAGTTCAATATTTTACTTATCTCGCTGGCTCCCATAGCTTTATTCATCTTTAAGTAACTTATTAGAAACTCCAAGTCACGTTCTCTTTTTATCCCACTCATTGTCCTACTCTCCTTTTTTTCAGCTTCTCCAGTATATGGTTACGCATATCCACAGTATAAGGATGTATAACTACCTCTCTTCTTATAAGGTACTCTATCTTTCTGTCAGCTTCCATTAGAACGGCTTCATCTAAGTCTACAAAAGCCAGTTTCCTTATCTTGTCCACCTCTGCAAAGTTTCTGCTAGGTTCAATGGCGTCGGCTATGTATGTTATTTTTTCGAGCTCCGACATCCCCCTTCTTCCTATGGTATGAAACCTTATTGCATTTAAGACATCCGAATCTTCTATCCCGAAAACATTCCTCGCATATATGGCCCCTGAAAAACCATGTACAAGCTCCCCCAGATGGCTGTAATTTTCCAAGGCTACCTCCTGCCTTACCAACTCTTTCATCTTTTGAAGGGTAAACTGCTTAGAGCAATCGTGAAGAAGGGCTGCCAACTCCACTTTATTTAGATTTATAGAATACCTTATCCCCAACTCTTTGGCTAATTCAACTACATCCATTGTATGTTTATATCTTTTAGGGCTCAACATCATTTTGAGCTTTCTTCTGATCTCCTCCATAATCCCATTCCCTTTCTTGATATGTTTTATCTCCATATTTCATAATAGTGTACCATAAAAACCCTTAAAATAACAGTTATGTATGACTGGTAGCAGTGTTTCTTCCAAATACTCCGCCCTTATAAGATTCATATACAACAAACCGCCGGATATTCCTTAAATTTTTATCAATAATATACTGAGTTTATTTACCCACATATCTGTTAAATCTATATATTTTTTTTGCCTTTTGTTCTGGATCAACACTGCTCTTAATGAACTCTTCCCGTTATAGTCTATGGTTTAAAAAATTCCATAAAAAAAGCGGTCACCAACCCTTGGCGCCGCCTTAGTTTAAAATTTATCAAGCTTCTACTGCGATTTTCAAAACTGCCTCAAAACTTGCGTTACCCTCTACTCTCTGTATTCCGGTTTTATTCTCTAGACGTCCGTCAGAATTGTAAAAATCTGTTATACCCAGCCATGGTTCTATACACACGAACTGTGCCCCGGGAACATTCCAAAAAGCTATATATCTAAAGTCACTGTAGTCAACAGTAACTTTTCTGGATTTAGACCTGCATTTAAGTGACACCCTTTTAGATTTTAATCCTTCAAATATTACGGCATCTTTCTCAAACAGGTCTTCTTTCATGAAAATTACATCTGTCCCATTTAAAAAAGGCTGTTTTTTTTCAGCTACCAAATTATTTTCTAAAACAAACGCTTCGGCGTTTTCTATGTTTTCAAACTCAAGGTAATAATCTTTAATCTCCGTGCCACTCCCTACTGGAATTGAAAATGCTGGGTGTGCACCAAGTGAAAAGTACATCTCTTCTTCATCCAGATTTTTTATTAAATATGTAATTTTAAGTTCGCTGCTCTCCAGACTGTATAATATATAAAACTCAAATTTAAAAGGATAAATTTTCATGCTAGCCTCATCCCAAGAAAGTTTAAAGCTGATCATGTCTTCAGACTTTTCTGCCACTTGAAATTTTTTGTCTCTTGCAAATCCATGACGAGAATCCATTTTATAGCTTTTATTTTTGTAGGTGTATGTACCCTCTTTAATTATCCCTACAAATGGAAAAAGTATAGGCGAGCTTTTTCCCCAGTAAGTTTCATCTGCGCCCCACATAAACTCTTCGCAATTATTGCAAAGCTTTAGGCTTTTGAGCTCAGCTCCTTTATCTGATATCACAGCTTCTACAATCCCATTAGAAATAGTATAGTCCATATTTACCCCCTATATAGATTAAATTCAACAAAAATTTTACTATTTATTTAGTTTGTATACTGAATTTTAGCACATAGAGGCTTAGATGGCAAATAAAAAGGAACCGGCTTCCCGGTTCCCATATTATAATTAGTATTGTCTAGCTATTTTAAGTGCTTCTTTTATTCTAGCTGTTTCTTTTAATATTTTTTCGCTCTTAGCTACTTCTGCGTTTCCTACCCTCCAGAATGCATCGTACTTATGAACCATTGTTTTAGGAAGTACTTTGATGTCTATTAAAGTAGAAACTGTTTGTTTTTTAGAGTCGATTAGAGCTGCCTTAAGCTCTTCTATAGTTTTAACAGTGTAAGTTTTACATCCGTAAGAAGCCGCGTTCATAGCGAAGTCTACAGGTACGAATCCACCGTCTAGTTGACCAGTTGCTTCGTTTCTGAATCTGAACTCAGTTCCGTAGCTGCCCATTCCGTGCTCCATTTGAAGGTTGTTTATGCATCCGAATGTCATGTTGTCTAATAGGATTACGTTTATTTTCTTTTTCTCTTGGATTGAAGTAGGAAGTTCTGAGTGAAGCATCATGTATGATCCGTCTCCGACGAATGTGTATACTTCTTTTTCAGGCTCAGCTAATTTTACCCCTAAAGTAGCACTTACTTCGTATCCCATACAAGAGTATCCGTATTCCATGTGGTAAGTGTTTACTCCTTTTGGTCTCCATGCTCTTTGAAGGTCACCAGGTAAGCTTCCTGCTGCTCCTACGATTATATCATCGTTGTTAAGCATTTCGTTTAGAGTTCCAAGTACTTTTGATTGAGTAAGGCATGATCCAGTGATTTCTTGGAATTCGTTGAATACAGCTTCACGGTCGATGCTGTCAGCTATTTCAGGTACGAACCCTTTACCAGTATACTCTACAGCGTATACTCTGTCTATTTCTTTTATATATGCTTCTCTTGCATCTGCTATCTCTGTTGTGAATTCTGATTTGTATCCTATTTTTTCTAGTTCTGTAGCTATAGCTTCAAGCGCAACTTTCGCGTCAGCTACAACTTTTACAGCGTCTAGTTTGTAAGCGTCGAATGATGCTACGTTTATGTTTAAGAAGTCCACATCTGGGTGTTGGTACATCCATTTAGAAGATGTTGTGAAGTCAGTATATCTAGTTCCAACCCCTATGATAAGGTCTGCTTTTTTAGCGATTGTATTTGCAGCTAAACTTCCAGTTTCTCCTACTCCACCAAGGTTTAGCTCGTGATCCCATACTATAGCACTTTTACCTGCTTGAGTTTCAGCAAATGGGATGTTGAATTTTTCAGCGAAAGCTTTGAATACTTCAGCAGCTTCCGAATATTTTACCCCTCCACCACATATAAGCATAGGAGTTTTCTTTTTAGAGATTATTTCAACTGCGTCTTTTATCATTTCTGCAGTTGCAGGTCTTCTCTCTATTCTGTGTACTCTTTTTTGGAAGAAGTAGTCAGGGTAGTCATAAGCTTCTCCTTGCACGTCTTGAGGAAGAGCTATTGTAACTGCTCCAGTATCTGCTGGGTCAGTTAGTACTCTCATTGCGTTTATCATTGCAGTCATTAGTTGCTCTGGTCTAGATACTCTGTCCCAGTATTTACTTACTGCTCTGAACGCGTCGTTTGTGCTTATTGTTAAATCATGAAATTGCTCCATTTGTTGTAGAACTGGGTCTGGTTGTCTTGTTGCAAATACGTCACCAGGTAAGAAAAGTACAGGTATTCTGTTAGCAGTTGCAGTTGCTGCTGCAGTTACCATGTTTGCCGCTCCTGGACCTACCGATGATGTACATGCGTAAATTCTTTTTCTCATTTTTTGTTTTGCATATCCCATTGCAACATGAGCCATACCTTGCTCGTTTCTTCCTTGGTGAACTTTGATACTGTGATCTCCTTCTTCAAGAGCTTGTCCAAGTCCCACTACGTTTCCATGTCCGAAGATTGTGAAGATCCCTTCTACAAACTTCTCTTGTTTTCCATCAAATTCCACGTATTGGTTGTCTAGGAATTTAACTAATGCTTGTGCCATTGTCATTCTTATTGTTGCCATTATAACCTCCTCATACCTACTAGTTTTATATTATAAAACCGCGTTCTCTTTTTTTGTAATATAATTATAACCCTATCCAAATATTTTGTCAAGTGATTTTGAGGTTTTTTTAAGCACAAAATTGTCGACTTATAAACAAAAGGTGCTATATGCACCTTATATGTTCAAATCTCTCTTAAAAAACTGGTTCATCAAAAATTTATTTCCTGAGTCTAACTCCTTGTCTTCCACTAAAAACTTCACCATATCCACACTCGGTATCTCAGTCATAGAATTCACTAGAGAATATATCAACAGTAGCTCGATGTCACTGTCTTCTACCAAACTTTTAAACCTCCCGTTAAAATTAAGGTAGAGCTCTCCCCCTGTGTAGTAGACACTCATAAGGCTGAGGTCTTCATCAATGAACTTAACATTTTCTCTTAATTTTTCAAATATCTGTGCAGCTTTTTCATTTACGCTGTCTACCCTAGGTATCTCCACCTCTACACTCTCAAGACCGGTCATATTTTCATTTGGTATGAAGATATCCACCAGTTCCTTTTCAGATTGCTTCACTTCTGACTCTCTTTCAAAATTAACCTTAACAGATTTCTCTCTGTAATCCAAAACATACTTTTTATAAAAATAAAAGGTGCTCAGGCATAGTATTACACTTATCCCAAGTAAAATATATTTAACTTTCAATTCGCCTCTCCTTACTGGTAAAAATAATTTATTACACTATTTGCTATGCTTTCCGCCATTTTTTCCTGATAATTTGACTCCTTCATTTTAGAGACGTCCCCTTCATTGGTTATGAACCCCAGCTCCACCAATACTCCTGGACCATTAAATCCACGAAGTACTGCAAAGTTAGCACCGTGATCTCCCCTTTTCTCCAATCCCACATCCCCGCAGTATTTATTCATCAGCTGCCTGGAAAATTTTATAGCCTCTTCTTTATTTTTTCTGTAGGATATATCGGTTGCTATTCTGGCTATATCACTTGTATTCTCTCCAAATCTCTCTCCAACACTGTTTTCAAACTCAGCCACTTTTTTTGCATAACCAGAAGAAGTTTGTGAGTAGTAGAATATTTCAAATCCTTTAGCGTTGTTGTTGGCATTTGCATTAGCATGCAGGCTTACGAAAATGTCGGCTTGCTGCCTATTTCCTATCCTGGCCCTTTCCGACAGCGGTATAAATCGGTCGTTGTCCCTAGTCATGACAACGTTGAAATCGGATTTTAATTCCTTCTCAAGTCTTTTAGCAACCGAAAGAACTATGTCCTTCTCCATATATTTGCCAAAGCCTATTGCACCAGGGTCCTTTCCGCCGTGCCCTGGATCTATTACAACTGTATACTCCTTTTTATCTATTTTCCTAGAAAAATCTAGCACGTACCTTATCGGGTTGCTCCAAAAACTACCCTTGTAGTTAACATTTTTCTTAAAAAATACAAAAATCCCTGTAGATGCGGCATACTTCACAACTTTTATCTTGTCTATGTAGCTGCCGTTTACAAACTTATCCGCAAATCCATTGGAAGCTTTTGTGTCGAAAAATTCTATAAATAAAAGCCTGTTGTTTTCATCATAGTTTATCTCATATGCAGGCTTTTTATCGCCGTTTACGTCAAAAACTAGCTGAGGTGGATTCCCGTTCAATCTTATATTGTCCAGTTCTATCATATTAGCAAACATAAGGTTGGACATAATAAAGAATACTAAAAATATCTTGTTCATAGTTATCTCCCCATTTAAAAAACGACAATATAACATTATATTGTCGTTTTCGGTTTAAAATTATTAGTTTGTGTAAATAGAAGTAATAGAAGCTTTTTTCACTGTAAGCCTTACGCCTTTATCAACTCTTATAATAACGAATTGATCCTCTTTAGAGACAACCTCGCCTTTTATTCCACCGCTGGTTATCACTGTTACTCCAGGCTCTAAAGCCTCTATCATTTCTCTATGTTTCTGTTCCTTTTTCTTATTAGGTCTTATCATAAGGAAGTATATAATCGCTCCCCATATTGCAACCATTGCGAATATTTGGCTAAATCCTCCAGCTTTTGGAGCTCCTTCAGCTGCTTGTAATATAAACTCGTTTAACATTTTTTCCTCCTCATTTATACTAGGTAAATGCTACTGTCAAATAAAGTATACCATATGAAGATACATTTTTCAAATACTTCCCCTTAAATTTTAAAGAGCTTCTTCAGTATTTTTCATTTGAAAAGATCTTTTATCTTGTCTAAAAATGTCTTTTTCATTTTATAGTTGCTGTCTTTTAGACTGTTCTCAAAATTCATGAGGAGTTCTTTTTGCTCCTCTGTTAAATTTGTAGGTATCTCTACAACTATTTTAACCAGCTGGTCCCCTTTTCCATATCCCCTAGGGTTAGGTATACCTTTGTCCCTTAGCCTAAAGATTTTCCCATTTTGAGTTCCAGAAGGGACTTTCATTTTTAATTTCCCGTCTAGAGTAGGTATCTCTATCTCTCCTCCAATTGTTGCGGTAGAGTAGCTTATTGGCACCTCACATATTATATCATTATCCATTCTTTCAAATACAGGATGAGGCTTTACCTTAATATATATGTATAGATCACCGTCAGGGCCGCCTGTCGGGCTAGCCTCTCCGTATCCGCTCATTCTAACCCTTTGTCCTTCATCTACACCTGCTGGTATCTTCACCTTTTTTACGATTCTCTCTTTTGCAACTCCACTTCCACCACAATCTGTACACTTTTCCTCAGGTACTTTCCCTTTACCTTGGCAGGCGTCACACTCAGTAACTGTTTCAAAATTTCCAAACATAGTCCTCTGTACACTTTTTACCCTGCCCTGCCCATTACACTTAGAACAGGTTTTCATTTGAGTTCCAGGTTTAGCTCCTGTTCCGTTGCATGTATGACATTTCCCAGTCCTGTAATATTTGATCTCCTTTTCTATGCCGGTGGCGGCTTCTTCGAGGCTTATCTCCATATTGTATCTGAGGTCGGCCCCCGGTTGTACTCTAGTCCTGGTCTCGCCAAAACCTCCGAAACCTCCGGTCCCTCCTCCAAAAAATGAGCTAAATATATCTCCAAGGTCTTCAAAGCCTCCTCCAAAGCCACCAAAACCTCCGGCTCCTCCGGTACCGCCTTGCTCAAACGCGGCATGACCGAATCTGTCATATTGAGCTCTCTTTTGCTTGTCGGAAAGAATTTGGTAAGCATCGTTTAGTTCTTTAAACTTTTTTTCTGACTCACTTTTTTCCTCTTCGCTCGCCTGGCTAAATTTATCTGGGTGGTATTTCATAGCCAGTTTTCTATATGCTTTCTTTATCTCGGTTTCAGTGGCGTCCTTAGAAACCCCTAAAATCTCATAATAATCTCTTTTAGACATTGTTTTCTCCTTCCTCCATGAAGTTCCAAGGAATTATACCATATTTTCAAATCTATTTTAAGTGGATTAATAGCATTTCAAATACTCTAGCTTCTCATTCCTTTTGTCCTGTATATTTTTTTCAAACTTTATAAGGTAATCTTTTTTTCTCAAACCGCCCGAATAGCCTTTAAGCTTTCCGTCTCCACCTAGGACTCTGTGACATGGAAATATTATACTTATTGGATTTTTTGAGTTAGCAGCCGCAACAGCTCTATAGGAATTTGGTCTCCCCAGAAGCTCCGCCTGCTCGCCGTAGCTTATCGTTTCTCCATAAGGGATTTTCAAAAGTGATCCCCACACCATTTTTTGAAACTCTGTTCCTTTTAGTTTAAACTTAAGTTTTTCAAAATTAAACTTTTTCCTGTAACCCAAAAAATATTCCAAAAGTTGTTTTTTACATTCAAAGGTCACCGGAGTCTCAATTTCTTTACCAGCACACTCTACAAACGTTATCGAAGTTATGGCATTCTCGTATCCACAGATCTCTATTACGCCTAATTTTTCATGCTGAATATAAAGCCTTCCCTCCATAATAGTTTTCCCCTAAATGTTTTTCTTATAATAAACATCGGTTACCTTGTACCCTAACCCTTGATAAAGACTTACTGTATTTTCATCATAACCAAAGTTATGCATGAATATTTTCTGAGCTCTCAGCTCCCTAGCTCTTTCCTCTAAAAGTTGTATTACTTCTTTTTCATAACCGGACTTTTTAAACTCATCATAGACCAATAAATTATTCAAATAAAGCCCCTCTTCTATGAGGTTCACCCATAGAAATCCTACTTTTTGCTCTTTATCGTAGACATTTAGAAAATAATGCCCCTCTGTTTCTATTCCCGAGTTCAATATTTTTTCAAACGTCTCCTTTGACAGGTCTATTGCATCTGTCTGGGACCAGTGTCCAGCCCTGACCTTGTCCTTTGCATAGTCGCTTATCATCCTACCCTTTATAACTTCAAACTCTTCCTTTGTCATATCAACAAGTCTTAGCATGGCTCCCCCCTGCAAATTAAATTCAATTATAAGAAGAGGAATAGAGTCACCTCCATTCCTCTTCACACTCTATTTCTTTATTCCTTATTTATTTTAGTCTTCTACAACTTCAGCTTCAGCTACATCCTCGTCGTCTGATTTTTTAGCTTCCCCTTCTTGCCCAGCTCCCGCTTGTGCTTGTGCCTGAGCTTCTTTGTAGATTTCTTCAGCTAACTTGTGAGCTGCTTGCGAAAGTTTTTCTATCGCTGCATCGATGGCTTCTTTATCTTCACCATCTTTTACATTTTTAAGCTCTTCAAGCGCTTCTTCTATTTGCTTTTTCTCGTCCTCTGTTACCTTGCTCTCATGTTCTTTAAGAGTTTTTTCAGTAGATCCAATCAGTGCATCAGCTTTATTTCTAGCATCGATTAACTCTCTGAACTTTTTATCGTCAGCCTCGTGTGCGGCTGCATCCTTTTTCATTCTTTCTATTTCGTCTTCGCTTAGGTTTGTAGAACCTGTTATAGTTACTTTGTTTTCTTTACCTGTACCTAAATCCTTAGCTGTTACGTGTGCGATTCCGTTGGCATCTATATCGAAAGTTACCTCTATTTGAGGTACACCTCTAGGTGCTGCCGGGATCCCTTCTAAATTAAATTCTCCCAGTTTATGGTTGTCTACTGCCTTAGCCCTTTCACCTTGAAGTACGTTTATTGTTACCGCAGGCTGATTGTCCACTGCTGTTGAGAATACTTGAGATTTTTTAACAGGTATAGTCGTATTTCTGTCGATTATTTTTGTAAATACTCCTCCAAGTGTTTCTATTCCTAGAGAAAGAGGAGTTACATCAAGAAGTAGTACGTCTTTTACGTCTCCCATAAGTACTCCACCTTGGATAGCTGCCCCAGCCGCTACTACTTCATCAGGGTTGATACTTTTGTTAGGTTTCTTACCAAAGTAATCTTGCACCCACTCTTGTACCGCAGGTATTCTTGTAGATCCACCTACTAGTAGTATTTCATCGATATCAGATGGCTCTAACCCTGCGTCTTCTAGAGCAGTTTTAGTAGGCCCCTGAGTCATCTCTACAAGATTTCCTGTAAGTTCATTGAACTTAGCTCTTGTAAGTCTTGCTTCCAAATGTTTAGGTCCTGTAGCATCCATTGTTATAAACGGAAGCGAGATTGGAGTCTCCATTGTGGTAGAAAGTTCTTTTTTTGCTTTTTCAGCAGCATCTCTAAGTCTTTGGTAAGCCATTTTATCTTGTAAAAGATCTATTCCATTTTCTTTTTTAAATTCACTTGCCAGCCATTCAACTATTGTTTTATCAAAGTTGTCTCCTCCAAGGTGGTTATTACCAGAAGTAGCTAGTACCTCGATAACTCCGTCTCCTATTTCCAGGATAGATACGTCAAACGTTCCCCCTCCAAGGTCAAATACAAGTACTTTTTCCTCTTTTTTCTTGTCTAGTCCGTAAGCAAGGGCTGCTGCAGTAGGTTCGTTTATAATCCTTTTTACTGTAAGTCCAGCTATAACACCTGCATCTTTTGTCGCCTGTCTTTGGGCATCAGTAAAGTAAGCCGGAACTGTGATGACAGCTTCCTTTACAGTTTCTCCAAGATAGTCTTCTGCAGATTGTTTCATTTTTTTCAAGATCATAGCAGATATCTCTTGTGGAGTATAGTCCTTGCCATGTATTTTTTCTTTATGGTCAGATCCCATATGTGTTTTTATTGATTGAACAGTTGACTCTGGGTGTGTTATAACTTGTCTTTTAGCTACCTCTCCTACTACTATCTCTCCGTTGTCTTTTATGTTAACAACCGAAGGAGTAGTTCTAGCACCTTCCGAGTTTGTTATTATGGTGAAGTTTCCTCCCTCCATAACCGCTACACAAGAGTTTGTTGTTCCTAAATCAATTCCAATTATTTTACTCATTTAAATTTACCTCCCAATCGTGAAATTTATTTTTACCAAAATTGGCTACTTTTTACAAACTTTTACCATTGCTGGTCTTATGATTTTGCCTTTCATCCTGTATCCTTTTTGAAGCTCCATCAAAACATGGTTGTCCTCCATGTCCTCACACGCTTCCGTCATTACAGCGTGGTGTTGGTGCGGGTCATATTCCATCCCTACAGATTCTATCGCCTCTACACCCTCAGCATTTAATATCCCATGCATTTGCCCAAGCGTCATTTCCACGCCCTTCACAAGTGAATCGAAATCTTTGCTCTCTGATGAAGCGGCTATAGCCCTCTCTAGATTATCTACGGCATCCAAAACCTTCACTACGATTTTTTCGGCTGCATACTTTCTAAGCTCATCTAGCTCTCTCTCTTTTCTCTTCGTAAAGTTTTGGAACTCCGCCTGTTGCCTAAGGTAGGCGTTTTTCCACTCCTCAACCTCTTCCTCTATCTTATTAATTTTATCTTCTAAACTCTCATCCGCTGCCTCCTGCTCTTCTGCAACAGCCTCATTTTCAAGTTCCTTTTCATTTTCTAACTCTTTTTTTATCTCTTCACTCATTATCTTTTTCCCTTTCTATTTCATCTATTACCTTATTGACTTCATCAGTAACATATTCCACAAGCCCAACAGTTTTAGAGTAAGCCATTCGCTTTGGCCCTATGACGCCTATTATTCCTTCGGACTGCCCTATCCTATACACGGAGTAAACAAAACTGTAGTCCTCCAACCCATGTATATTGAGTTCGTCCCCAAAAATGACGTGTACCTTGCCTTTTTCGTTGCCTTGGTTTCTAGCTATTGATTCAAAAACCTCCCGAAGGTTCTTTTTATGGCTAAAAAGCTCCAAAGCATCCTTAACCTCCTCAACACTCTTGTTTTTAAATATCTCAGAAGTCCCGTTTACAAAAAAGGCTCCTTCCACATCTTGGTAGACCTCTTTTTCAAGGGTGTCTACTATGGTGCCGCCCTTCTCGTTTTTCTCTCTTATAAAATATTCCACTTCGTGTGACAGCAGCTCATCTCTTTTTATCTTTGCGTTCAGTTCTTTCGAGATTTTATAAATCTCTTCCTCACTCATTTTACCCTCAAGCTGAATTTTTTTGGTTCTTACAGCAGAGTTCTCCATCACTATTACTGCCATAACCAGATAGTCATTGACGTGGACCAATTCAACCTTTTTTATCTTTTCCCTCTTAATGTCCGGTTCAATCGCTATGCCGGCATATGTGCTCAACTTAGATAGCAGCCTCGAGGTTCTTTTCAACACAGACTCTATCTCATTCATCTTAATCTCGTAGGCCGTGTTGATCTTGTCCATCTCTTCCCTAGACAACTTTTCAATCTTTATGAGTTCATTCAGGTAAAATTTATAACCCCTATCCGTAGGGGCCCTACCAGATGACGTATGGGTTTTGACTATATATCCCATATCCTCAAGATCAGCCATTACATTTCTTATTGTAGCGGAAGAAAAATTCATTCCATATTTTTTAACCAAAGTTCTAGAACCAACTGTATCCCCACTTGATAGGTAGTGATCTATTATGGCAGCCAGAACCTGCTTTTCTCTATCTGACAGAGACATGCAACCACCTCTTGTTAGCACTCTTAGCTCCGGAGTGCTAATTCTTTGGTTTAAATATACTCCATTTTGAATTTTTTGTCAATAGATTTTCAAAAAAAATTAGCCACCTACATATAGGAGTGCTAAAAAAAAAACGCAAACTTTTCAGCAAATACCAAAATCCTCTTTAATCAGACAGTTTTTGTATTTTAATTTTTTTTTAATAACTCATTCGTTTCCGGACTTTACTTTCTTAATAAAGGTTAGTGTTTCCAATACGAACCTTTCCTTTTTTTCATTCCCTTCCATTCTTATCAAATAGGTTTTATAAAAAATTATTAATTTTTAATATTGACTCACCACATTCTATCTGATATAATTTTAAAAATAAAAAATATCTCTACTTAAGATAGAGGCTGCAAATCTCAATATTAGCATGGCGGAGTCGTAGGCCGATTTTGATGCCCAGTGAAAGGGGGATTTGCCGAAGAATGAATCTTTTGCCTAAAGATTTATTCTGGGGGTTCGGAAAATATCCGCACCACTGTCACCGTCTTCATTTTTCGGTGATGTGCTGTCTAGGTATCTATAATCCATTTGTTATAGTTGCCGGGTGGCTCCCAGGCGACTTTTTTATTTTCAATTTTTTTTAGGAGGTTTCACATGAATAAAATTTATTTTGTCGTTTCGTTTTTAATTCTGTCAATATTGACGTTTTCAAGCGAAACTCCAACAACTGCTGATAGTTTAGGTTTTTTAACTCTTCTTCCACCTTTAGTTGCCATAGCTCTGGCTTTCATAACTAAAAATGTAATAACCTCTCTCTTCATAGGGATATTCACAGGAACTTTTTTACTGAATATACATGATACAAATATATTCAGTGCTCTTAACAAAGGTTTTCTAGATATAGTAAGCAGCATCATCTCCTCCATGGCAGATTCATGGAATGCCGGCATAATACTTCAGGTCCTTACAATTGGAGGCCTTGTTGCGCTCGTTTCAAAAATGGGCGGGGCAAAGGCCGTTGCAGAGGCTCTTGCCAAAAGGGCCAAGTCACCAGTCAGCACTCAGATAATCACCTGGATTCTAGGTATTTTTATCTTTTTCGACGATTACGCCAATTCTCTTATAGTCGGGCCAATAATGAGGCCAATAAGCGATAAAATGAGTATTTCCAGGGAAAAATTAGCTTTTTTAGTCGACGCCACTGCTGCTCCAATTGCTGGTATAGCCCTTGTGTCTACCTGGGTAGGTTATGAGGTTTCCCTTATAAAGGATGGCTTTGCATCTATAGGACTAGAGGGTATAAATGCATACGGAATTTTTATGGAAACTATTCCTTATAGATTTTACAATATACTTATGCTGTGCTTCGTATTTTTCACAGCTTACTTTTTAAGAGAATTCGGTCCCATGTACAGAGCTGAACAAAGAGCTAGACTCACAGGCCAACTCTTAGAGCCAGGTGCCCAACCAATGGCAAATAGCGAATCTGAAGAGTTCCAACCGGACGAAAGGACAAAGCTTTCTATCTGGAACGCCCTTATTCCAATAGGGATACTAATAACAGCTTCATTTGTAGGGTTCTACTTCAACGGTCTCTCCTATCTTGAAGGCGAGGTTTTATCAAGAGTGCATGACGCCCCAATCTCTTTTTACGCTATAAGAGAGACTTTCGGAGCTTCGGATGCTTCCATCGTTCTTTTTCAAGCGGCGCTTTTGGCGTCCATCGTAGCAGCAGTCATGGGAGTATCACAAAAAATGTTTAAGTTTGCAGAAGCTCTGGAAATCTGGATGGGCGGCATGAAGTCACTTGTGATAACAGGGGTAATACTCTTGCTTGCTTGGTCTCTTAGCAGCGTCATAAAAGAACTCGGAACTTCTGCTTACTTGGTTTCTTTGCTTTCGGACTCGGTTCCAAAGTTTATTTTACCTTCTATAATATTTATTCTAGGTTCAATCATCTCTTTCTCCACCGGCACCTCATATGGCACCATGGGGATACTTATGCCGCTTACAATACCACTAGCAAACGCAGTGGGTATAAACAGCGGATTAGCCGGCTCAGAACTGTACTCCTTCATAATTATGAATGTAAGTGCAGTATTGACAGGAGCTATCTTAGGGGATCACTGCTCACCTATATCCGATACGACTATCCTTTCTTCCATGGGAACTTCCTGCGACCATGTGGACCATACTAGGACCCAACTCTTTTACGCAGTGGTAGTGGGAATTATATCTGTGATTTTTGGATACCTTCCTGTAGGTTTGGGGATCTCTATTTGGGCTGTTTTGCCCGGATCTATAATTTCAATCCTTTTGATTGTTAGGTTCATAGGAAAACCTGTAGAAAGTCTGGAAACTGCATCCGAGGCTCAAATAGCATAGAAATAAAGAGACGGAAGCTTAAGCTTCTGTCTCTTTATTTTATAACTATTAGTTCCTTAGAAGTTTTATTTATTATTTCACATCCATCTTTTTTTATTATGACATCATCTTCTATCCTGACTCCTCCAAAACCCTCTATATATATACCGGGTTCTATTGTCACCACCATGTTTTCTTGCAGCACTATGTTTTCTGCATTACTTGAGACATAAGGATACTCGTGTATTTCGAGCCCTATCCCGTGCCCCAAACCGTGCCCAAAATTTTCTCCATAACCTTTTTGGATTATATAATCCCTGGCCACTTTATCCAATTCTTTAACTTCCATCCCAGCCTTTGCCTTGGAAACAGCAAGCTTTTGGGCTTCTAAAACCGTATTATACACCTCAAGGTGCTTTGAGCTTATGCTATCTCCATAGTAAACTGTTCTGGTCATATCCGATGCATACCCTTTGTAGAAACATCCAAAATCAAATTTTACAAAACCTTCTTTCTCGATGAGTTTCTCACTGGCAACACCGTGGGGCATCGCCGATCTGTAGTTGGAGGCTATGATGGTTTCAAATGATTTATCGTCAGCTCCTAGTTTTTTCATCTCATACTCCAGTTCGTTTGCCAGTTCCTTTTCACTTACACCCTCTTTTATTTTTGGAAGTATTTTAGAAAAAGCTTCATCGGCTATCTCGGCAGCTTTTTTTATGAGATTTAACTCCTCCTCCGTTTTCACCATCCTGCACTTCAAAAGACTGTCTCCCAAACCTATGAGCTCTACACCCCCGAATTTCTCCTGATAAACCCTATATTTTGCAACGCTTACGTCGAGGTCTTCTATCCCAAGCTTTTTGATGCCACCGTCCTTTATATATTCAGTGACTTTATTTAGCAAATCTCTTTCAACTCCCACAACTAGGTAGCCACGGGGTACCACTTGTTTTTTTGCCTGCTCTACATATCTGAAATCCGCAAAGAAAAACTTTGCATCTTTAAGCGCGAGAGCCACACCCGTAGTGCCGGTAAAACCTGTAAAATATCTTAGATTGCTCAGGTTAGTTATAAGCACCCCATCAAGTTCTTTTTCTTCAATCACATCACATATACCCATAATTACACCCCTTTGATCTTCTTTATACTATTACTCCTCCACCCATAAGAAACTCTTTGTGGTATACAGCCACATGTTGCCCCCTAGAGTTTTCTGCATTGGCTTCACTGTACTCGAAATAAAGTTTCTCATTTTCAATTTTTAACTTTCCAGCGTTCCCTCTGCTTGAAAACCTTGGCCTTGCGATTAAATCCATACCTAAAAGTTTTTCTAACGGGATATTAAATTTATACTCTTTCAGCTCTACCTTCCTCTTAAAAAGATCAGAAAATTCTCCCAGTACTACCACATTCTTTTCAGGCAGTATATCCACCACAAAAAAAGGCCGTCCCACATTAAGTCCCAATCCTCTTCTTTGACCTATTGTATATAACTGGTACCCTTTATGATTTCCGATAAACAAGCCATTTTTATCCAAAAAATGTCCTGGCTTTACTTTCTCTCCCAAACTTCTTTTCAAATACTCTTCATATCCTTCAGGTGCAAAACATATCCCCTGGCTATCTTTTTTTGAATGAATCTTTAGACCGACCTCTTTCGCAAGCTCCCTCACCTGACTCTTTTCCATATCATTCAGAGGAAAAATCATCCTTTTCAGACTATCCCCATCTACCCTATACAGCATGTACGTCTGGTCTTTTTTTTCATCCTTGGAGTTTTTCAGAAAATACCCGTCCATTTCACCGAAAAATCCTAAATCACAGTAGTGCCCTGTTGCTATATAAGCAGCATCCATCCTGTCGGCTAGCTCCAGCATCTTTTTCACCTTTATCTTTTCGTCACACACAACACAGGGAGATGGAGTATTCCCTTTGTTGTATTCGCATACAAAATAATTTATTACCTCTTTTTCAAACTCTTGCTGCACGTCCATAACATAGTGCGGTATCCCTATCTGGTAGCAGGCCATCTTCGCATCGTATATATCATCCAACGAACAGCATGTTTTCGTATCTCCACTGCCGGCTTTATCCCCCAAGTGCTTGAGGGTTACACCGATCACATCATATCCATTTTTTTTCAACAAATAGGCGGCAACCGAGCTGTCTATACCTCCACTCATACCTATCAAAACTCTTTTTTCCATTAATCCTCCAAAATCAAATATCCTCACGCAAACTCATATTTTCATCACAGTGTATACCTTAAATAAATCTAATTCTCCAAACTTAATCTTACCTTAGGAAAAATTATACCATTTTACACGCTACCTTTACAAACAATATTCAAAACATATGTACATTTATAAAAATAAAAAAGGAGCCTGTATTGAAGGCTCCTTTTTATATTAATATTTAATTGGCAATTATTTAGCAGCGATTCTTCTTCTAATCACATGGCTCTCTACATATCTAGCTTTGCCATCTTTTTTTGCCTCAGTTTTTTTATCCTTAGCATACTGAATTCCCCTCTTCATTATACAACCCTCCCTATTTTTCCAGGCAATTTCGCCCTCTGTTAACTCAGGCCTTCTATTCTAGCCCGGTGTAGTAAAGTCACAAACACAAGCAACTCAGTCTACGGTTAAATTATACCCTTTTAACGGTTAATTGTCAACCTATTTTAGATAATTTTCTCAGCCGTCGTTTTCTGCAATAAAAAAAAGACCGCAAAAGCAGTCTTTTAAATCATCAACTATTTTTTCTTAGCATTTTTACGAACATCTAGTACAACAGCTCCAACTATGATAACCCCTTTTACGATTTGTTGCCAGTAAGCAGATACGTTTAGCAGATCCAGTCCATTGTTAAGTACCCCGATTATTAGAGCACCTATGATAGTTCCACCGATAGTTCCTATCCCACCAGAATGAGAAGTTCCACCGATTGTAGCTGCCGCGATTGCGTCCAACTCGTAAGCAAGTCCTAGTCCAGGTTGTCCAGAACTTATCCTAGAAGATAAAACTATACCAGATAGACCAGCTAATAGAGATCCATATGTATAAACTAACACTTTGTATTTTTTGATGTTAACGCCAGATACATATGCAGCGTTTTCATTTCCACCAATAGCGAAAAGATATTTACCAAACTTAGTGTGGTTAAGCATGATGTAGGATATCACGCCGACAACAGCAAGTATAAGTACCGGTACTGGAAGCCCAGCTATAGATCCTTGTCCTATGAAGTTGTAAGAATCCGTCAAGCTACTTATAGGACGTCCATCAGCATATAGTAGCGCAAATCCACGGGCAGCCGTCATCATACCTAGAGTTGCGATGAAAGGAGGTATCCCGGTAAAAGCTACAAACGAACCATTTATAAGTCCAACTATTGCTCCAACTGCTAAAGCAGCTATGATAGGTACTATAACAGGTAACGGAGGCAGGTTAGGGAACATTCTTGTAGCCCAGTCTGGTCTT